>JBHADJ010000158.1:0-15868 GCA_041855065.1 Lysobacter sp.
CTGAACTCCGGCTCCGAATCGGTGTCGCTGGCCTCGCGCATCGTCGATGCCAACGCCAAGACCCAGACCGACCCCGGTGCCCGCCATGCCGGCAAGAGCATCAAGCGGCTGGTGGTGAAAGGCTCCTTCCATGGCCGCACCGACCGTCCGGCGCTGTATTCGGACTCGACCCGCAAGACCTACATCCAGGACCTTGCCAGCTACCGCAACGAAACCTCGGTGATCGCCATCGAGCCGTATGACGTGGCTGCGCTGAAGCAGGCATTCGCCGATGCCGACGCCAATGGCTGGTTCATCGAGGCGATGTTCATGGAGCCGGTGATGGGCGAGGGCGACCCTGGCCGCAGCGTGCCGCGCGAGTTCTACGATGTGGCACGCGAGCTGACCGCTGCCCATGGTGCCTTGTTGCTGGTGGACTCGATTCAGGCCGGTCTGCGCGCCTCGGGTTATCTCTCCTTCGTCGATTACCCCGGTTTCGAAGGCATCACCCCACCGGATCTGGAAACCTATTCCAAGGCGCTCAATGCCGGGCAATACCCGCTGTCGGTGCTGGCACTCGGCGAGCGTGCAGCTGAAACCTACAAGCGCGGCCTGTACGGCAACACCATGACCGCCAACCCGCGTGCGCTGGATGTGGCCTGCGCCGTACTCGGCAGCCTGACCCCGGCGCTGCGTGCCAACATCCGCAATCGCGGCAGTGAGGCAGTGGCCAAGCTCGAAGCCCTGAAGGCCGAGCTGCCCGGCCTCATCACCAAGGTGCAGGGCACGGGCCTGCTGTTCTCCTGCGAGCTTGCCAAGCAGTACAAGGGCTATGGTGCCGGCAGTAGCGAGGAATGGCTGCGCGAGCAGGGTCTTGGCGTCATCCACGGCGGCGAGAACTCCCTGCGCTTCACTCCGCATTTTGCCCTAGACGAGGCCGAGCTGGACCTTCTGGTCGGCATGGTCAAGCGCGCCCTGCTGGAAGGGCCGGGCAGCGCCTGAAGCGTGCATGATGTAATGTAACTGACCGACGGGGCGAGTCTGCCCCGTTGGTCTTTCCCAACGCATTGCACTGTTTGGCTGTCAAGGTATACCCCATGGAAAAACTTGACCCCTATACCCGCCTGGAATCTCTGCTTGGCCAGCTGGAAACGCTGGCACGGCGGCAGCAACAGATTTCCCGTGAAAACCGTCAGCTGCGTGAGCAGCACGAGGCGCTGCTGGAAGAACGCAATCAGCTTGCCCGCCGGAACGACGAGGCACGCAGCCGGGTCGAGGCGATGATTGAGCGCCTGAAAACTCTGGAACAACAACCGTGAGCGAAAAGCCCAACACCGAGGCGGTCAATATCCGTATTCTCGACCGCAGCTATACCGTGGGTGTCAAGCCGGAGGAGCGCACCAGTCTGATCGCGGCCGCGCGTCTTCTGGAAGATCGCATGCAGGAATTGCGTGGTGACAACCGAGTGGCACCGGTGGAGCGGGTTGCCGTACTGGCTGCACTCAATCTGGCGCATGAGCTGCACCTGCTGCGCGAAGAAAGCCGCTCGCGGGAACAGCAACTTGCACAGCTTCTGGAGCGCCTCGAGACACGTCTGGCGCTTTTGTCTTCATCCTGATTTCACGGAGTCGTTGATGCGTCAGCCGGGTAAATCGCTCAGCCTTGTCAGTCGTATTTTCATCGGACTCGTGCTCGGGCTTGCCATCGGGGGTGTGGTACGGGAGTGGGGAGCGGAAAGCACCATCGCCGTCTATCTCGGTGAGCTCGCCAAATTGCTGGGCAGCTTGTTCGTGGGGGCGCTGAAGGCGATTGCGCCCATCCTCATCTTCATTCTGGTGGTGGATGCGATATCCCGTCACCGCAGTGGAACTGCAAGTCATATTCGTCCCGTCTTGCGGCTGTATCTGATTGGCACGTTTGCCGCAGCGCTGGTGGCGGTCAGTGCCAGTTTCCTGTTTCCCTCCACGCTGAGTCTGGACGGTGTGGATGCGGCGGCGGCCGACAATGCCAGTGCGGGACTGGGCGAAGTGCTGCGCGATTTGATGATGAAATTGGTGGCCAATCCGGTGGCGGCACTGGTTGAAGCCAATTACATCGGCATCCTGATGTGGAGTGTGCTGCTCGGCATTGCCCTGCGTGGTGTCGGCGCACCGACCATCGAGGTGGTGCAGACGCTTTCGGTGGCGATTTCCCGCGTGGTCGGCTGGATCATCCGTTGTGCGCCGTATGGCATCTTTGGCTTGGTGTTTACCACGGTGGCCAGCGAAGGGTTCGCCGAAATGGGACGCTATCTGCAATTGCTCACGGTACTGGTCGGCTGCATGTTGTTCGTGGCCTTAGTGGTCAACCCACTCATCGTGTTCATTCAGACCCGCAAGAACCCGTATCCACTGGTGTTCACCTGTCTGCGAGAAAGCGGCATCACGGCCTTTTTCACCCGCAGCTCGGCAGCCAATATTCCGGTCAACATGCGGCTTGCCCAGAAGCTTGGCCTGCATGAGGACACGTATTCGGTGGCGATTCCGCTGGGGGCGACCATCAACATGGCCGGTGCGGCCATCACCATCACCGTGCTGACGCTGGCGGCTGCCAACACGCTGGGCATTGCGGTCAGCTTCCATACGGCTTTTTTGCTTTCCATCATCGCCACACTCGGGGCTTGTGGTGCTTCCGGGGTGGCAGGAGGCTCGTTGCTGCTGATCCCGATGGCGTGCAGCCTGTTCAATATCGACAACGATATTGCCATGCAGGTAGTGGGGGTTGGCTTCGTCATCAGTGTCGTGCAGGATTCGTTCGAAACCGCGCTCAATTCCTCCACCGATGTACTGTTCACGGCCGCAGTGGATCAATCGCGTCGGGACGCTTGATCGGGGGCGCCCAGTACGGACAGTTCTTCCAACAGCGAGGTGACTTCATGAAACTCTGGTATTCGACTACCAGTCCTTATGCGCGTTTGGTGCGTGCGGTTGCGGCACACCACGGACTTGCCTCGCAAATCCAGCTGCACAAGGTTACCCATGCTTTCTCGGCGGATTCGCCGCACAATCAGGACACCCCGCTCGGACGGATCCCGGTCATGCAATGCGAGGATGGGTTATGGCTGTTGAGCAGCCGCCTGATTGCCGAGTATCTGGATGCGATGGGGGCGCAGGACAAGCTGTTCGTCGATGGAGCGATGCGCTGGCAGGTATTGAATCTGTATGCGCTGGCCGAGGGGCTGCTGGAAAACAGCATCGTCATGCTGGCGGAAAAGATGAACCGCCCGCAGAATGAATGGTGGCATGGGCGACATGCCCAGATTCAGGCACGCAATCGGCAGACGCTGATCGTGCTGGCCGAACAGTGTGCACCGTTTGCCGATGCGTTGAACATTGGCACGCTGTTTGCCGCATGTGCAGTGGACTTCCTGCTGTTTCGCGAGGAATTGATCGGTGCGCGCGAGGATATCGTCGCGCTGAGGCTGGATCGCTGGGTCGAGGAAATGAACCGGCGTTATCCGTGTCTGGATGATACCCGGCCGTTTGTCTCGCGCTGAGCGGGCGCGCCGGCTGGTGTCGTGCCTGCGCCGCGCCACGGGGGCAGACACGAACCGTTGTCAGGCCGCGTCCGGCTGATTTTCCGGGCGCGCCAAATCAAAGGCCGGCAGACTGAGGCAGTGCTGCTCGATGGCACGCAGGCGAGGGTAGGCGCTGAGGTCGAGCTGGAAGCGGCGGGCGTTGTAGAGCTGGGGAATCAGACACAGATCGGCCAGTGTCGGGGTATCGCCATGACAGCACAGGCCGCTTTCGCCGCTTTGCGCAATCAAGGCTTCCAGTGCGCCAAAACCTTTGTGAATCCATTGCGCGATCCAGTGGCTGACGGCGCTTTCATCGGCCTGATGTTCGGTCTTGAGATATTGCAGTACGCGCAGATTGTTGAGTGGGTGTATGTCGCAAGCAACCAGTAATGCCTGTGCCCGAACGCGGGCGCGTGCCAGTGGCGCGGCAGGCAGAAGAGCGGGAGTTGGCACGATGTCGTCCAGATATTCCAGAATCGCAAGCGACTGGGTGATGGCCTGCCCGCGATGCACCAGGGTCGGTACCAGCTCCTGCGGGTTGCGTGCCTGATAGTCGGGCAGATGTTGCTCGCCACCGTCGCGCACCAGATGCACGGGCAGGCTTTGGTAGGCGATTCCTTTCAGGTTGAGGCCAATGCGGACGCGATAGGCGGCGCTGGAGCGCCAATAGGTGTAGAGCTGGAATGTGTCGGGCGTGTTCATCGTGTTCTCGCGAGTGCGGTTAGCGGCTCCAGCGGCCAAATGCATGCAGCACCCAGCCGAGCATCATCAAGGTGCCTCCCCAAGGGGCGGCTCGAGTGGGGAAGCCCCACAGAGCGGCCAATGCCAATGAGCCGGAAAAGAGCAGAACACCGAGGGCGATGCACAGTAAACCGGAAAAGGCCAGCTTGCGTACGGCCAAGGGGCCGAGTGCGGCCAGTGCCACTCCGTGCCCGAAGGCAAACAGTGCCGCTTGCTCCAGCCAGTGGCGAGCCTGTGCATCCAGCCCGGCATGGGCGGCGTAGGCCGAAAGACCAACGGCGACGGCGGCAAGCAACGAGCCGAAGACGGTAAACCAGCCGCGTTGACGCATGCGGGCTTCACTCAGGTTTTCGCGGAATATCGACATGACAAATTGTTCGTGATGGGGAGGCTGAAAAGACGAACGCCGCGAAAGTCGCGGCGTTCGGTGTATCGGGCGTGCTTACTTGGTCTGCCAGTAGACGATGAACTCGCCATCCTCGTTGAAGGCCTTGGCAGCCCCGTTGCTGTAGTCTTCGAATGGCGTGCCGACCACGTCCTTGCCATTGACCAGAGCCCAAGCACGCACGGCAGCGCGCATGCTTTCGAGCCCCTGGAAATAGCCGGTGTACTTGCCGCGAGCCACTTGGGATTCGGGGACGAGCTCGTACTTGACCTGGCTCGGCAGGTTCAGGCTCAGCGCCTCGCTGGCAGGTGCCTCGCTGCCTTTCTTGCGAACCGGCTGCACCACATCAAAGCGATACATTTCGCGGGTCGTTTCGCGGGTGATGATGCGTACCGGACCGACGGCTTCGAGATTGTTGGCCTCGCTGGCACGCTTGATCCATTCCTGTGCGTTCAGGATGGCGGTGTAGATATCGTTGTCGCTGCGGGGGACACCACCGGAATCCACCACCAGTGCATGGGTGGCGGGCAGGGTGGCAAATTCGAGCCCGACAAGCTTGCCGCCGGTTTGTGCGTAGTCCTGGTTGGGGATACCAGAAAGCATGGCGGACAGGCGGCTGAGGCCGATCTTGATGTCTTCGCCGGTGAAGCTGCTGACGTAAAGGCCTGCGTAGCGGCCAATCAGGTTCCAGCCGTAGTCCACGTTGTAGGACTGCTCGATTTTGACGTTGCGGTTGTTGCGGCCGGTCGGGGTGAGGGTGATGCGGGAGCGCTTGTTGGTCCCCCATTGCTCGTTCTGGATGGCAAAGTCCACGCGCTCGCGTTCCACGCTGTCCGTGATGATCCAGTGGCCGGTGCCGATGCCTTTTTCCTTGGAGACATAATCGACGCGGGCACCCTTGCCACTTTGCGGGCCGGAGAGCTTCAGCTGCACGGAGGGGTCGCGGGCGGTGATGGCGTTCCACTCGTGGAACTTGGTGAAGCTGTTGACCACGTCATAGACGATGGTCATGCGGCGGTTGGTTTCCACCGAGTGGCTTACCTCCCGGCTGGAAGGCAGGACAAGCCCGACCACAACAAACAATATGGCGACGATCGCCAGAGAAATCAGGAACTCGTACAAACGGGTCATGCGCTAAGTCTCCAGAACGGCAACCGGCCGTCACGGGTAGAGGATGGGCAATCCTATCAAACCGCCTGCCGATGCGTGAAGAGGATTGCGGCGGTTTGCCGTGATTTATTGCGGTATTTCTCGTTTCAGCGTGCGCATGGCGGCAATTTCTGGGCGGCAGTGCCAATGAATTGCTCGATGTGGCCAAGCAGGCGCTGCTCGTCCTCAAGCGGGTCGAGCCACAGTGCGTCATGCCGGGCACGCAGCCAAGTCAGCTGTCGCTTGGCCAGTTGCCGGGTTGCGGCAATCGCGGCGGCGCGGAAATCGGCCATGTCGCCATGGCCCTCCAGATAATGCCAGGCTTGCCGGTAGCCGACGGCACGCAGTGCCGGCAAGTCGAGCGGTGCGGGATGCCCTGCAAGTTCGGGCAGTGCACGCAATGTGCGTACTTCGTCGAGAAAACCGGCTGCCAGCATGGCATCGAAGCGCTGTTCGATGCGCTGATGCAACCGAGCGCGTTGCTGTGGGGCCAATATCAATTTCAGTACCCGTGCCGGGAAACGGCAACCGGGCGGGGCATCCTGCTGCCATTGGCTCAATGGACGCCCGGTCAGTTGCCAGACCTCCAGTGCACGCTGGATGCGCTGTGGGTCGGTAGGATGAATGCGGCTTGCCGCTTGCGGGTCAACTTGGGCAAGTCGGGCATGCAGGGCTGCCCAGCCATGTTGGGCAGCGTCAGCCGCCAGTTGTGCCCGGATCACGGGATCGGCTTCCGGCATCGATGCAAGCCCGTGCAGCAGCGCCTGAAAGTACAGCCCGGTTCCCCCGGCGAGGATGGGGATTCGCCCGCGGGCGAGCGTGTTTTCGATGGCATGGCGAGCATCGCGGGCAAATTCGGCAGCCGAGTAGGTCTGCCAAGGCTCGCGAATGTCCAGCATGTGGTGCGGCACTTCGGCCTGCTCCCGGGGATCGGGTTTGGCGGCGCCGATGTCCAGGTGGCGATAGACCAGTGCCGAGTCGATGCTGATGATCTCGCCATCAAGCGCTTTGGCAAGTGCCATGGCCCAAGCGCTTTTTCCCGAGGCCGTCGGCCCCATCAGGGCGATGGCAAGCGGACGGTTGTCGGCTTTCATCGAGATGGATGGGGCGCGCGTGGGCATCAATAGCCGGTTTCTTTCAGCTCGCGATGCACTTCGTCGTAGGTGTCTTCCACCTGCCGCGAGGGCGCCGCCGTGGAAAGGCTGGTCACCACGACGACCAGGCTGGCAAGGATGAACGCGGGCACGATTTCATATACCGGCCAAATCTCGTGAAGGTGCCCGAACAACAGGCGGGCGACGGCATTCAGCCACTGGCCGGGCAACGACACCACAGCGTCGGCAGGCATCGGTTTGGCATTGGCCCACAGCACCACCACCACGGTGCCGGTAATGATTCCGGCCAATGCGCCCCAACGATTCATGCGACGCCAGAACAGCGAAAGCAGGACGACCGGGCCAAAGGCCGCACCAAAGCCGGCCCAGGCATAGCTCACCAGTCCGAGCACCCGGCTTTCCGGATCGCGTGCCAGATAGATGGCGAACAGGGCGACTGCCGCCACCATGGCGCGGCCGAACCAGACCAGTTCCTGCTGGCTGGCCTCTTTGCGGAGGAAGCCATGGTAGAAGTCTTCGGTCAAGGTGCTGGCACATACCAGAAGCTGTGCGGAGAGTGTGCTCATCACGGCTGCAAGGATGGCCGAGAGCAGGATGCCGGCGATCCAGGGGTTGAACAGGGTTTCCGACAGCACGATGAACACGCGTTCGGGATTGGCGGTGACCGGCGCCGCCTGCTCGGGATGAGCGGCGAAATAGCTGATGCCGAAGAAGCCGACCAGCACGGCGCCACCGAGGCACAGGATCATCCAGGTCATGCCGATGCGGCGGGCGCTGGGGATGGTCTTGACGCTTTCGGCCGCCATGAAGCGCGCCAGAATGTGTGGCTGGCCGAAATACCCAAGTCCCCAGGCGGCAGCAGAAATCACTGCAATCACGCCGCTGCTGCCGACCAGCGAGAGCTTCTGCGGAGCGGTTTGCTCGATCAGTGCAATGCTTTGCGCCGGACCGCCGACGGCCAGCACCACGATGATCGGGGTGAGGATGAGGGCGAAAATCATCAGGGTGGCCTGCACGGTATCGGTCCAGCTCACCGCCAGAAAACCGCCTACCAAGGTATAGGCGATGGTGGCGGCTGCGCCCCACCACAGCGCCTGCTGATACGGCATGCCCAGCACGCTTTCAAAAAGGCGCGCGCCAGCTACCACGCCGCTGGCGGCATACAGAGTGAAGAACAGCAGAATGACCAGTGCCGAGACCATGCGCAGCAGTTTTCCGCCATCACCGAATCGGCTGGTGAAATAGTCCGGTAAGGTCAGGGCGTCATTGCTTTTTTCGGTATAGGCACGCAACGGCCCGGCTACCAATCGCCAATTGAGGTAGGCGCCGATGGTGAGCCCGATGGCCATCCAGGCTTCGGACAGCCCGGAAAGATACAGTGCGCCGGGCAAGCCCATCAGCAGCCAGCCGCTCATGTCGGAAGCCCCGGCGGCCATGGCGGTGACATAGCCGCCGAGCGAGCGTCCGCCAAGAATGTAGTCGTTGAAGTTTCGAGTGCGCCACCAGGCAAAGAAGCCGATGCCGACCATTGCCACCAAGTACAACCCGAAGGTGATGAGAAGCTGTGGATTGGCCGTGATATTCATGCACAACACTCGTTAAAGGGGCGGTCAGCTTAGAGCCTGCTTGTCGGGCAGGCAATATCGCCGGGCGAATTGCTTGCCGAGGCACTAAAATAAGCAGGATTTTTTGCCGGAAATTTTCCATGTCCGAATCCCCGTACTTCACCGAAACCGTGCTGGATGTCCAGCACTGGACCGATGCCTATTTCAGTTTCACCACCAGTCGCGATCCGGGCTTGCGCTTCGAGAATGGCCAGTTCGTGATGATCGGTCTTGAAGTGGAGCAGAACGGGCGGGTCAAGCCGCTGGTGCGTGCCTACTCGGTGGCGAGTGCGAATTGGGCCGAAACCCTGCACTTTTTCAGCATCAAGGTGCCAGATGGCCCGCTGACCTCCCGCCTCCAGCACCTCAAGCCCGGCGACAAGCTCCTGGTGAGCCGCAAGCCGACCGGCACCCTGCTCATTTCCGATCTGCATCCGGGGCGCAATCTGTTCCTGCTCGGCACCGGCACCGGTCTGGCGCCGTGGCTGTCCATCGTGCAGGACCCGGAAACCTACGAGCGCTTCGAGAAAGTCATCGTCTGCCACGGCGTGCGCGGGGAAAAGGATCTGGCCTACCGCCAGTTCTTTGAAGAAGAACTGCCCAATCACGAGCTGCTGGGCGAGATCGTGCGCGACAAGCTGCTGTATTTCCCAGCCGTCTCGCGCGAGCCTTTCCTCTACAAGGGCAATGACCACCGCGGCCGCATCACCGACATGCTGGCCGATGGCCGGATGTGCGAGTTCCTCGGCATTGAGCCGCTGGATGCCCGCCACGACCGCGCCATGATCTGCGGCAGCCCGTCGATATTGGCCGATTTCCGCGCCCTGCTCGATGCGCGCGGCTTTGTCGCCTCGCCACGCATCGGTACCGCCGGCGAATACGTGTTCGAGCGCGCCTTCGTCGAGAAATGAGTCTGTCGCAAGGCTCGGGAGGCAGCCTTCGGGCAGCCGGGTAGTGAAACCAGGGCAAGGCCGGGCGGCAAGCATGCCGTTCGGCTGCTTCGGACAGCCGAGCGATGGGGCGCCACAAGCTAAGGGGCGCTGCCGCGGGCAAGTCGTCCACTCTCGGGTGGATTGAGCCTTAGTTGTCGCTGCCGGCAGGCGGAGAGGGCGGCTCGATCTTCGCCCGCTTGCTGCGTGCCGGAGGCAGGAAAAACTCCCAGGGCGCGACCAGCAGCTTGCCCCATAGCGCACGCAGGATGCCCCAGGGATTATCGATGCGCAGCCCGCGTGCACGCAGTGCCACGGCCAAGGCAAGGCTGAAGCTGACAGCGAGGTTGATCGCGCCGATCATCAGCACGAAGCCAAGGTAGACAAGGAACTCCATGACGCCGGGCGCGCCTGCGAAGCCGAGATTGGCCGCGGAGAAGGTGACGTGGCGGATATCGATGGGCAGCCCGGTCAGGATGCCGAGCAACCCGGACAGTCCGAGCAGCACCCCGAACAGGAAGTTGCCCCACAGCGCGCCATAATGCTCGCCAAGGTAGCGGGCGATGCTGTGGCGCCAGCGCTCGGGCAGCAGACGTCGCCACAGGGGATGGTGGATGAATCGTTCGCCGAGGCCGAGCAGATCGAAGCGATTGTCGAAGTAGCCGGCAATGAGGCCGGAGCAGAACAGCCAGATGCCGGCAATCGCGGCATACCACAGTGACAGTACCGGGGTGAGCGTATTCAGCAGGTAGGTCGCTTTGTGGGGGCTGACCAGCGGGTTGCCAGAAATCGTTTGCCAACCCCAGGCGATGGCGATGGCGATGGCCAGCGCCACGCTGACATTGCCGAAAATGGCAATGAACTGGGTGCGGCTGACGCTTGCCACCAGCTCGATGAGGGCCGCGGGTTTGGCGCGCGATTTGCTGTCGCGCTCCATGGCATTGGAGATATGTGCGGCGGTCATGGCCGGCTGCTTGGTGGCAACACTGAAGCCCAGCATGTGGATGATGACAAAGCCAAGTCCGTAATTGAGGCAGATCAGCAGCGTCTGGAACAGCAGCGGCAGGCCGAGGCTCTCGTACCGGATCTTGGCAATCGCCATGAACGGGATGATCAGGCCGGCACCGGCGGCACTGCCCAGCATCTTGAGATAGCCGTGCCGATCGGAGGTAGCGTAGTGCTCGCCGTGCGCGCTGGCATTGTTGGAGACCTTGCGCGAGAGCAGCCCGATGTTCTGCTTCCACAGGGCGCGAACGCTGTTGTGCTGGGTGCTGGCAGTGACCAGCTCGCGAAACAGGCGCATCACCGCATCACGGGGCGTATCGGGACTGTCGGGCATCAGATCCACCGTGTCCAGCAAGGTGGCGATGCGCCCCAGGGTTTGCTCGAGGCGCTCCAGCAGATAGGTCAGGCCAATACTGGCGCCAAGTGACAGGCTACGTTTGCGATAGTGTGCCAGTGCGTCATGCGATTGCTCCAGCAAGACACGGATATGGGCATCGTCGTGATAGTCGCTGCGTTCGCTGGCAAGATAGCCGCGATAGTCGCGCACATAGCCGGCAATTTCGCGCTGCAAGGCAGCAAAAGGGGATTGCCGTGAGAGAGTCTTGGGATCGAGCCGAACCAGCTCGTCTTCCAATTCTTCGGCGGCAACCCAGATGGCAAGCCTCTCCATGGTGTCCAGCGTCTGTGGGCGCCACTCCATCGGCAGACGTGCTTTGGCACCATCGGCGCCGAGCAGCAAATCGAACAGGGCAAGCCACGCCGCATCGCTGACCTCGGCCAGCCACTGCGCATCGCCGGGCTGGTGAAATATGTAGCGCAGTGCCGCCGCCAGATTGCGAACTTCCAGAGGCGGTGGGTTGAGCGTGTCATAGGCGCGGCGTTGCAATTCGGCCAAAAAGCCCTTGCGTGGCAGCAGCCCGACGTGGCCGAGAACGTTGCGCAGATCCTGGCGCTGCATCCAGGCATTGAGACTGCAGGCAAGCGTGCGGTGCAGCTCGGCATCGGCCTGCAAAAGCCCGGAAAGTGCATTCAGCTTGCTGCGGAATGCGTCTTCGGCAACTCGCCCGCGGCTTGGCCGCATGTAGTCGATGACCAGCCGCAGGCAGGCAGCGGCATCGGCCATGTCCAGTCGTTGCAGCTGACGGATGAAGGCATCGGCGGTAAGTCGAGACATGCGGAATGCAGTGCGAAAGGGTGCGTCATGTTGCTTGCAAGGACGGGCAAGGTCAAACCCGCGAGCCAGACAGGGCACCGCAGTCAGTGTTTCCGGCTATGCAGAATCTGCCCGGCATTGATCGCTCAAAGTAGCGCGTGTGCGGTGTCTTGCAGGCAGCCTGACACTTGCTGCAGCAACGGCTGGATGGCGCTGCTGCGGCGCCAGACCAGGGCGATGCGACGGCTGGGTGCGGGGGGCTGGAAAGGCAGGATGCGCAGGTGCTCGGGTTGGGCGATCGGCGGGCGCACGGCGAGGGCGGGTAACAGGGTGATGCCGCTGCCCGTGGCCACCATTTGCCGCAGGGTTTCGAGGCTGGTGGCGCGGAAGCTGCTGTCTTCGCGGGCACCGGAGAGGCGGCAAACATCGAGCGCCTGATCGCGCAGGCAATGGCCGTCTTCCAGCAGCAGCAGGGGGTGCTCGGCGAGGGTGTCGAGGGCGATGCTGGGCGCGTCGCTCAGGGGATGACTGTCGGCGAGGGCAAGAAAGAACGGCTCTTCGAACAAGACTTCGGCATGCAGTTGGTCGTCGTGGATCGGCAATGCCAGCAGGGCAGCATCCAGCCGGCCTTCGCGCAACTGGTGCAGCAACTGATCGCTTTTTTCTTCGACAAGGCGCAGGCCAAGGCGCGGGAAGCGGGCTTGCAGGGCCGGGACGGCATGCGGCAGGAAATAGGGGGCAAGGGTGGGAAAGGCGCCAAGGCGCAGGATGCCCGATTCCGGGTCGCGGCTGCGGCGGGCGATGGCGTGCAGGTTTTCCACTTCGGCAACGATTTGCCGTGCCCGGCTCACCACTTCCTGCCCGACCGGGGTCAGCATCACCTTGCGCGGGGTGCGCTCGAACAGTTGCACGTCCAGCTCTTCTTCCAGCTTGCGGATCTGGGTGGAGAGCGTGGGCTGACTGACGAAGCTGGCCTCGGCCGCCTTGCCGAAGTGGCGGTGGTCGGCGAGGGCAATCAGGTATTTCAGGTCGCGCAGGTTCATCGGGATGCCGGGAAAGTGGGGAGGGGATTCGGGGCGGTTGGCTGGGGGAGGTGGCTGGCCGAATCCCGAACCCCCGATGGCGGCTCAGTGGCGGATCAGGTGGTCGAACGCCGAAAGCGAGGCCGTGGCACCGGCGCCCATGGCGATGATGATCTGCTTGTACGGCACGCTGGTGCAGTCGCCGGCGGCGAACACGCCGGGCAGGCTGGTGGCACCGCGCTCGTCGATGAGGATTTCACCGCGTGCGGAAAGTTCCACGCCGCTGTCCTTCAGCCATTCGGTATTGGGCAGAAGGCCGATCTGCACGAAGATGCCTTCGAGCGCGAGCTGTTGCTTTTCGCCGCTGGCGCGGTGCTCGAAAGCGAGCCCGGTGACCTTGTTGCCATCGCCCAGCACCTCGGTGGTCAGCGCCTGGGTGATGATGGTGACATTCGGCAGGCTGCGCAGTTTTTGTTGCAGCACTTCATCGGCACGCAGTTGTTCGCCGAACTCCAGCAAGGTGACGTGGCCGACGATGCCGGCAAGGTCGATGGCCGCTTCCACACCGGAGTTGCCGCCGCCGATCACCGCCACGCGCTTGCCCTTGAACAGCGGGCCATCGCAGTGCGGGCAGAACGCCACGCCCTTGGCCATGTACTGTTCTTCGCCCGGCACGTTCATCCGCCGCCAGCGGGCGCCGGTGGAGAGAATCAGCGACTTGGCCTGCAAGGTGGCGCCGCTGGCCGTGGTGATGCGGAAGCCTTCGGCGGTTTTTTCCAGCTTCTCCGCCCGTTGCAGATTCATCACGTCCACTTCGTAGTCGGCCACATGGGCTTCCAGTGCGGCAGCGAGCTTCGGGCCTTCGGTTTCGCGCACCGAGATGAAGTTCTCGATGGCGAGGGTGTCGAGCACCTGGCCGCCGAAACGCTCGGCCAGCACGCCGGTGCGGATGCCTTTGCGCGCCGAGTAGATCGCGGCTGCGGCACCGGCCGGGCCGCCGCCCACCACCAGTACGTCGAATGCGGCTTTCTCGCTGATGGCGCGGGCGGCACGCTCGGCAGCACCACTGTCGAGCTTGGCGATGAACTCGGCAATCCCCATCCGCCCCTGGGCGAAGGGCTGGCCGTTCAAGAACACCTGCGGCACGGTCATGATCTGCCGGCGCTCGACTTCTTCCGGGAAGAAAGCGCCATCAATCGCCGTGTGGCGGATGTTCGGATTGAGCGCGGCCAGCGTGTTCAGCGCCTGCACCACGTCCGGGCAGTTTTGACAGGACTGCGAGAAAAAGGTCTCGAAATGCAGCGGCGCATCACCGGCCAGCGCCTTGATCTGGGCGATGGTGTCTTCTTCGAGCTTGGGCGGGTGCTGGCCGACATGCAGCAGGGCGAGCACCAGCGAGGTGAATTCGTGCCCGAGCGGCAGGCCGGCGAACTCCACGCCGATGTCGGCATCTTCGCGGCTGATGCGGAAGGTCGGGATGCGGCTGGCGTTGCCGTCGCTGGCAAGGCGGATGCGGCCATGGCCGGCTTCGACGATATCCTCGAGCAGGGCGCGCATGTCACGGCTGGCTTCGCTCTCGTCGAGCGTCGCGGTCAGGATCAGCGGCGCGCGCAGGCGCTCCAGATAGGCGGCCAGTTGGGTTTTGAGTTCGGTCTCGAGCATGATCGGCTCCTTGTGGATTTCGGGCAAAGCGTCGCCGTTCCGCAGCGGGGCGGCGAGGCGGGAGAGAAAGGGCTGGGAGAAACGGGCGCCTGGCCGGCTTCTCCCAGCCCTCTCGCGAGGAGAGGGCGGGTATTGCGATATGCGCGGGCGGCGCGATCAGATCTTGCCGACCAGATCCAGCGACGGCTTCAGCGTCTTCTGGCCTTCCTTCCACTTGGCCGGGCACACTTCGCCGTCATGGCTGGCAACGTACTGGGCAGCCTGCAGCTTGCGCAGGGTTTCGGCCACGTCGCGGGCGATGCTGTTGTCGTGCACTTCCATGGTCTTGATGACGCCTTCGGGATTGATGATGAAGGTGCCGCGCAGCGCCAGGCCTTCTTCCGGAATCAGCACGTCGAATGCCTTGGACAGGGCGTGGGTGGGGTCACCGACCAGCGCGAACTTGGCCTTGCCCACGGCCGGGGAGGTTTCGTGCCACACCTTGTGCGAGAAGTGGGTGTCGGTGGTGACGATGAACACCTGCGCGCCGGCCTTTTCGAACTCGGCGTAGTGATCGGCGGCGTCTTCGATTTCGGTCGGGCAGTTGAAGGTGAAGGCGGCCGGCATGAAGATCAGCACCGACCACTTGCCCTTGAGGTCGGCTTCGGTCACGGTGATGAATTCGCCGTTCTTGAACGCATTGGCCTTGAACGGCTGGACTTCGGTATTGATGAGCGACATGGTTGACTCCTGTTGGGTTGAAAGGGCGACCGGTTTCGGTACGGGAGTAGACTAATGCGCCCTGATAGATATTTCCAATTGATTATTGGGATTCAATCAATAGGCAAGGGCTATTGAAATGCTGCTGCGCGATCTCCTCAAACAAGCCGCCGCCCGGATTGGCCGGGAAGATGCCGAACATCTCCTCTTGGCGCTGCTGAACAAGCCGCGCAGCTGGCTGTACAGCCATGATGATGCCGAAGTGGACGCCGCCGCCGGCGCGCGCTTTGCGCAGTGGCTGGCGCGGCGTGAAAGTGGCGAGCCGGTGGCCTACATCACCGGGCGACGCGGCTTCTGGACGTTCGAGCTGACGGTCAGCCCGGCCACGCTGATTCCGCGCCCGGAAACCGAACGTCTGGTGGAGCTGGCACTGGCACGGCTGCCGGCTGTCGAGGCTCCCATCGTTGCCGACCTCGGTACTGGCAGCGGCGCAATTGCCCTTGCCATCGCCAGCGAGCGCCCGAATGCAAAAGTGCTGGCCGTGGATGCAAGTAGCGCAGCGCTCGCGGTGGCCAGAGTCAATACCGAGCACCTTGGACTTGGCAATGTCGAACTGCGCGAAGGCGACTGGCTGGCACCGCTGGCCGGGCAACGCTTCGATCTCATCGCCAGCAACCCGCCCTACATCGAAGCGGAAGCCCCGCATCTTGCCGAGGGCGATGTGCGTTTCGAGCCGCGCAGTGCGCTGGTTGCCGGCGCGGACGGGCTGGATGATCTGCGCCGCATCGTGCAGGCAGCACCGGCCTGCCTCAAGCCCGGCGGCTGGCTGCTGCTCGAACACGGCTGGCAACAGGGCCATGCCGTGCGCA
>JBHADJ010000159.1:0-13177 GCA_041855065.1 Lysobacter sp.
CCGGCCCGGGCCTCGGGCAGCGCCTGCTCCTTGCCATGAGCCGGGGTTGGCAGGGGCTGCTGGATTTGCTGGTGCTGCTGGCCTATCTGTGGCCGCTGTGGGTGCTGATGCTGCTCGGGCTGTTTGCCGCCAGCCGGGTTTGGCGGGCATGGCGCCGCCGCCGGTTTGCAGCCCGTCAACCGGACAGATAAGCCGAAAGTCGGACAATAAGTTGCCGATATTCAGGCCATCTTGGCTTGCCAAAGACGTCCGATATCGGCGCTTGCTTTATCAATCACCTCACTGCGCGGGGCGATGCGCTTGCGGCGATCCAGCATGCAGGCCAGACTGGTTTCCAGCAACGTCCGATGCGCGGCACTCAGGCTGTCTGCCTCATCCGCCGTAAAAATCCCGGCTGCGTGCAAGGCCTCAATCAGGCTTGCTGTACTGCGTGCATTGGTCAGCGCTGGGTTTTCTCTTGCGTGGCACAGCACTAATCCTTGCAACAGAAACTCCAAATCAACCAGCCCGCCTTCGCCCTGCTTGAGATCCAGCTGCATGGCATCACTGCGATCAAGCTCCGCGCGCGCGCGCGCGCGCATCTGACAAACATCCCGACGCACATCATCCGCCACACGGGGCTGGCTGAGCACCGCGCGACGTACCACTTCGAAATCCTCGGCAAGGCTTGCATCACCGGCCACACAACGGGCACGTATCAAGGCTTGCCGCTCCCATGTCCATGCCCGTTGCTGCTGGTAGTCGGCAAAACTTGCCAAGGTTGAAACCAGCATCGCCTTGCTGCCATCCGGGCGCAGTCGCACATCGACATCAAACAAGCGACCGGCAGCAGTCGGAGTCTGTAAGAATCCGACGATTTTCTGCGCCAGCCTGGCAAACCAACGTGCCGCATCCAGAGGCCGAGCACCGTCGGACTCGGCATCCGCCGGCGCATCGTGGATAAAGACAAGATCAAGATCGGAGCCAAAGCCAAGTTCTTCGCCCCCGAGGCTGCCGTAACCAAGGATGGCAAAGCGTGCCCCGGGCACTTCACCATGCTGGTGACGCATGGCTTGCCATGCCAGAGTCAGTACCGCGCCCAGCACGGCATCTGCCAGACGCGCCAATTGGCCGGTACTGTCGGTGCTGCTTTGTCGGCCATCCAGCGCTGCCAGTGCAATGCGGAAGCTGATCGCCTGACGTGCTTCGTTGAGGCGGTTGAGAACACTATCGGTATCTCCCTCACCCTGCGCCAGCAAAGCAGTGAAGTCGGCCTGCAATGCTGCCGCCGACGGTATCGGCTCGATACTGCGACTATCGAGCAATTCATCAAGCAGCAACGGATAATTGGCCAGCCGCTCCCCCAACAAGGCGCTACGCGACAGTGCATCGACCAGGCGAGTCAGTGCTTGCGGCTGCTCATCGAGCAGTGCCAGATAACTGCTGCGGCGCAGAATGTTCTGCACCAGCAGCAGGGCACGCTGCAATGCTGCATCCGGAATGGCGGATTGGGCGCAAGCAGCCAGCAATGCCGGCATGACGCGGTTGAGGCGAATGCGGCCGATTTCGGCACTCTGCCGCACGGTGGCACTGCGCAGAAAATCACGCAACTGCGCGTCCAATGCCGCAGCCTGCTCATATCCGGACTCAATCAATACATCGACATTGCCGGCATCCGGCAATTGCTGCCAATACTCGGCCAATGCGCCTGGGCGCTGTTGGCGGCGACGTGCCAGCAGCCCGGCAAATTCCGCACTGACCGCCTGGCGCACTTGGTCGATCTTCTCCCGCAACGCCTGCCAGTCGGCATATCCAAGCCCGCGCGCCAAACGGAGACGGTTGTCGGCATCCTCCGGCAAATCATGGGTTTGCGCGTCCCGCATCATTTGCAGACGGTTCTCCAATTGCCGCAAAAACCGGTAATGCTGCATCAGCAGTGCGCCAGTGGCCTTGCCAATTTGCCCCGCATCCATCAGGGCTCGCAAGGCAGGCATGAGACCACGCACCTGCAAATGCAAATCGCGTCCGGCGCGAATCAATTGCAGCGCTTGCACCAGAAATTCGATCTCGCGAATGCCGCCTGCACCTCGCTTGATGTCATCGGCACGGTCCTTGCGCTCGACTTCGGCCTGAATCAGCGCCTTCATTTCCCGCACCCCCTCCAGTGCACCGAAATCGAGATAACGGCGATAGACAAAAGGGCGCAACACGGCCAGAAAGCGCTCGCCGGCGGCGATGTCACCGGCCACCGGACGCGCCTTCTGCCAGGCATAGCGCTCCCAGTCACGACCTTCGCGCTGGAAGTACAGCTCAAGCGCCGGGAATGACCATGCCACACGTCCGGCTCCCCCGTAGGGCCGCAGACGCAAATCAACCCGATGGCAGAACCCGTCTGCCGTCACCTCGTCCAGCAACCGTGCCAATTGCTGACCTTGCCGGGTGAAGTAACGCTCGGCATCCAATGGTCGTCGTCCGTCGCTTTCGCCTTCTTCCTCGTAGGCATAGACAAGATCGATATCCGAGGAAAAATTGAGCTCGCCGCCACCAAGCTTGCCTAGCCCGAACACTACCAGTCGCAGCGTCTGGCCTTGTGCATTGCGCACCAAGCCATGCTCGGCAGCAAAGCGCGCCTCAATGGCGCTCAATGCCGAGGTCAAGCAGGCCTCGGCAATGCGGCTGCTGGCGGCAAGCGTGACGTCCACCGTATCCAGTCCCAGCACATCACGCCAAATCAGTCGCGTCGACTCGGCTTGCCGCCAACGCCGCAACTGTCCCTGCCATTCATGCGGGCTTGCCATGTCCAGTATTGGCGGTGCGCTTGCCGTCACGCCATCATCCGCCAGAAGACGCGTCAGCAAGGCTGGCTGACGCACCAAAGTATCGATGGCAAAATCGCTGGCTATCGCCACCTTGCACAGCTTTTCACGCAACGGTGCCGGCATGTCGTGGGCATTCAGCCGGTCAATCGCACGCCGACATGGCGCATCAAGCGAAACAGCCATAAATGACAATGGACGAGTGGATGGTCGATCACATCATCTTGGCGTGTTGCACGCCAAGATGCGAGTGTCGCGCGCTCATGCCTGCATCAGTTTCGGCAGGCGCTCGGCCAGGGCTTGTTGCAATTGTTTGAGATCGAAGGCGGTGCCTTCGCGGGTCTGGCGCATTTTCAGCCCGTCCACCAGCGCGCGCAGCACCAGGATGCCGCCGGGCAGGCTGGCCGGGGCAAGGCCGAAGCCGCCTTCTGCCACCGGGCTGGCAAGCCAGTCGCCCAAGGCGGTGTCGATATGCTGGTTGAAGCGCTCCAGCGCATCGGCGATGACCGCATCGCGGCTCGCCTCGGCGGTGATTTCCAGCACCAGCGCCGGCTCCAGATGACGACGGCCACAGCGGCGCTGTTCGCTGTCGGGGCGGAAAATGTCCATGACTTTTTCCACCGGCGCGCGGTTGTCGGCTTCCAGTTCCCTGAGATCATCGGCCAGCACTGCCATCTGCTGTTCGACGATGCCCTGAATCAGCTCGGACTTGCCGGCAAAGTAGCGGTAGATGAGGCCGACGCTGATGCCGGCTTTCTCGGCAATCAGCGCCATGCTGGCTCCGTGGAAGCCGCGCTCGGCAAAACTCTGCCGGGCGGCATCAAGGATGTTTTCGCGCTGCTCCCGGCTGCGGGCGGCGCGCGTGTTGGCTGCCCGGGGGCTGGATGAAGGCTTCACGGGGTCGAGGTATCCGCACCGCTCCGGGCAAACTCGCCGCCCAGTGCGCTGTAGAGGCTGATGCGGTTGCTCTGCTCGGCCAATCGTACCGACACCTGCGCCTGCTCGGCGTTGTAGCGGGTGCGCTGGGCATCGAGCAGGGTCAGGTAACTGTCGCGCCCGGCATCGTAGCGTGCCTTGGAAAGCCGCTCGGCGACTCTGGCCGATTCCAGCAGCGCATCGGCAGCGCTGCGGCGCTCGTTCAAGGTGCCGCTCAATGCCAGTGCGTCGGCCACTTCGCGGAAGCCGCTCTGGATGGCTTTTTCGTAGTTGGCAAGCGCGATGTCGCGGTTGGCATTGGCCACGCCAAGCTGCGCACGCAGCGCCCCCCCCTGAAAGATCGGGATGTTGATTTGCGGCACGAAACGCCAGAAGCGCGTGCCTGAATCAAACAGGCCGGACAAGGCGCTACTGCTGCTGCCGGCGCTGCCGGTCAGGCTGATGGAAGGAAAGAACGCCGCCCGCGCCGCGCCGATATTGGCATTGGCCGCGAGCAGGCTGTGCTCGGCGGCGCGGATGTCCGGGCGTGCCAGCAGCAACTCGGACGGGGCATTGGCCGGCAGCGCCGGCATCACCACCAAGCCATCCTCGAAGCCCTTGGGCAGGTCTTCGGCCGCCACCGGGCTGCCGGCAAGCAGCTCCAGCGCGTTCTTGTCCTGCGCCACTTGCCCGGCATAGCGGGCCACGTCGCCGCGTGCGCTTTCCACTTGGGTTCGTGCCTGTGCCAGTTCCAGCCCGCTGACGGCACCGAGCGCATGACGCTGTTCGGTCAGGCGCAGGGTTTCCTCGTAAGTCGCCAGAGTTTCGCGGGCAAGCTGCAACAGGCTCTCGTCGGCGGCCAGCGTCAACCAGGCATTGGCGGTTTCGGCAATCAGCGCGATTTGCGTGCTGCGCCGGGTTTCTTCCTGCGCCAGATAGGTTTCCAGCGCCGCTTCGCTCAGGTTGCGCACCCGGCCAAACAAGTCCAGCTCGAAGCTGGTTACGCCGAGCGAGGCGGTATAGCTTTCGCTGACGGGCGCATCGCCGCCGCTGCGGGTCATGCTGGCCGTGCCGCCCAGTGCGGGCAGGCGCTCGGCTCGCTGGATGCGGTACTGGGCACGGGCGCGCTCGACATTGAGCACGGCCACGCGCAGGTCGCGGTTGTTGTCCAGCGTCTGTTGCAGCACCCGTTGCAGGCGTGCATCGCGGATCACGTCGCGCCAGCCCTGGCCGCTGGCCTGATCACCGTGGGCGGCAATCGGCCAGTTCCAGTGTTGCGCGATTTGCGGCTTGGCTTCCGGCAATGGCGGCACCAGCGTGGCGCAGCCCGAAAGCGCCAGTGCAAGCGCCAAGGTCAGGGTCGTCTTGTTCATTGTGCGTCTCCTGCGGGGGTCGGCGCCGCTTTTTTGCGGTTGAACAGTTTGACCACCACGTAATAGAACAGCGGGATGAAGAAAATGCCGAGCAGGGTGCCGACGATCATGCCGCCGAGCACGCCGGTACCGATGGCGCGCTGGGCTGCCGAACCTGCCCCCGAGGCCATGGCCAGCGGCAGCACGCCGAAGCCGAAGGCGAGCGAGGTCATGATGATCGGGCGCAGACGATCGCGCACGGCCTGCATGATGGACTCGAACAAGGCCATGCCCGATTCGTAGTTCTGCTTGGCGAACTCGATGATCAGCACCGCGTTCTTGCTGGTCAGCCCCACCGTGGTGAGCAGGCCGACCTGGAAGTACACGTCGCGCTCCAGCCCGCGCAGGCCGGTGAACAGCGCTGCACCGAGCACGCCCAGCGGCACCACCAGCAGCACGGCGGTCGGCACCGACCAGCTCTCGTACAGGGCAGCCAGGCAGAGGAACACGATCAACAGCGAGAAGCTGTAGAGAATCAGCGTCTGGTTGCCGGCTTCGCGTTCCTGATAGGAGGCACCGCTCCATTCCATGCCGACGCCTTCGGGCAACTCGGCCACCAGACGTTCCACTTCGGCCATCGCATCACCGGAGCTGACGCCCGGCTTGGGGCTGCCTTCAATCGCCATCGCGCCGACGCCGTTGTAGCGGGAGAGGCTCGGCGAGCCATGTTCCCAATGTGCGCTGGCAAAGGCCGAGAACGGCACCATCTGCCCCTGCGCATTGGGCACCGACCACTTCAGGAAATCTTCCGGTGCCATGCGGAACGGGGCATCGGCTTGCAGATACACGCGCTTGACGCGGCCACGGTCGATGAAGTCATCAATGTAGCTGCCGCCCCAGGCGGTTGCCAGCGTGCTGTTGACGGTGGCAATGGAAAGCCCCAGTGCCTGCGCCTTGGCGTTGTCCACCACCACGCGCAGCTGCGGCGCGTCTTCCATGCCGTTGAAGCGCACGCCGGTCAGGTATTTCTGATCCCCGGCATTGGCCTTGGCAAGCAGCTGGTTGCGGGCGGCAAGCAAGCCCTCATGGCCCACGCCGCCGGTATCGGTCAGATAGAAGGAGAAGCCCGAGCCGGTACCCAGCCCCATGATGGCCGGCGGCAAGAGCGGGAAGACGAAGGCATCCTGCACGCCCATCATCAGCCCGCCGAAAGCGCGCTGGACAATGGCTGCGGCCGAGCTTTCGGCCGTGGTGCGCTCGGACCAGTCCTTCAGGCGGACAAAGCCCATGCCCATGTTCTGCCCCTGCCCCATGAAGCTGAAGCCGGTAACGGTGAACACCGAGGCCATGTTGTCCTTTTCCTGCGTCATGAAGTACTGCTCGACCTGCTTCATCGACGCCAGCGTGCGCTCCTGGGTGGCGCCCACCGGGGCATTGACCATGATCATCACCGAGCCCTGATCTTCGTCCGGCAAAAAGCCGGTCGGCAGGCGCATGAAGGTGAAACCGGCAATCGCACTGATGGCGGCAAACACCAGCATGAACCGCCACGGGCGCTTGAGGATGCCGCCGACACCGCGCTGGTACTTCACGCTGCTCTTGTCGAAGCCGCGGTTGAACCAGCCAAGGAAACGGCCAATCGGGCCATTGCCGTGATGGTGTCCGTCCTCACCCTTGTGGATGGGCTTGAGCATGGTGGCGCACAGCGCCGGGGTCAGGATGATGGCCACCAGCACCGAGAACGCCATGGCGATGACGATGGTGGCGGTGAATTGCAGATAGATGGTGCCGGTGGAGCCGCTCATGAAGCCCATCGGCACGAACACCGCCGCCAGCACCACGCCGATGCCGACCAGTGCGCCGGTGATCTGGCTCATCGATTTGTACGCCGCTTCCTTCGGCGAGAGGCCTTCTTCGCTCATCAGGCGCTCGACGTTTTCCACCACCACGATGGCATCGTCCACCAGAAGGCCGATGGCGAGCACCATGGCGAACATGGTCAGCATGTTGATGGTGAAGCCGAAGGCGTACAGCACGGCAAACGTGCCGAGCAACACCACCGGCACGGCGATGGTTGGAATCAGGGTGGCACGGAAGTTGCCGAGGAACAGGAACATCACCGCGAACACCAGCACCACCGCTTCCACCAGCGTGCTGACCACGCCTTTGATGGAGGTGCGCACGAACGGCGAGGAATCAAACGGCACGTCCCACTTCAGCCCGGCCGGGAAGTTGGCTTGCAGCTTGTCCAGCTCGGCGCGCACCGCATCGGCGGTATCGAGTGCATTGGCACCGGTGGCAAGCGTAATGGCCATGCCGGCAGCCGGCTGGCCGTTGTAGCGGCTGATGCTGCCGTAATCCTGTGCGCCCAGCTCGACCCGGGCCACTTCGCCCAAGGTCAGGCGCGAGCCATCGGTATTGCTGCGCAAAAGAATGTTGCGGAACTCCTCCGGCGTTTGCAGGCGGCTTTGCGCGGTGATGGTGGCATTGAGCTGCTGCCCTTCCACCGCCGGCGTGGCACCGACCTGACCCAGCGCCACTTGCGCATTTTGCGCCTGAATGGCGGCGGTGACTTCGGCCACGCTGAGGCCGTAGGTTTCGAGCTTGCCCGGATCAAGCCAGATGCGCATGGCGAACTGGCTGCCGAACAGCTCCGTACCGCCCACACCCGGCACACGGGCGATGCGGTCAACGATATTGCTGTTGACGTAATCGCTGATTTGATCATCCGTCATGCTGCCGTCTTCGGAGTAGAAGCCGGCCACCATCAAGAAGCCGGTCATGCCTTTGCTGACCGTCACCCCTTGTTTCTGCACTTCCTGCGGCAGCAGCGGCGTGACTGCCTGCAATTTGTTCTGTACCTGCACTTGGGCGATGTCCGGATCGGTACCGCTGGCAAAGGTCAGGTTGATGCTGGCGCTGCCGTTGGAGGAGCTGCTGGAGGACATGTACAGCAAACCATCCACGCCACGGATGCCCTGCTCCAGAATCTGGGTGACGGCATCTTCCACCACCTTGGCCGAAGCGCCGGGATAGGTGGCACTGATGCTGACCTGCGGCGGCGCCACATCCGGATACTGCTCCACCGGCAACTGGCGGATGGCCACTATCCCGGCCAGCATCAGGATGATGGCGATGACCCAGGCAAAAATCGGCCTGTCGATAAAGAAACGTGCCATGACCAGGCTCTCCGCTTACTTGGCTTGCGCCGGGGCCGCCGCGGACGTGTCCGTTTCGGCAGCGGCAGGGGCCGCCGCAGCGGCCTTGTCGGTGTTGTTGCCTGCCGCCGCACCGGCAGCAGGCGCAGCTCCGGCTTCCTGCGGCACCACCGTCGCGCCCGGCCCGGTCTTTTGCAGACCGCTGATGATGACCCGATCCCCCGCCTTCAGGCCCGATTCCACCAGCCATTTGTCGCCGATGGCGCGGCTGACCACCACTTGACGCACTTCCACCTTGTTCTCGGCATTGACCACCATTGCCGAAGCATTGCCGCTGGCATCACGGCTGATGCCCTGCTGCGGCGCCAAAACGCCGTTCTGCCGCTCGGCATTGGTCACCCGGGCACGCACATACATCCCCGGCAGCAGCAATTGCTGCGGGTTCGGCACCACGATGCGCAACAGCACGCTGCCGGTGGTGGCATCGACGGTGGCCTCGGCAAAGCGCAGCTCGCCCGCATGCGGGAACACGCTGCCATCTTCCAGCAGGATTTCCACCGGCACACTGCCTGCGGCCTGGGCATTGCCGGCCTCGATTTCACGACGCAACTGCAACAGCTCGGCGCTGGACTGGCTCACTTCCACATACATCGGGTCGAGCCGCTGGATGGTGGCAAGCGCGGTAGCTTGCGCCGCCGTGACCAATGCCCCCTGCGTCACGCTGGAATGGCTGATGCGGCCACTGATCGGGGCTTTCACCTGGGTAAAGCCGAGCGGCACATTCGCTGCCTGCACTGCGGCGCGCGCCGCATTCACGTCGGCCTCGGCCTGACGCAATGCCGCCTGCGCGGTTTCATCATCCTGCCGGCTGACCGCATCAATCTTGACCAATTCGGCCGAGCGCTGCGCACTCAAGCGCGCACTCGCCAGTGCCGCCTGCGCCTTGGCAAGGCTGGCCTGGGCACTGCCGACATCGGCACGGAAGGCGGTCTGGTCAATCTGGTACAGCACCTGCCCGGCACGCACGCTGCCGCCTTCGTTGAACATCAGCCGCTGCACGATGCCAGTCACCTGCGGACGCACCTCCGCCACCTGCGAGGCATCGGCCCGCCCGCTCAGCTCGCGGGTCAGCGGCACGGCTTCGCTCTTGAGCGTCACCACCGTCACCGGCATCGGCGGCATTTGCTGCTGTGCAGCTTGTTGATCACTCTTGCCGCAGGCGGCAAGCAGCAGACTGGAAGCAATCAGCGTGGACAAGGCGGTTGTCCGGAGGGTTTTGGCAGCCATGAGGTTCACTAAAAAGAAGGAAAAAGATAGCGGGCAGTCCCCAGCCCGAGCGAGAAAAATCGGACGCAAATAGTGAATGAGCATTCACTCAGTGTCAAACGCTCTTCATTTCGTGCGTTTCACTCGTGTTCAGTCATGAGTGGCGAGGAAATCTCTCTTGATTTTCAATAAGTTGGCTGCCGAACATGAACCTTTGCCAAGCTTGTTCAAGATAACCGCCTGAAAGTTAAGCCTTTGTTTCAACACCATCTCGATACTCGGCAACCAGCACCCGCTGCGGTGCCAATCCCCCACATGACGAGGTATCCGATGAAAAAGTCCCTGCTGGCTCTGACTCTGCTTGCCGCTCTGCCGTTTGCCGCCCAAGCCGCCGATGGCCTCAGCTACAACTATGCCCAAGTGGGCTATACCCAGTTCAAGAGCGGTGATGTCAAAGCGCGCGGCTGGAGCGCCGACGGATCGATTGCCGTACATCCGAATGTGTCCATTTATGCCGGCACCGATCAGCTCAACGTGCGCAACTCCGACTTGAATGCCGATCAGTGGCGTTTGGGCGTGGGCTTCAACAAGCCGATCAACAATACCACCGACTTTGTGGCGCGCGCCGGGTATCAGCGCCTGTCCGCCGGCAGCAATACCGATTTTGGCGGGCTGACCATCAGCAACGGTGTGCACTTCAACGGCTATAACGTGGAAGGCGGCGTGCGCAGTGCACTGACCCCGCAGATCGAAGGCTATGCCATGCTGGGCTTCGAGGACTACGCCGAGCGCTATGGCGTGAACCCCGGCAGTACGGTGTATGGCCGTTTCGGCGGGCAATACAAGTTCAACCAGAACTGGGGTGTCCAGGGCGATGTCAAGCTCGCCAGTGGCGACCACATTTGGAGCATCGGCCCACGCATCAGCTGGTAATCATCCGTCCGGATCAACAACAAAGCCCCGCTTCATTCACGAAGCGGGGCTTTCTTTTTCAGCCCGGCGAAAACTCAGGCATCGGCTTGGCGCAGTCGATACCAATGCTTGCGTTCGGCAAATTGGTACTCCAGCAGATCGCTGTACTTGTCCAGAAATTGCCGGAAGCCCTGCACTCCGTATTGGCGGCAATTGAAGCCATCCAAAACTGCTTCGCAAGCCGTCTTGACCTCGGTACTGCGCACCCAGTCGGCCTGCCCCTCGCGTGCCAGATGGGCAAACGCGTTTCGCACGATCTGCTCCCCCGACACCGGCGTGTCCGACACGTCCGGCGATGATGCCGGCAGGCCGTCTTGCTGCTCGACTTGCGCATCTGCTTGAGCATCGATGACGGAGGATGCGTTGGCGATCACGCTTTTGTCCCCGTCATCCTGCCCTTGTCCGGCCATTTCCTCGGCGGGCGGTGGCAATGCCTTGCCGGAATCGGCATCCCTCGACGCATCGTCGTCCCGGCCAAGCATCTCCCCGGTATTGGCCTGCTCGGCAACATCCCCGGCCGTCGGCACCTGTTCGGCAGTTGGCAGGCGATACCAGTAGGCATTTTCAAAGAATGCACGCTCGACGATGCCGGCTTTTTCATAATGCTTCATGAAGGCCAGAAAGCCACCGCTCACATAACGATTGAAGCTGAAGTCAGCCGATACCGCTTTACAGGCCGGGCCGATGTCCCGACTCACTACCCAGCCATCCGGATGTCTGCCGCTTGCCGCCGCATTGCCAATGGCGGCCACCAGAATGCGAGCGCCTTCCGCCTGCTTTTCGTGCTCGTCCTGTGAGAGTGCGGCGGGGGCGTGCTCTTCTGCCTCGGGGGCTTCCTGACGACCTTTTTCCACCCGCAGGCGAATTCCACGATCCTCCTGCAACTCGTAGCGTCCCTTACAGCGTCCCAACAGGGCATGCAGCGAATCCAGCCCTGCCGCACTGAAGCCCTTTTCGCGATCAACCTCATGCAGATGGCTGGCCAGCGTGGCCGTTGGCACCCAACCTTCCTCATCCGCCAATACCTGCATCGCTTCTTGCAAGATGGCATAGGCATCCGGCCCGGCATCGTCCGGCGGCGCATCCTTTCCGGTTGCATCACTGGCCGGGAGTGTGGCAACCAGCAAACGGCAGTACTTTGCGCCATTGATGTGCTTCATTTCGACGATTTCCGGGTGCTGCTCAAGGAAATCGGACAAGGTTCTTGCACCGTACAAGCCGGCATTGAAGCCGGCAAAGGCTTGCCGCAAAGCATGCGTGACGTTGGCAAGATTTATCCAGCCGTCGGATTTGCGGCTTTCCGGCACCAGCGCCAAGCCGCGTCGCAGCAATGCCTGTGCCTCGGGCGGATTGCCCGGCAATGGCTCCTGCTCGCGCACGTCCGCTACCGGCAACACCGGCTTTTCCAAGGGTGCCGTACGGCTCTTGTCTGCCGCACCGCCATCCGGCGTGACCAGTTCCGCTGCCTTCTTTGGTCTGTTGAGCCGACGCACTTCAACACTCGCGCCGCTGCCGCGCTCGCTCCACAAGCCGTTCACCTGATTGAGGTGATCCATGTAGTCGACAATCGATTCGACCCCCGGCAGCATGCTGCGCACATTCAACCCCGGCGCCTCGCCATAGAAGGCGAATGCCAATTCGGACTTACTCGACCAGCCATCGCTCTTGTAGCCGCGTTCAAGCAGCTTTTCCAGGCGTTCCACCGCATTGAAGCGCGGATGCGGTACCGGCATCAGATTCTGGTAGTGACAGAACTCGTCGCAGGTGCGCATCCAGTTGAAGCTGACCGACGATTGCGAGCCGATCCCCACCAAGCGTTTGCGGTGAAATTTCAACTTGCGTGCCAACGGGATGAAGTCGCTGTCGCCGCTGACGATGATGATGGTGTCGAGCTTGTCGCCATAGCGGTCAAGATCATCGACAAGATCCAGTGCCAGGCGAATGTCCGCGCCGTTCTTGGCACCATTGCCAGCCGGGTAGAGCTGGACCAGTTCGACCGTATTGCTCATCAGCGCATTGCGGTAGCGCCCCAGTTGCTGCCAGTTGGCATAGGCGCGATTGATCAGCACGTCGCCCTGCTCTTCGGCATACTTCATGACCGCCTGTATGTCCACCAACTCGGGCATTTCCTTGCCGCCGTAGTTGTTCTGCTTGCACCACTGCGGGAAAAACTTCTGCCCCATCACATGCGCCATCAGGCCAATGTGCAGATTGTCGAAATCCCAATAAATCGCAACGCCTGCTCTTTTTTCCACCAAAGACTCCTTGAAAAACACGAAAAGCAATGCCTTCCCATAAACGAAGGATTGCCGCTGAAAAACGATACCGGCAACGGGTATCGGCACTTGCTGTCTTGCCAGCCAACCGGCATGTACAACGACATGCCGGACAAAACACGGTTTTGCGAGGCGGCAACAAAGCCCGGGCACTTTAAGAGGACAGCGCCTGCGAGGCAATCCATGCAAAGTCGCCCCCTGCCCCGTGCCGAGGTGCGCCTGTGCCCACTCATGGCGACAAAGCCCCTGCCACGTTCTACACTTGCCCACCTCGACAACAAAAACGTCTACGGAGCCCTTGGATGCACTGGCTGAACGAACTCTTGCAAAACGACCCCGATCCGACCGAAACCCGCGAGTGGATCGAATCCATCAAGGCGGTCATTGATGTGCAAGGCCCCGAGCGCGCGCATCAGCTGCTCGAAGGCATGGTGGAGGTCAGC
>JBHADJ010000160.1:0-44300 GCA_041855065.1 Lysobacter sp.
ACAGCGACAGGCCGAGCGAGGTCAGCGCGGCCAGAATGGCGCGGAAGGTGAGGTAATTGAACAGGCCGAACAGGCTCTGCAACTGTTCCAGCCAACGGGTCAATTCAAGCAGCATGGGCGGCCTCCTCCAGCCATTTCACGACGCGTTCCATCGCGCTGCCGCGCGAGCCTTTCACCAATACCCGCACGCGCGGCGAGTCTTGCTGTTGCAATGCCTGCCAAAGCGCTGCGGCCAGCGCCTCGTGGCTGTCGAAATGATGCGCGCCTTCACCGAAGCGCTCGGCGGCTGCCGCGCTCAACGCGCCCAGTGCATACAGCCGGCGGATACCGGCGGCCTTTGCCGCCTGCCCCACTTCGGAATGCAGGGCCAGGGCATCGTCGCCCAACTCGCGCATGTCGCCCAGCACCAGCCAGCCTTCGTCCGGCTGCGCGGCCAGGGTGGCGATGCCGGCCTTGACCGATGCCGGGTTGGCGTTGTAGCTGTCGTCGATCAGCGCGATGCCCGGGCGCAGCGGACGTGCCTCCAGGCGTCCGGCCACCGGACGGGCATTTTCCAGCCCGCGCATGATCGCGGCCAGCGGCACTTCGGCGGCCAGCGCCATGGCGGCGGCGGCCAGGGCATTGCCGACGTTGTGCCGCCCGGCAAATGCCAGCGCGACATCGGCCTCACCGGCCGGGGTCAGCAGGCGGAACGTCATGCCTTCGTCCCGGGCCTGCACATGGCTTGCGCGCACCTCGGCACTGGCTTCGAGGCCAAAACGCAGCACCCGGTGCTGCCCGGCGCGTGCCTCGAAATACGGTGCAAATGCGTCATCGGCATTGATCACCGCACAGCCGCCGGGGCGCAGGTCGTCATACACCGCCGCCTTGGTATCGGCGATGGCAAGCAGGCTGCCCATGCGTTCCAGATGGGCCGGGGCGATGTTGTTCACCAGCGCCACGTCCGGGGCGGCGATGGCCGTCAGCCAGGCGATGTCGCCGGGTTTGCCCGCGCCCATCTCGTACACCGCGTAATCGCTGTCCTCGGGGGTTTCGATCACCGTCAGCGGCAGGCCGATTTCATTGTTGAAGTTGCCCTGGGTGGCATGCACCCGGCCTGCTTCGGCCAGAATCGCCGCCAGCAGGGTCTTGACCGAGGTCTTGCCGTTGCTGCCGGTGATGGCAAAGACCGTGTTCCGGCGTGCTGCGCAAAGGCCACGGGCAATGTCGGCCAGCGCACGCTCGCCATCGGCCACCACGATCTGGGCGATGTCGGTGTCCTGCGGCTGGCTGACCAGCGCCGCCCGTGCGCCCTTGCCCGCGGCATCGGCGACATGGGTATGGCCGTCGAAGTGCTCGCCCTTGAGCGCCACGAACAGGACGCGGGCATCGCCTGCCAGCGGCAGCTTGCGGCTGTCGGTGACCACCGTATCCACTTGCACATTGCCATCGCCGAGCACTTGGCCCTGACACAGTGCGGCAAGTTCGGCGAGCGTCATCGGCTTCATCGCTTCGCCTCCAGTGCCTCGGCGGCCACGGCCAGATCATCGAAGGGGTGCTTGACGCCTTGGATTTCCTGATAGGTTTCGTGGCCCTTGCCGGCAATCAGCACGATGTCGTCGGCACCGGCTTCGGCAATGGCCTGCTCGATGGCGGCGCGGCGATCGCGCTGCACCACCGCCTTGTCGGGCTCGGCAAGGCCGGCCACGATGTCGGCGATGATGCCATCGCCGTCTTCACCGCGCGGGTTGTCGTCGGTGACATAGACGCGCTCGGCCAGACGCTCGGCAATCGCGGCCATCTGCGGGCGCTTGCCGCGGTCGCGCTCGCCGCCGCAACCGAACACGCAAATCAGCCGTCCGTGTAGATGCGCGCGCAACGATTGCAGCGCCTGCTCCAGCGGGTCGGGTTTGTGCGAGTAATCCACCACCACCAGCGGCAGACGGCCATCGCCGCCGAGCCGATTCATGCGACCGGCCACCGGCGCAAGCTGCGGCAGAACGTCGATGATGCGGGCAAACGCCACGCCATCGGCCCACAGCACCGCCGCCACCGACAACAGATTGTCGATGTTGAAGCGCCCGAGCAGCGGCGAAGCAAGTTCCGCCCGTTCGCTGCCAAGACGCAGGGTGAAACGGATGCCGCCGGCATCGAGCCTCAAGTTTTCCGCCGCCACCGCGGCATCGGCAGCGCCGGCAGCGGAAATGCCGATGCCGCGCACCGTGGCCGGCAGCGACTGCAACAGGCGCGCGCCATAGGCATCGTCCTGATTGATGATGGCCGCCTGCAAACCGGCACGCTGGAACAGCCGCGCCTTGGCCGCACCATAGCTTTCCATGTCGCCGTGGTAGTCCAGATGATCGCGGGTGAGATTGGTGAACACGGCGTAGTCGTAATGCACGCCGTCCACCCGGCCCTGATCGAGCGCATGCGAGCTGACTTCCATCGCCACCACCTGCGCACCAGCGTCACGCAGACCCGCCAGCATTTCGTGCATCGGCAGCACCAGCGGCGTGGTGAAGCCGGTGGCGACTTCCGCGCCATGCAGGCCAACGCCGAGCGTGCCGATGGTGCCGGCGCGGCGGCCAAGCCGCTCGAACGCCTGCGCCAGCATCTGCACGGTGGAGGTTTTGCCGCTGGTGCCGGTCACGCCGATCATGCGCATTTGCCGCGAGGGCTGGCCGTGGAAGGCATCGCCCATCGCGCCGAGACGGGCACGCAGGCCGGGCACGGCGATGGCATCGGCCGGTGCCGGCAAATCCGCCGGTGCCGGCGGCTCGAACAGGATCGCCGCCGCACCGCGTGCGCGCGCTTCATCGACGAAGCCGAGCCCATGCGCGCCGAAACCGGCGATGGCGATGAAGGCATCGCCCGGACGCACGGCACGGCTGTCCATTACCAGTCCGGACACGGCAAGCGCGGGATCGATGCCGGCCACGTCCGGCAGAAGTTCGGCAAGCAGCATCCTGCGGCTCATTGGCGCGCCTCCAAGGGTTCGGGCAAGGGTTTGGGAAGCGAGGACATGGGCGGAGGCGGATCCTGAGGCGTATCGGCGATGGCAGGCAGGTCAGGCTGCCGGGTTTGTGCAGCAATCCAGCTATCGATATCGTCCGGTTGCACATCCATCAGTCGCAGCGTGCCTTCCATCACGTTGTGGAATACGGGGGCGCTGACCCGGCCGCCGTAATAGCCGAAACGCGAGGGATCGGGCATATCGATGACGACGATCATGGCGTAGCGAGGCTGGCTGGCCGGCACCAATCCGGCGAAGAACGCCAGGTATTGCTGGCTGGCGTAGCTGCCGGCACCGGACTTGCGTGCCGTGCCGGTCTTGCCTGCCACGTGATAGCCGAGAATTGCTGCCTGAGTTGCGGTGCCGCCCGGTTCGGTCACGGTTTGCATCATTCGCACCACGGTGCGGGCGATGTCGGCATCGAGCACTTGCCGGCGCTCGCCCTGCTGGCCACGGATGAGGGTCGGCTGGATTGCGACGCCCTCATTGCCGAGCGTGGCATAGGCATGCACGACTTGCAGCGGCGTGGCATTCAGCGCATAGCCATAGGACATGGTCTGCTTCTGGGTGCCATCCCATTGGCGAGGGTCACGCAGTTGACCGGGGGATTCGGGCAGGCCGATGCCGGTGCGCTGGCCATAGCCGAAGCGCCGCAGGAAATCGTAGAACTGCTGATTGCCGAGCTGGCGGGAGATCAACGCCATGCCGACGTTCGAGCTTTTCTGGATGAGGCCGGTGGTGCTCAGCGTGCCGTAGTTGCGCGTGTCCTTGGTGGTGTAACGTGGGCCATTGGCAATCCAGCCGGGGCTGGTATTGAACATGCTGTCGGCACGGATGACGCCTGCCTCCAGTCCGGCAGCGACCGTCAGCGGCTTGATGGTCGAGCCCGGCTCCAGCGGGTCGGTCAGTGCGCGGTTGCGTCGAGTGCTGCCGATGCTGTCTTCAATGTTGTTCGGATTGAAGGTGGGAATGTTGGAGAGCGCCAGCACTTCGCCGTTGGTCACGTCCATGACGATGGCGGAACCTGCCGCGGCATTACTGGCCTCGACCATGTTTTTCAGTTCACGATGTGCCAGATACTGGATGCGCAGGTCGATGCTGAGTGCCACGTCCTTGCCCGGCTGCATCGGTTCGATCAGCTCGACATCTTCGATGTGGCGCCCCAGGTTGTCACGAATGACGCGCTTCTTGCCCGGCTTGCCATGCAGCCAGGCATTGAGTGCCAGCTCAAGCCCTTCTTGACCCTGATTGTCGACATCGGCAAAACCCAGCACGTGGGCGGTCACTTCGCCCTGCGGATAGAAGCGTCGAAACTCGCGGCGCAGGTGAACGCCGGGAATGTCCAGTGCCATCAGCGCATCGGCCTGGGTCGGATTCATGCCGCGATGCAGCCACAGGAACTTGCGGCTGACATGCCGCAGGATCGATTGGCGCAGCGGCTCTTCGGCAAAACCCAATGCCTTGGCCAATGCCGGAATATGCTCGGGCGACTTGGACAGTGTGGAGGGATCCACCCAAATCGAGGCGACCGGCGTGGAAACGGCCAGCGGCTCGCCATTGCGGTCGGTAATCATGCCGCGTCGTGCCGGAATATCCACTGTGCGCAGGGCGCGCGAACCATAGGCCCGCTGCAATTGCTCGCGGCCTTCACCGCCGCCCAGTTGCAGGTGTGCGGCTCGGGCAACAAGCCCCAAGGCTGCGGTGCCAAGAATTGCGCTGATGAGCAGCAGCCGCTGACGCGGATTGTTGTGAGCGCGGGCGGCTGAATTGCGCGGCTTGCGAACGGCAGCTTTCATCGGCGCACCACCACGATTTCCTTGGCCTCAGGCCGCACCATGCCGAGCTTCTCGTGAGCGATCTGGTCGATCAGAGCGCTTTTAGCATACACGCTGTATTCGAGCTGCAGCTGGCTGAACTCGATTTCCAGCGCATCCTCGATTTTTTCCTCGCGACTGAGCTCGACAAACACTTGCCGATGCCGGTGATGGGTGTGCGCAATGGCGACGGCCGTGGCGATATTGGCCAGCAACAGTACGCCCAGTACCAGACGCAGCCACGTCATGCCGCCACCTCCAGCTTTTCGGCCACCCGCAGCACGGCACTGCGCGCGCGCGGATTGGCCGCCAGCTCCTCGGTGCCGGCCTTGATTGCGCCGCCAACGAGCTTGAGCGTCGGCACGAAGGGCGCAGCCGCCGGCAAGCGCCGGTCACCGGGCGGTGCCTTGGCCTTGGCGGCCATGAACTGCTTGACGATGCGATCTTCCAGCGAATGGAAGCTGATGACAGCCAGCCGCCCGCCGACCTTCAGCGCGGCGTAGGCCGCGGCAAGGCCGGCTTCGAGATCGGCCAGCTCCTGATTGACATGGATGCGGATGGCCTGAAAGCTGCGCGTGGCCGGGTGGCTGGCATCCTTGCCGCGCGGCACCTGCGCAGCAATCAGCTCGGCCAGCTCGCGGGTGCGACGCAAGGGCGATTGCACCCGCGCAGCCACGATGGCACGGGCAATGCGCCGGCTCATGCGCTCCTCGCCATACCGCCACAGCACATCGGCAATCTCGCCTTCTTCGGCATGCGCCAGCCATTCGGCGGCACTTTCGCCGGCCGCATCGTTCATGCGCATGTCCAGCGGCCCGTCCTTGGCAAAGGAAAAGCCGCGCTCGGCCACGTCCAGCTGCGGCGAGGACACGCCAAGATCGAACAGCACGCCATCGAGCGATGCCGCGGGGGTAATATCTGCCAGCGTGGCGAAGCTGCCGTGCACGATCGTGACCCGGGCATCATCGGCAAAGCGCCGCCGCGCCTCGGCAATCGCCTCCGGGTCCTTGTCCATCACCTGCAAACGGCCTTCGTCGCCAAGCTCGGCCAGAATCCCGCCAGCGTGGCCGCCACGGCCAAAGGTGCCATCCAGATACGTCCCGGCCGGCTTGATCGCAAGCCCGTGCAAGACTTCCGCATACAGCACCGGCACATGGACGGGGGCGGACAGGGCAGGGGCATTCATAGCATCAGCTCCTGCAGATCGCTGTCGGCCATGTCTTCGTCCGAAAGCGTTTCCAGAATCTGCTGTTTGTGCGCTTTCTCGCTCCAAAGCTCGAATTTCTCGCCCATGCCGATCAGCACGGCTTGCCGCTCGATCCCCACCGTATTGCGGAGGCTGGCCGGAATGCTGATGCGTGAATTGCCGTCCAGCGTCTGTTGGCTGGCCGAACCGACCAGCTTCAATTGCAAGGCCCGGCTGCTTTTTTTCGCCCTCGGCAGCGCATTGACCTGATCCCGCAGCCTTTCCCAAGCCTCCTGCGGATAGATGTACAGAGAACCTTGCTCGAACGGGTTGTACGTCACCACCAAACGGTTGCCGCACACCGCCGCCACCTGCTCGCGAAAGCAGGTGGGGATGGCAAGACGACCTTTGTCGTCGATGGTGATGGCGAACTCACCGTAGAACATGTAAAGCCACGCGGGAGCAGGGAACTGGAGGGGGGCGAGGCGAGAACAAGGTGGCTTTCCACAAAAAACCACTTTGTCCCACTTTCCTCCACATTATTACCCGAGCTTCCGGCTGTCAACATGCGATCTGCATATCTTTTTCAATACGAATCAAAGGTTTGCGCAACTCTTTAGAGCTTTCTCAAAGGTGTTGCTGCAAGTTGTTGTAATGACGGGAAAAAGCAACAAGGCCATATTGGGCTGCTTGATCCTGAACGACGATTCATTGTTGGCATGAGTGCCGCTTCAGACCAAGTCGATGACGGGATTTGCGCAAAATTTGCGATTTGCATCACAAATTTCCGAGGCATGATGTGATTGAAATCAATCAGTGCACCTTTGTTCTGGCGAGTGTGCTTGGCGTGTTGCAGCAGGCGCAGTTGGGCGAGCCGAGGGGATGGGGGTGGCTTGGCGGCATCCGGATGCCGTGGTTTTCGATGCGGGTGACGTTTTGCAGGCATCATTGCCGCATGGCAGCGAAGGCTGGAAGAGGGGGGCTGGCAGCGTGGCGTAATTTCTGGCGCAAGCAAGTACATGTCGGCTTTCTCCATGTGCCATCAGCCACGGTCTTCACGATGGGCGTCCTCAACAAAAAAGCCCGGAAAACCGGGCTTTGTCGTCATGCGCCGCGATGAGCGCATTCTTGTGGTGGTGCCGGGGGTGGGACTCGAACCCACACGCTTTTAAGGGCGGCGGATTTTGAATCCGCTGCGTCTACCAATTCCGCCACTCCGGCGCGGGCGGCAAGTATAGCGACTTGTGCGGGAAAGGAGAAGGGTTTTCAGCGGGCAGGGGATGAAAGAGAGGCAAGAAAGTTGGCAATCACCGGGCCAAAGCGGTCGATGTCCACCAGAAAGGCGTCATGGCCTTCGGGAGAGGGCATGGCGTGCAGGGTTACATCGGTGCCACCATGGCGCAGACCTTCGGCGATTTCCTGTTGTTGTTCGAGCGGAAACAGCAGATCGGTTTCCACGCCGATGATGCAGGCTCTTTCGAGTTGCAATGTGGCCAGTGCACGCAGTGTGTCGGCATGACGATCACCACAGGCATTGCTGGCACATTCGCCAAGGTCGAACCAGTCCATGGCACGGCCGAGATACAGGTAACTGTTGGGGTCGAAATAGTGAATGAAACGCTGAGCATGGTGTTCCAGATAGCTTTCCACCTGAAACTCGGCGGCGAATGGATCGGCAGGCTGGCGGTCATCGGTATTCAGTCGAACGCGACCAAAACGTCCTTTCCACTCCATTGCCGAGCGATAGGTGATGACGCCGAGCTTGCGGGCGATGCGCATTCCCGATCGGGGGTAATGCTGTTGGTCGTAGTGGCCAGAATTCCAGTCCGGGTCAAGCCGGATGGCTTCGCGCTGGAGGGAGCGGATGGCAATCGAGAAAGGCAGGGCACGTGCCGCGCCGCAGATGTCGAGCAGATTGGCAGCCAGGCCGGGGTGGCGTGCCAGCATCGACAGTGCCGTCATGCCGCCCATCGAGTTGCCGATGACAAGTGCCAGCCTTTCGATGCCCAGTGCCTTCACGACCCAGGCCGCTGCATCGGCGCAGTCTTCGATGGAAAGGGCGGGAAAGTCCAGTCGCCAGGGTTCGCCGGTAGCGGGGTTGAGGGAGGCTGGCCCGGTGGAGCCTTTGCAGCTGCCCAGGGTGTTGATGCAGATGACGAACCAGTGCCGTGTGTCGATCGGGCGGCCAGGGCCGATGATGGCTTCCCACCAGCCGGGTTCAGGGTTGTCGCCATGGCTGGCGGCATGGGCATTGGGCGACAGGCCGGTGTGGATCAGAATGGCATTGCCGGCGTTGGCGTCAAGCTCGCCCCAGGTTTCATAGGCCATCCGTGCGCCATGCAGCAGACCGCCACGTTTCATGGTGAACGGCGAGGGCAGCTCGACGAAACGGGTGGCGGGTGGGATGAATTCGAACATGGCATGTGCTGGATTGGTGCAATGCCGCAATGTGCCATGAAAGCCGCTGTGAGACCAGCGCAAGGGTGCTTATGTTATGGCGTTGGATTCTTAAGTGGGGGGGCTTTGAGCTGCAGGTGAACGGTGGCATCGCTTGGCAGGCGGATGCGCTGCACCGGGGTCTCGATGTCGCCGGGCTGCCGGGTGACGCTGCCGCTTGCCGAGAGACGGGCGAGCACTTCCACTTCGGTTTGTTCGGAGAGTTTCTGTGTGGGCATCGGGCTGTCGTTGTCATCCAGTACCAGATCAAGCGATAGCGCATCCGGCCGATGGCGCTCAACCGCGATGGGCATGGGCGAGCCGTTGATTGCACGTGCCATGACGAAAATCTGCGCTTGCGGCGTGTTGTGCAGGCGCTCGGCAAGAGCCGGGGCGATTTGCAGGGTGATGCGAATGCCGGCAGCAGAAGTGTCGGTCGGTGCGGCAAGTGCTGATTGGCCGGCTTCGGCGCGGGCGGCGTTGATTTCCGTCAGTAATGCGGTACGGGCGTTGGCATCGGCCAGCTTCAGCAGCGGCTCCCAAATGCGTGCGGCCTCGGCAGGCTTGCCGTTTTGACGGTGCGCGGCACCAAGAAACCAGCGGGCTTGTTGATTCTGCGGGGCCAGCTTGACCGCCTGATCCAGCCAGTTGATCGCTTGCTCGTCGAAACGTGGCGGGCTTTGCCGGGCCGCATGGGCGAGTGCGGCTTCAGTGAGAATGTCCGGATCCTGCGGTGCCAGCCGGGCGGCGCGTGTCAGTGCTTCGGCGGCTTCAGCGCGGCGCTGTTCGGCGCTGTAGGTGCGTGCCAGAAGCACCCAGGCCTCGGCCAGATCCGGTTCGCGGCGCAAGCGGTGTTGCAGCTGCATGCGGGCTTCGGCCAGCGTGGTCGGCGGGTTGATCAACTGCGGGTTGAGCGCATCGGGGGTGCCGATTTTCAGATACAGCAGGGTGGTTGCCGCAATCGTCAGTACGGCAAGTCCGATGGCCAGCGATGCGTTGCGTACCAGCAATGGGCGCAATACCGCATACAGGACAAGCAGCAACAGCAAGCTGGTGGATGCGAGGAAAAGTGCCATCACCACTCCTGGTTTTCGTCGAGCGGGATGCGCGCCTGGCGATTTTGGCGGCGTATCCACAGAGCGATGGCGATGCCGGCGCCGGCAAGCAGCAGCAGAGGGGCAAGCCAGAGCAGCAAGGTGTGTCCGCCCATGCGAGGCTTGTACAGGACGAACTCGCCATAGCGGGACACCATGAAGTCGCGCACTTCGGCATCGGTTTTGCCCTGCCGGATGAGGACCAATACTTCGTTGCGCAGATCGCGGGCGATTTCGGCATTGGAATCGGCCAGGGACTGGTTCTGGCACATCACGCAGCGCAGCTCATGGGTCAGCGTGCGGAAGCGAGCCTCTTCGAAAGAGTCGCGAAATACCGGTGGCGAGTTGTCACCCTGCACCTGGGGGAAGGCAAGTGCGGGCAGCAGGCCAAGCAGCAGGGCGAGCAGAAAGCGCAACATCAGTGACCTTGTTCCAGCAGGGCAAGACGCGGCAACAATTCGTTGTCGATGATGGCCGGGGTGAGAATGCCGACGTGCTTCCAGCGGATGACGCCTTGCGCATCGACAAGGAAGGTTTCAGGGGCGCCGTAAATGCCGAAATCCAGGGCAGTGCGGCCTTCGAGGTCCTGCACGATGAGGTAATAGGGGTTGCCCATTTGTTCCAGCCAGCGCTTGGCGTCCTCGGGCTCGTCCTTCCAGTTGTAGCCGATTACCCGTACCCGACGGGTTTCGGCAAAGGCGGTCAAGGCCGCGTGTTCGTCACGGCATGCCACGCACCAGCTGCCCCATACGTTCATCACGAATGGTGCGCCCCGCAGGTCGCCAAGCGATATCCGGCGATCGGGATCAAACAGTTCCGGCAACACGAATTGTGGAGCGGGCTTGTCGATCAAGGGCGAAGGCAGGGCATCGCGATTGGGGTTGCGGCTCATCCATACACCTGCGCCGAGCAGAATGGCCAGCAGCATGAAAATGCCCAAGGGCAGCCAGCGATTGGCTTTCATGTCGGGGATTCCTCTTTGTAGCGATGGAAGCGGCGATCGGCCGCCGTGACAAAGCCACCCAACGCCATCAACAGCGCGGCCAGCCAGATGAAGCCCATCAACGGCTTGCTGTGCACGCGCACAGCCCAGGCCGAATCACCGAGTGGCTCGCCCAGTGCGACATAGCGATCGCGCAGCAGGGTGAACTGCACGGCTGCCTCGGTCATCACCTGTCCGCCGCTGCGATAGTGGCGCTTTTCGGGGTGCAGGGTGATGACGTGCCGGCCGTCGCGGCTGACTTTGATCGTGCCGATGTCGGCCTGGTAATTGGGGCCGGCAGTACGCTGTACACCTTCAAACAGATAGGTATCACCATGAAGCTCGATGTATTGCCCGGGCTTCAACGCCAGTTCGCGCTGCTCGTTGAGTGCGGCATTGACCAAGGCGCCAGCCACGAACAGGCCAAGCCCCAGATGTGCCAGTGTCATGCCCCACATTTCCCGTGTCATTCGCCCGCTTTTGCGCAGGCGATCAAAGGCAAAGTGCAAGGTGGCAAGCGTGACCCAGAGTGCACCGGCTACCCCGGCAGCAGTCTTGATGGGACCTTGCGGTGCCAGCCAGAATGCCAGCGCTCCGCCAAGCAGCGCCAGCGCCGCCCAAGGCAGCAGGATGCCGACGATCGGCCGCACGGTTTCCCGTTGCCAGCGAGTGAGAGGGCCAAACGGCAGCAACAGCACCAACGGCGTCATCAAGACCAGGAACATCAGCGAAAAATATGGCGGGCCGACGGAGACCTTGCCCAATTCGAGCGCATCGGCCAGCATCGGATAGAGCGTGCCGAGCAGCACCATGGCACAGGCGACCGAAAGCAGAAGATTGTTGGCAAGCAGCAGCGTTTCACGCGAGAAAACGGCAAACGGGCGTGCTTGCCGGGTGCTGGAGGCGCGCAGCGCATAGAGCAGCAGCGAACCGCCGATCACCACGGCCAGATAGCCCAGAATGAACATGCCGCGGCCGGGGTCGGCAGCGAAGGCATGGACACTGGTAATGGCACCCGAACGCACCAGGAAGGTACCAAGCAGGGAGAGCGAGAAGGCGGCAATGGCCAGCAGCAGGGTCCAGTTGCCAAGGCTGCCGCGCTTTTCGGTAACGGCTTGCGAATGGATCAGTGCTGCACCGATCAGCCATGGCATGAAGCTGGCATTTTCCACCGGATCCCAGAACCACCAGCCGCCCCAGCCCAGCTCGTAATAGGCCCACCAGCTGCCAAGACCGATGCCGAGGGTGAGAAAGCCCCAGGCGATGTTGGTCCAGGGACGCGTCCAGCGTTGCCAGCGCACATCGATCGTGCCATCGAGCAGGGCGGCGATGGCGAACGCAAACGGCACGGCAAAGCCGACATAACCCAGATACAGCATCGGTGGATGCAGGATCATGCCCGGATCCTGCAACAATGGATTGAGGTCGCGTCCTTCGGCGGCGCGCGGCAGGATACGCTCGAAGGGGGTACTGGTAAACAGCAGCAGTGCCAGAAAGCCGACCGCGACGATTCCCATCACGCCCAGCACGCGTGCCACCACCGGCAGTGGCAGTTGGCGCGAGAACAGCGCAACGGCGGCCGTCCAGCCCGAAAGCACCAATACCCACAGCAGCAGGGAGCCTTCGTGCGCCCCCCACACGGCGGTGTAGCGATAAATCATGGGCAGCAGCGAATTGCTGTTTTCGGCCACGTAGCGCAGCGAAAAGTCCTGCATCACAAAGGACAGGGTGAGCGCAACATAGGCCAGCAGTACCAGCGCCAACTGGGCAAATGCCGCCGGGCGTGCCACTCGCATCCAGTCCTGCAGGCCGCGGTGAGCCCCGAGAATCGGAATGACGCCCTGCACCAGCGCAATCAGGAGCGCAAGACACAGCGCATAATGGCCAAGCTCGCCGAGCATCAGGGTTGTGCCGCCGTTGTGTCGGACTTGCCGGTATTGCCGACCCCGTGCTTCTGGTGCGCGGCGCCCATTTTGTCGGCCACTTCCTTGGGCATGTAAGTTTCATCGTGCTTGGCAAGTACCGTTTCGGCCACGAATACGCCATTTTCCATGCGTCCGGTAGCGACCACGGCCTGCTTTTCGCGGAACAGATCCGGCAGGATGCCGGTGTAGCGCACCGGCAGGCGCGCGTCGCCGTCATCCACCTCGAAATGCGCCGTGAGCGACCCTTCTTCGCGGCGGAACGAGTTTTCCGCCACCATGCCGCCAAGGCGGAACCGAGCATCCGGCGCCGCATCGCCACGCAGCACCTCGGCCGGCGTGTACAGATAGGCGACGTTGCGTTGCAGTGCCAGCGCGCCGAGTGTGATGGCGATGGCCGCGGCAACGAGAACCAGCACTACCCCGATCAGGCGACGTTTGCGGGTGGCGTTCATTGAGGAGCGACTCCGGAGGTGGTGCGGGCGGCACGGCGTCGTGCCTGCTGGCGTGCGGTACGCAAGGCCCGACGGATCTGCAGGCGCGGCGAGAGCCAGTCCCACAGCATCACGATGATGAAAACCGCATAGGCGGCGATGACATAGGCAAGATAGTTCATGGTTTCGTTCCGGCGTGACGCTGTACCCAGTCTTTTCCGGATTCGCGGCGCAGATTGTCCGCACGGGCACGTGCCAGCAGCGAGCCGACGAACCAGATATGCGTGCCCAATGCCATGACCCACAGTGGTCCCTGCATGCTGGCATCCATCGAGGATTCGCCGAACATGCGGATGGTTTGTCCCTGATGCAGCGAATTCCACCACACCACCGAATAACGGATGATCGGCAGCAGCACCACGCCGACCACAGCCAGCAGGCAGGCGGCGCGTGCGGCGGCGCGGCGATCTTCGATGGCGTGATACAGGCCAATGATGCCCAGGTACATGAAAAGCAGCACAAGCTCGGTGGTCAGGCGCGGATCCCAGTCCCACCAAGTGCCCCACATCGGTTTGCCCCAGATCATCCCGGTGATGAGGGTGATGAGGGTGAAGGCGGCACCCGGCGCGGCACAGGCCATGGCGAGAATCTCGCACAGCTTGATGCGCCAGATCAGGGCGATCGCGGCATACAGAGCCATTCCGGCAAACACGCCAAGGCTCATCCAGGCCGAAGGCACATGAATGAACAGGATGCGGAAGCTGTCACCTTGTTGATAATCGGCCGGCACATGGAACATGCCGCCCAAGGGCGCCAGCAGATTCAGCCCCCATGCGATGCCCAGCAGCATGGTCAGGCCACCGACGGCATAGCCCCACGGTGCCCAGCGGGCAGCAAAGCGGTCGAAATAGGGCGGTGAGCCGAGTTGATGGAACCAGCGAAGAAAAGGATTCATTGCGGCGTTCAGGCTGGCAGGCGGCTGGCAAGCGGGAAAACAGCCCTAAAGGATACAGCGAGCGGCGTCGGGGAGAAACTCCCGACTCGCAGGCCTGCGTTATATGATGAGCGTCCCCCAAGGATTGAACCTGCCATGCCAGCACTTGTCAGCCAGTTGGATCCCCGTTCCGCCGACTTCACCACCAATGCCGAGTTTCATCGCACCCTGACCGCCGAGCTGCACCAGCGTCTTGCCCGTGCGGCCGAGGGGGGCGGCGCCGCGGCGCGAGCCAAGCACACGGCGCGCGGCAAATTGCTGGCGCGCGAGCGCATCGAGGCGCTGCTTGATGCGGGCAGTCCGTTTCTGGAACTGAACGCACTGGCAGCCGAAGGCATGTATGGCGATTCGGCCCCGGCGGCCGGGGTGGTGACTGGCATTGGCCGCATCTGCGGACAGGAATGCGTGATCGTTGCCAACGATGCCACGGTCAAGGGTGGCACCTATTTCCCGATGACGGTGAAAAAACACCTGCGTGCACAGGAGGTAGCGCGCGAAAACCGTCTGCCCTGCGTGTATCTGGTGGACTCCGGTGGTGCCTTCCTGCCGCTGCAGGACGAGGTGTTCCCGGACAAGGAACATTTTGGCCGCATCTTCTACAACCAGGCGCGCATGAGCGCGGAGAACATCCCGCAAATCGCCGTGGTGATGGGTAGCTGCACTGCCGGCGGTGCCTATGTACCGGCGATGTGCGATGAGTCGATCATCGTCAAGGCGCAAGGCACCATCTTCCTTGGCGGCCCGCCGCTGGTCAAAGCGGCCACCGGCGAAGTGGTGGATGCAGAAAGCCTGGGCGGTGCCGACGTGCATACCCGCGTGTCGGGCGTGGCCGACCATTTTGCCGAGGATGACCATCACGCCCTTGCCATCGCCCGCGACGTGGTGGCAAGCCTCAACCGCAGGCGCGAGGTGCCGGTGGCGCTCAAGCCCAGTGTCGAACCGCTGTATCCGGCCGAAGAGCTGTACGGCATCGTGCCGCAGGATGCACGCAAGCCGTTCGACATCCGCGAAGTCATCGCCCGCATCGTCGATGGCAGCGAGTTCCAGGAGTTCAAGGCGCGCTACGGCACCACACTGGTCTGCGGATTCGCCCATATCCACGGTTGCCCGGTCGGCATCGTCGCCAACAACGGCATCCTGTTTTCCGAGTCCGCACTCAAGGGCGCGCACTTCATCGAGCTGTGCAACCAGCGCGGTATTCCGCTGGTCTTCCTGCAGAACATCACCGGCTTCATGGTCGGCAAGAAGTACGAGAACGCCGGCATCGCCCGCGACGGGGCCAAGATGGTGACGGCAGTGGCCTGCGCCACGGTGCCGAAGTTCACCGTGGTGATCGGCGGCAGCTTCGGTGCCGGCAATTACGCCATGTGTGGTCGCGCCTATGGCGGGCGCTTCCTGTGGATGTGGCCGAATGCCCGCATCAGCGTGATGGGGGGCGAACAAGCGGCCAGCGTGCTCGCCACCGTGCGCCGCGACGCCATCGAGGCAAAGGGTGGGCAATGGCCGGCCGATGAGGAGGAAGCCTTCAAGGCGCCGATTCGCCAGCAGTACGAAGATCAGGGCAATCCCTATTACGCCACCGCACGGCTGTGGGATGACGGCATCATCGACCCGGCCGATACCCGCCGCGTGCTGGGGCTTGCCCTGGCTGCCAGCCTCAACGCCCCGATCGAGCCGATGAAGTTCGGCGTGTTCCGCATGTAAGACGCGTTTTGGGCAGGGCATATTGCGATGTCCTGCCTCTGTCCGGCAGCACAAGCCGTGCAAACCATGAAGGCACGAATGCAAACGCCCGGTTTCCCGGGCGTTTGTTCATTTCCTCGAAGTACCTGTCAGGGCAGCGGATAAACGTAGGAGGCACCGACGCCAAGCGGGATGTTCAATGCCCAGAACAGCAGCAGGAACCCTGTCCACACGATCAGCAGCGTGATGGCATACGGCACCATCAGTGCCAGCAGGGTACCGATGCCGGCGGATTTCACGTAGCGCTGGCAGAACACCACGATCAGCGGGAAATAGGGCAGCAGCGGGGTGACAATGTTGGTGGAGGAGTCGCCGACGCGATAAGCGGCCTGGGTGAGATCAGGCGAAAGCCCGAGCTGCATCAGCATCGGCACCATGATGGCGCCGATCAACGCCCACTTGGCCGATGCCGAGCCAATCAACAGATTGACGAAGGCCGAGAGCAGGACGATGCCGATGATGCTCATCGCTGTTGGCAGTCCCATCGCTTGCAGGGCGTTGGCGCCCTTGATGGCAAGCAAAGCGCCGATGTTGCTTTGGCTGAAGGCGAGAATGAATTGTGCGGCGAAGAACGCCATCACGATGTAATAGCCCATCCCGCTCATGCTCTTGCTCATCCCGGCAATCACGTCGCGGTGGCTCTTGAACGTACCGGCGACATAGCCGTACACCACACCGGGCACCAGGAAGAAGATGAAAATCAGCGGCACGATGGATTTCATCAAGGGGGCGCTGGGTGCCAGCAGCGGGTGGGTTCCTGTTGGCAGCTCGCCGCTGGCCGCCCAAGGTGTGCCGGGCATCAGTACGGTGACGGCAAACAGGCCGATGCACGCGGTAACCGCGATGAGTGCGGCAACAAGACCGCGCTTTTCGGCAGGGGCAAGACCGGTCATCTCGGTCGTTTGACTTTCGTCACCGTCCACCGGCGTGTTTTTCAGACGCGGCTCGATGACTTTGTCGGTCAGGAACCAGCCCACCAGTACTACCAGCAATGCTGAAGCTGTAGTGAAGTAAAAATTGTTGAGCGGGTTGGTTTGTACGCTGTCGTCCACTACGTGAGCGGCCACCTGCGTCAAGCTGGCCAGCATCGGGTCAAGACTCGATGGGACGAAGAATGTGGCCGAGAAGCCACCCGAAACGCCGGCAAATGCGGCCGCGATGCCGGCCAGCGGATGTCGTCCGGCTGCCCGGAAAATCACCGCGCCCAACGGAATCACCAGAACATAACCGGCATCCACGGCGACGTGACTGAGGATGCCAACCGCGACCAGCATCGGTGTGAGCAGGAAACGCGGCGTGATGCCGAGCATTGCTTTTAGCCCGCTGTTGATGAAGCCGGCATGTTCGGCAACGCCCAGCCCGAGCATCGCCACCAGCACCACGCCAAGCGGCGGGAAGGTGACCAGCGTGTTGACCATCTGTGCCATGAACTCGGTCAGACTTTGCCCGGAAAGCAGATTGCGGATCTGAATGGCTTCGCCGCTGCGTGGGTCGATTTCGCTGAAAGACCAAGTGGAAAGCCAGGCGGATATCAGCCAAACCAATACCATCAAGACAAGGAACAGTACCGCCGGGTCGGGCAGGCGGTTGCCCAAGCGCTCAATGACATCGAGAAAACGGGCCAGAAAGCCGGGCTTGGCAGAAGCAGGGGCACTCATGCGAATGTCTCGGGGGGGAGGGATGAAGGCGCATCCTAGCAAAGCCTTACTGCGTCGGCCTCGTTGAGGCGTGCAGAATGCGGCGCCTTTCGGATTTCAGGCGTGACCGGATGTCTTCTCCCCCGTACCGGGACGGACGATGAGGAAATCCACCTGCGCCTGCCGGGGCAAATCCGGGCAGGCGGCAGGCCGATCGCCGGGAATCAGCCGGTCTGAAGCAGCGGCTCGAATTTGCCTTCTCGGTGCAAAGCCATCATGTCGTCGTAACCGCCCACATGCACGTCGCCGACAAAAATCTGCGGCACACTGGTGCGCTTGGTGCGGGCAATCATCTTTTCCCGTTCGCCAGCATCCAGATCAATGCGGATCTCCGTCCATTCGAGTCCTTTGCTTTTCAGGAAATTCTTGGCAGCCACGCAATACGGGCAGACCAGGGTGGAGTAGATCGTGATTTCAGGTTGAGCCATGGCGGTCTCGTGCCAATGCGCGACTGCGCGGAGTTTGCAAAGATAGGGGCTTGTTGGTCTTTTTTCATCTCTTGTCGGGCGATTTCGGCCTCTTAACCTGCAATTCACGCCATTGGCTGCGGCAACGTGCATCCTTGCAGACATGAAGAAAGAGCGTTTTTCTCCCGCCTCCCTGCCACTTTCCCTGGCAGTCGTGCTCGCCCTGGCAAGCCCGGCGCTGCCTGCCCAGGATGTCCGTCTGCCCGACATGGGCTCTTCAGCCGGCCGGCTGCTTTCGACGGCACAGCAGCGCGACTACGGCATGATGATGCTTGCGCAGCTTCGGCATTACGGTTACACGCTGGAAGATCCGCTGCTCAATCAATGGATGCAAACGGTAGGGCAGCGCCTGGCCTCGGTCAGCGATCAGCCTGGCCAATCGTTCACCTTTTTCGTGCTCAAGAGCAGGCAGATCAATGCGTTTGCCACCTTGGGCGGCTACATCGGCACCAATGCCGGCCTGATTCTTGCCGCCGAGGCCGAGGACGAAATGGCCGGGGTGCTTGCCCATGAAATCGCCCATGTCACTCAGACCCACGTATTGCGTGCAGTGGAGCGTGCCAAACGCGATCAGGTGCCGATTCTGCTCGGTATGCTGGCGGCCATCATGGTGGCGCAAAAAAGCGACAGCAACACCACGACAGATGCTGCCATGGCGGCTGTAGTCGGTGCACAGGGCTTGATGATTCAGCGACAAATCGATTACACCCGCAGCAATGAATCCGAGGCCGATCGGCTTGGTATCCGCACACTGGCTCGCAGTGGTTACCAGCCGCAGGCAATGGCCGTGTTTTTCGAGCGCATGCAAGCGGCAAATCGTGCCAATCAGGGCAGTGAAAAGGAGCGCACGCCTGATTATCTGTTGACCCACCCGGTGACCACTACCCGGATTGCCGAAGCCAAAGAGCGGGCCGAACGACTGACGGCCGCGCCGCCATCAAGTCAAGGCTTTGCGCCGAGTGAAAACCCGCTATTGCCGGGAGGATTGAAGCTTGATATTCGTCCTCGACAAGGTGCCAGCGGCGAATTTGGTTGGGCGCGCGAGCGTTTGCGCGCACTCAGTGCGCAGACGCCCAAGCAGGCGATTGCCGAATATCAACGCATGGCAAGGCAAGCACCGTTGAGTGAGGCAGCACGTTATGGGCTTGCCGTGGCGCAGCTGGCCGACGGTGAGGGTGAGGCGGCTCGGCAAACCCTGACACCGCTGTTGCAGCAGCACCCTGATGACCGCTGGCTGAAATTGGCAATGGCCGAAGCTTTGGCGCGCAGTGGCCGGCGCAGCGAGGCCGACCAATATTTCGATGAGCTGCACAAGCGCTTCCCGGGCGATCGAGCCATCGCCATCACTTGGGCACGTTTTCTGGCCGAGCGCAATACGCCGGACGATGGCCGCCGGGCATTGACCATCTTGCGGCCATTGCTGGCCGAGGCGGGCGAGGATCCGGACTTCCAGCGGATATTCGCCCGCAACAACGAAATTGCCGGCGATCCGGTACGTGCAGGCGAGGCGCATGCCGAGGCCGAGTTTCTGAGCGGCAATCCCGAGCGCGCGTTGTTGCAGCTCAACACGCTGCGGCGGCGCGCGGATCTGGACTATTACGCGCGTGCCCGCATCGATGCCCGCATTGCCCAAATCACGCCCTTGGTGGAGGAATTGCGTCGGGAAGGCGTGCGTGACGAAGTCCTGAGCCGCTGACTGGCAAGCAGGTGCGAGCAGCCAAGCACAACATCAAGATGAATGGGTGAAGTCGAATTCAGGAGAAGTTCGGATTTTTGCCATTATCTTGCGCCAACTTCATCCAACGCCCGCCATTGTGGTGGGCATACATGCGGTCACGCCTTCCCATTCGAGGCCGCCGCACGGGCAGGATCGTTGCCATGCACGGCTGCCCTCCCCGACGCCATGCCGCGTATCTGCACTGCACCAAGTGCTGCAGCCGTGCGGCGCAACGAAAAGGAAAACCGAATGAAATTGGCCTGGATTTTATGGATGGCCTCCATCCTGCCGCCGCAGGCAAGCGACTCGCTGTGCCTTTCGGCAACTCTGTATCTGGAAGCACGCAATCAATCCGAAAAGGGGCAGCACGCTGTTGCCGAGGTCGCCCTGCGCCGCGAGGACAGTGGACGCTGGGGCAACTCCATGTGCGAAGTGGTTACCGCGAGAAAGCAGTTTGCTCCCACGCTGGTACCGGCCAACACGCGGCTGGGCAACAGCGATGCCTGGGCAAAAGCGGTCAACGTGGCACTGGATGCCGAGCAGAACTGGGCTTTGCCGGCAGGACAGCGCCGTGAAATCGTTCCGGGTGCCAGCCATTTTCTGGCACATGCCATTGCGCGTCCGAGCTGGCGCAATGCCGCACCGGTTGCCATCATCGGTGACCACACGTTCCTGCGGGTCGAGAATCTGACGCGCTGAAGACGCGTATTGAAGACCAACACTGCAAATGGCACGCCGATGCTTTGGCGCATCGGTGCCGGGTGTGTCTGCGATATTGCTCCTGTAACAGGCTTGCGCCACACTGAATGCCAGTTTGGGAGCCTGTCGCGATGGAGCACAATACCGACCTAATCAATATCGTGGCCGTCGGTCTTGCGCTGGCTTTCGTGTTCGGGGCGCTGGCCAATCGCCTGCGTCTTTCACCCTTGGTCGGCTACCTTCTGGCGGGCATTTTGGTCGGACCGCACACGCCGGGTTTCGTGGCTGATCAGGCGCTGGCCAATCAGCTGGCTGAAATCGGCGTGATGCTGCTGATGTTCGGCGTCGGGCTGCATTTTTCGCTGAAGGATTTGATGGCCGTCAAGGCGATTGCCATTCCCGGTGCGATCACCCAGATAAGTGTGGCGACCGTGCTGGGCTGGGGGGTTTCCGCCGTGTTTGGCTGGCCGAGTCTGCACGGTGTGATTTTCGGGTTTTCACTTGCCACGGCAAGCACCGTGGTACTGCTGCGGGCGATGGAGGAGCGTCGCCTGCTGGAGACCACGCGTGGCAAGATTGCCGTGGGCTGGCTGATTGTCGAGGATCTGGCTTGCGTGATCGCACTGGTTCTGATGCCGGTGATGGCGGAAGTCTTCGTGGCGGCCGAAGGCAGGGAGGCACCCAGTCTTGCCGGGGTGGCAAGCACCATCTTGTGGACCTTGCTCAAGGTGGCGGCCTTCGTGGCCGTGATGCTGGTAGTGGGGCGACGGGTGATTCCGTGGGTATTGGAGCGCACGGCGGGGATGGGGTCGCGCGAGTTGTTCACGCTTTCCGTGCTGGCAGTGGCACTTGGCGTGGCGTTTGGATCGGCGGCATTGTTTGGCGTGTCGTTTGCACTGGGTGCCTTTTTTGCCGGCATGCTGCTCAACGAGTCGGAGCTGAGTCACGAGGCGGCCAACGATTCCTTGCCGCTGCGCGATGCGTTTGCCGTGCTGTTTTTTGTCTCGGTGGGAATGCTGTTTGATCCGGCCATTCTGATCCAGCGCCCGCTGGAGGTGCTGGCGACGGCATTCATCATTCTGTTTGGCAAATCGCTGGCAGCGTATTTCATCGTGCGCATGTTTGGCCATCCCAACAGCACGGCGCTTACCATTTCGGCAAGTCTGGCGCAGATTGGCGAGTTTGCCTTCATCATTGCCGGGCTTGGCGTGGCGCTTGGCATGCTGTCGACCAGCGAGCAGTCGCTGGTGCTGGCCGGAGCGCTGATTTCCATCATGCTCAATCCATTGACGTTTGCAGTGGCCGACAGGTTGCAGGCGCGCCAGTTGTCGGCGGGCGAGCGGGCGGCAATCGGCGATGCGGATGTGCGGCAGGAGGCATTGCTTGCCGAGGACGCCCCGCCCAGAATCGAGACCGAAAATCACACCATCGTGGTCGGATATGGCCGGGTTGGCCGGCATCTTGCACTGGAATTGATGCGCCGGGACATTCCGGTGGTGGTAGTGGAAGATACCGGCGAGTTGGTGGCCAGAGCACGCGAGGAAGGGGTGCTGGCGGTGCGTGGCAACATCGTCTCCGAGGCAGTCATCCACGAAACACTGCCGGAAAAGGCGAGGATGGCGGTGTTTGCCATGAGCAATGCGCTGGAGGCAGGCGAAAGCATTGCGCGGCTGAAGGCGATCAATCCGCAATTGCCGGTGCTGGCGCGTGCGCACAGCCAGCGGGAAGTCAATCATTTGCTGGAGCATGGGGCGGATGCGGCGGTATTGGCCGAGCGCGAGCTTGCTTTCTCGCTGGCCGAGATGATTACATCGACACCCGCCTATCGGAACTTGCGCACCAGCAAGGCCGAGGGCGCTGCTGCCTGATTTTCCGATCATGTCCGTTGGTGCATTTCTGAAATCCCGCGATATCGAGTTTTCCCTCCGCCGTTACGGGATTGATGCGCTCAATTTCATGACGCTTGGCCTGTTTGGCTCGCTGGTCATCGGCCTGATTCTGAAATCTGCCGGACAATGGACAGCCAATGCGTGGCTGGTCGAAATCGGCACTGCTACCCAACAGAGCATGGGGGCGGCAATCGGGGTGGCAGTGGCACATGCGCTTCGGGCGTCGCCGATCGTGATGTTTGCCAGTGCTGCCATTGGTCTTGCCGGTGCCAAGTTGGGTGGTCCGGTTGGTTGCTTCGTGGCGGTGGCGGTGGCTGTGGAGGTGAGCAAACTGGTCAGCAAGACCACGCCGATCGACATCATTCTGACACCGGCCAGCGCGCTGCTGACAGGGTTTGCCGTGGCATACGGGCTGTCGCCGTTGATTGGCGGTGTTTTTTCTGCCACCGGGCAGGCGATTCAATGGGCGATGGGCTTGCAGCCGTTCGTGATGAGCATCGTGCTGGCAGTTGCCATGGGCATGATTCTGACCGGCCCGACATCCAGTGCAGCACTTGCCATTTCGCTGGAACTGGGGGGCTTGGCAGGAGGCGCGGCCACGGTGGGATGCACGGCGCAGATGGTCGGGTTTGCAGTGATGAGTTATCGCGACAACGGCAGTGCCGGGTTGTTGAGCCAGGGACTTGGCACCAGCATGCTGCAATTGCCCAATATCGTGCGCAATCCGCGCATCTGGATTCCGCCGACGCTTGCCGCGGCGATTCTCGGGCCGCTTGCCACGCTCGGCTTCGGCATGCGCAATGTGCCGGCAGCATCCGGCATGGGCAGCAGCGGTCTGGTCGGGCAGGTGGGGACATTGGATGCGATGGGTGCCAGTGGCGAGGTGCTGTTTGCCATCGTGTTGCTGCATTTCATCCTGCCGGCACTTCTGGTGTTGCTGATCGCCGCCCCGATGCGCCGCATTGGTTGGATAAAGCCGGGTGATCTGAAGGTGAATACCCGGATCTGACTTGCCGGGGAGTTACCAGATCAGGTTGACCATCAGCACGATGACGGCGGTATAGATGAGAGTCAGAGGCAGGCCGGTACGCCAGAGCGTGCGTGCGCTGTATCCGCCGGGGGCGGTGACCATCGAGATCACCGGATTGGTGGATGTCATGAAATTGTTGCTGGCCGACAGGGCGACGATGAGCGCGAACACCATCGGATTGCCGTTGGCAGCAAGTGCCAGATTGATGGCGAGCGGCACCATCATGATGGTTGCGCCGACATGGCTGACCACCAGCGAGAAGGCCACGGTGAGGATGGCAAGGGCGATTTCGATCAGCCACAGCGGAGTGCCGGCCGGAATCTTGTTGATGGTGTGGCCGGCAATCCAGGCGGCTGCACCGGAGGAGTCCATCGCCCAACCGAGTGGAATCAGGCAGGCCATGACGAATACGGTTTTCCAGTTGATCGAGGCATAGGCCTCATCCATCTGGATGACCCCGGCGATCAGCATGCCGGCCACTCCGGTCATCAGGGCAATTGGCACCGGGATGCGCGAGGAAAGGGCCAGCAGCATGGTGACGGCGAAGATCGTCATCGCGATCTTGAATTTGTGCGGGCGCTGCTCGCTCTTGGGATAGTCGGTGACCACCACGAAGTCCTTTTTCGCGGCGGCCGCGCCCAGATTGCGCCAGAACGAGTGCAGCACCAGCATGTCGCCGGCCTTCAGCGGCAGGCGGCGCAAGTCGTTGCGAATCACGTCCTTGTCGCGGTTGACGGCCAGCAGGCTCAAACGATACTTCTGACGCAGCTGCAGCTCGCTGGCAGTCTTGCCGATGAAAGTGGATGTCGGCGGGATCACCGCCTCGGCAATCCCGGCGCGGCTTGGATTGAAGATTTCCGAAAAGCGCCGGAGACGGCTGCTGAAGGCCAGATGCTGCTGGTCGGCAAACGACATCACCGCCGCGCGTTGCCCCATCACACCGATTACGTCGCCGGCCCAGATGCGGGTTTCGGCCGGTGGTGCCAGGCGGGCTTCTTCGCCGGATTTGAGTGCCAGCACCAAGGGCACGCCCGGCAGGCTCTCGATTTCCAGAAGCGTCATGCCGAGCAGTGAGCTGTCCTCGCCGACGGTCAGCTCGTAAATATCGCCTTCGATGCCGTAGGCCTGGGCAAAATAGTTCTGCACACGCCCGGGGGTGACATTGCCGCCATCACTTTCGGCGGACTGGCGCTTGCCGTGAATATGGAAATAGGCCAGCGAGGCGATCAGCAGCGCAATGCCGATCGGCATCGGCGCGAACATGCCGAGCTGCTTCAGGGTGACGGCGCCCGAAGGCAGGTTGGCATTGGCCGAAACCAGCAGGTCGTTCAGCAGGATCAGCGGCGAGTTGCCGACCATGGTGAGGCCGCCACCCATCACGATGGCCACGGCAATGGGCAGCAAAAGGCGCGAGAGGGCAACGCCGGTACGGGCAGAAAGGCGCGAGGCGACCGGCATGTACAGCGCCATCACTGCCGGGTTCTGCATGATGGAGGAATTGAGTCCGGCCACCAGACTGGTGAGGAACAACAGCTTGCGCTCGCTGCCGTCGGCGCGGCGCAGCAGCCAGCCGGCAAGGCGGTTGAGTGCGCCGGTGCGCTCCAGCCCGGCGCCCAGAATCATGGTGGCGATGATGCTGATGACGGCGTTGCCGGCAAAGCCGGCAAACAGGTCTTCCGGTGCCACCAGCCCGGTCAGGCCGAGCAATACCAGCACGACCAGTGCCACCACGTCGGCACGCACCCGGTCGAACAGGAACAGCAGCATGGTCATCCCCACCAGCCCGAGGACGAGCATCATGTCGTTGGTGAGGGTGAGCGCAGGCGTCATCGGCGGTCGGGGGCGGGGATCCGGGCGTTGTCGTGGCGGCGCAATGCCGGCGCGGATGCCGCCCTGTGGCGCAAGGGCGGGGGAATGGGGCGATGACATTGCCGCAGGCTCATGGCGCGGCTCCGGTCTTGTCGTAGATCATGTCCCAGACGCCATGCCCCAAGCGTTGGCCACGGGTTTCAAAATGGGTCTGTGGCCGCCACGGGGGGCGCGGCAAGTGGCCGCGCGGGCCATTGCGGTTGACGATGCCGCAGGTGGCATCGAGCACGTCCCACATTTGTTCGGCGTAGTCCTGCCAGTCGGTGGCCAGATGCAGGCGGCCACCTGGGGCAAGTTTTCGCACCAGCAGCTCGGCGAAGGCCGGGTTGACCAAACGCCGTTTGTTGTGGCGTTTCTTGTGCCAGGGGTCGGGGAAATAGATGCGGATTTCGTCGATGCTGGCATCGGCGATTTCGTTCTCCAGCACCTCTACCGCGTCGTGGTGATAGACGCGGGCGTTCTTCGCGCCGTCGGCGTCAAGTGCATTGAGCAGACGCCCCACGCCGGGGGCATGCACTTCGATGCCGATATGGTCGCGTGCCGGGTCGTGCTGGCAGGAGAAGCGGAATGCCTCGCCATTGCCGAAGCCGATTTCGATGATGCGCGGCGCGTTGCGGCCAAAGATGGCGGCAAAATCGCGCAGTGTGCCTTGATAGTCCAGCCCGTAATGTGGCCAGGCGGCATCGAAGGCGCGTTGCTGCGCCGGGGTGAAGCGGCCTTGTCGCAGCACGAAGCTGCGCACGCGGCGGTGGCCTTCCTCTGCGGTGAAGGGCTTGGGCGGTGCCTTGCTGCCGGGGCTGGTGTAGGGATTACTCATCCGCCGAGCAGCCCGTCGATGGGGGAGGAGGCGCTGGCGAAACGCTTTTTCGGAATGCGCCCGGCGAGGAACGCATCGCGGCCGGCCTCCACTGCCAGACGCATCGCCCGCGCCATGCGTACCGGCTCGCGCGCGCAGGCGATTGCGGTATTCATCAGCACGCCGTCGCAGCCCAGCTCCATGGCGATGGCGGCATCCGAGGCGGTGCCCACGCCGGCATCGACGATGATCGGCACGCGCGCGTTTTCGATGATTTCGATCAGGTTGTAGCGGTTCTGGATGCCGAGCCCGGAGCCGATCGGCGCGGCCAGCGGCATCACCGCGACGCAGCCGATTTCTTCCAGCCGCTTGCACAGCAGCGGATCGTCGCTGGTATAGACCATCACCTGAAAGCCGTCCTTCACCAGTAGCTCGGCAGCGGCGAGGGTTTGTACCACGTCCGGGTACAGGGTGCGCTCATCGCCCAGCACTTCCAGCTTGACCAGCGTGTGTCCGTCGAGCAGCTCGCGTGCCAGCCGGCAGGTACGCACGGCGTCTTCGGCGGTATAGCAGCCGGCAGTATTGGGCAGGATGGTGTAGCGCTCCGGCGGCAGCACGTCCAGCAGGTTCGGCTCGCCGGGCTTTTGCCCGATGTTGCTGCGGCGGATGGCGACGGTGACGATTTCGGCGGCCGCCGCCTCGGTGGCGGCGCGGGTTTCTTCCAGATCCTTGAACTTGCCGGTGCCGGTCAACAGGCGGGATTGATAGGTCTTGCCCGCGATGACGAGGGGCTTGGGGTCGGTGAGGGTAGTCATGGTGGAGATTATCGCGCAGCTGACAGGCAAGTAGGAGGGCGCATCAAAACTGTCTGGCAGGTCACGGTATGCAAGTGCGGCTTTGTTGTAGCGTAACGGCCTCTTGCCTTGATGGAGTGTCGTGCATGGTTTCTTCCCGTCATTGTGTCCGGCTGTTGCTTGCTTCGGCCACTTTCCTGCTGGTATCGATGCCGAAGGGCGTGCATGCCGGTTACGAGGTGCCGCCTGAGCCGTTGTTGACCTTGATGCGGACATTGCCGCCGCCGCAGCCCCTGCTGGATCCGACTCGGCAACGCGTGTTGCTGGTGCAGCAGGCGCAATATCCGTCAATCGAGCGGGTAGCCGAGCCGTATTTGAAGTTGGCCGGATTGCGCATCGAGCCACGCAATCATAGCCGCCACGACATGTCCAGTGGCTATGGCATCCGTACCTGTCTGCATGGCCTGACGTTGCAGGAGCTGGCAAGCGGCCAGCAAACGCCGGTTGTGTTGCCGGAGAATGCCTGCATCAGCACGCCGGTCTTTTCTCCCGATGGACGTCGGTTCGCTTTCAGCAACACCACGGCTAGCGATACCGAACTGTGGCTTGGCGATGCCTTGACGGGACAGGTTCGGCGTGTCGAAGGGATGCGCCTGAATCCGATTCTCGAAGGGGCAGTGAACTGGCTGCAGGGAAGCCGGTCATTGCTGGTCAAGCGTCTGCCGGAAGATATCGGTCCGGCGCCGCGACCGGCCATCAGCCCTGAGATCCGCGACGCGACGCAGGGCGGTGGCGAGAGCAGCACTTATGAGGCACGCGACATGCTGGGGAGTCCGGCAGACGAGCTGCTGTTTGATTACTACGTGCATGCTCAGTTGGCTGTGCTGGATGTGGATACCGGCCAGTTACGCAATATCGGCACGCCAGGTGCATTGGCGGCTCTGGATGTGGCGCCGGATGGTCGGCATGTGCGAGTGGAGCGGCTGTTGCCGCCATATTCGTATGTCACGACTTGGCAGCGCTTTGCCCGTGAAGTGAGTGTGCTGGATGTGGAAAACGGCACGCAAACGGTGATTGCCCAATTGCCGGTCGCCGATCGGGTACCTGTGCGAGGCGTTCCCGAAGGTCCGCGCTCGTACAGCTGGCAGGCCAACGCACCCGCGTCGCTGATCTGGGCCGAGGCATTGGACAAGGGGGATCTCAAAGTCGAGGTGCCGCATCGTGACCGCCTGCTGCGCTGGGAGGCTCCATTCACGGGGCAGCCTGTGGAGGTGGCACGTACCCGCAGCCGTTATGCAGGGACACGCTGGCTGGCCGAGGGCGATCAGCCATTTGTGTATGAGCATGATGCCAACCGGCAATGGATTCGGGTAAGCCGAATGGATTTTTCTGCGCCGACGATACCGGCCGAAGTGGTTTGGGAATACTCGCAGAATGAGGTGTATGCCAATCCGGGCACGCTGCTGATGCAAACGCGAGCGGATGGCAGCAGCGTGGTATTGCAGGAGGGGGAGTGGGTCTATCTGGCAGGGCCGGGGGGGACGCCGAAAGGCGATCGCCCCTTCCTTGATCGTTATTCGCTGACGCGCGGCAAGACCGAGCGTGTGTTCCGTAGCGGTAGCGAGGGACTGGAGCAGGCATTTGCGGTACTGCCGGGCGGACAGACGTTCATCACGACCCGGCAGTCGCCAAGCAGCCCCCCCAATCTGTATCAGCGACGAATCGGGCGTGCCTTGCAGGCTCTTGAGGGCGAGGCGCAGTATGCTTCGCGAGCTCGGGCTTTAACCCAAATTGTCGATCCGACGCCTGAGGTGCGCGGTATCGGCAAGCAGTTGGTGACCTATACCCGCAAGGATGGGGTGGCGCTTTCTTTCACACTGTATACACCGCCTGGCTATCGACCGGGGACACGACTGCCGGCCATTTTGTATGCCTACCCGCAGGACTTTGCCGACCCGAGCAAAGCCGGCCAGATCAGCGGTTCGGAGCAGCGCTTTGACATGCTGCGTGGTCACCGGCTGTTGCTGCTGGCCGGCTATGCCATCATCGACAATGCCGCTTTCCCGATCGTTGGCGACCCGCGCACGGCCTACGATACCTATACCGAGCAGCTGGTGATGAATGCCGAGGCCGCCATCGACAAGGCCGTGGAACTTGGGGTGGTGGATCGCAACCGCATCGGTGTGACCGGCCACAGCCATGGTGCACTGATGACGGCCAACTTGCTGGCACACACCGATTTGTTCCGCGCCGGGGTGGCGAGTGCCGGCGGTTACAACAAGACGCTGACACCGTTCGGTTTCCAGAACGAACGGCGTTCGCTGTGGACGGCCGCGCCGGTGTACGAGGCGGTTTCCTCCTACCAGCATGCCGACAAGATCAACGAGCCCCTGCTGATCGTGCATGGCAGCGACGATGCCAATCCCGGCACCGAGCCGATCCAGTCGCCCAAGCTGTTTCAGGCCATCCGCGGATTGGGTGGCACCACCCGGCTGGTGATGTTGCCGCATGAGCCGCACTGGTTCACTGCACGGCAGAGCAACGAGCACTTCGTGCATGAAATGCTGAGCTGGTTCGATCGCTATGTGAAGAACGCGGCGCCGGTCACTTCACCGTGACCGGGATCGTGTCGGCCAGCATGCCGCTGCAGGTTGGCGGCATCACCATTCATCACATGGATGAGGCCTTGCTGCTGGTGGAAAAGCCAACCGGCCTGCTTTCGGTGCCCGGACGGCTGCCCGAGCATCAGGATTGCCTGATTGCGCGCGTGCAATCAGGCATTGCCGATGCCCGGGTGGTGCACCGGCTGGATCAGGTTACCAGTGGTCTGGTATTGCTGGCGCGTGGTGCTGCCATGCAGCGGGCGCTTTCCATGCAGTTCGAGCGCCGGCAGGTGGAAAAGCGTTATCAGGCCATCGTTGAAGGCGTGATGTGTGCAGATGCCGGTGAAATCGACCTGCCGCTGATCTGTGATTGGCCCAACCGGCCACGTCAGAAAGTGGACTTCGCGGTGGGCAAGCCGTCGCTCACGCGCTGGCACGTGTTGGCGCGCGATTTGCCGAATCAGCAGACCCGGCTTGTGCTTGAGCCGGTAACCGGGCGCAGCCACCAGTTGCGAGTGCATTTGGCGAGTCTTGCCCATCCCATCGTCGGGGATGAGTTTTACGGAGCAAAAGCGGCCACTCGCGTGCATCTGCATGCCGCTTGGCTGGCGTTTGTCCATCCGTTGAGTGGCGAGCGATTCGAGTGTCACTCGCCAGTACCGTTCTGAGAAGATGACAAGGCCGGGCAAGGCAATGCCCGGCCTTGTCGGTAGGCCTCAGTGTGGATTGGTCACGGCTCGGCTTCGTGCCAGTACGGTGCCTTGTTCGACCAGTTGCACTGCCATGGTCACATCGCTGTCCAAGGCGCGATCGCGCTGCATGGCCGGGATATGGCGGCGGATTTCGGCATGTGCTGCGGCCACCGCCGGGCTGGGCGTGAATGCCGGCGCTGTGGCAAGTTCTGCGCGCAATGCTTCGGCTTCTTGCAGGAAACCCGAGTAGTTGGCGCTGTTGGGCAGTGGGTGATTGCCGATTTTGCCAGCCATGCCGACCGCGTCGGTTTGCGCTGCCAAGTCGCGGGCGGCGTTGATCATGCCAAGACGCAAATCCAGCGCCTGCGCGGCGGTGGCAAGCTCAAGCCCGAGCACCTTGGCCAGATCGTGCGTCATCGCCAGCACGTGACGGGCTTCATTCGCGCCCATCGAGACATGGTCTTCGGCATTGGCACTGGTCGGGATGGAATACACCGAAGTCGGCATGGCACGGCTGGCAAGATCGTTGACGATGGCCGCAGCGGTGTATTGCACGATCATGTAGCCCGATTCGGTGCCGTCCTCGTTGCCGATCAGGAATGCCGGCAGGCCATCATTGGTGGCCGGATCGACCAGCTTGTTCAGGCGCCGCTCGCTGATCGAGGCCAGTACCGGAATCGCCGCCTTGACATAACTCATCGCCAGCGCCAGCGGCATGCCGTGGAAGTGGCCGGCGGAAATCACCTGCTCCTCCACGTGCGCAGCCTTGGCATCGGGGAATACCAGCGGATTGTCGGTGACGGCGTTGAGTTCGACTTCCAGCACCCGTGCCGCCTGTGCCAGGGCATCACGCACGGCACCGTGCACTTGCGGAATGCAGCGCAGCGAATAGCTGTCCTGCGGCTGGTGTTTCTTGCCGCCGCGGAACGGCTTGAAGCGCTGGTAGAACTTTTCCCGGCCATGGCGCTGGGTGTCGGGCACCCAATCCCAGCCGATGTCGAAGGTGAGCTGGGCGAGGGTTTCGTTCTGCCAGCTGTGCGGCTGCCAGGGCAGAAAGCGCGGCACCAGATGATAGGGGATGTCCGCCAGCGTCGAGCCGGCCAGCAGATGACGCAGATTGGCGGCGGTCTGCACCTGCCCCGGATGCGGGCGCAGGGCATGGACTTCCGGTGCGAAAGCGCCCAATCGCCCGGCAAAGGCTTCGATCGTCATCGCCGCCGCCAGATCCGCCGTATCGAGCAGCCGCTCCAGACGCGCCAGTGCCAGCACGCCGGTCGCCAGCATCTGTGCGGTGCCGTTGTTGAGCGCCAATCCCTCCTTGTGGCTGAGCTTGATCGGTGCAAGGCCGGCCCGCGCCAGCGCCTCGCCGCCCTTGAGCCGCTCGCCCTGATGGAAGGCCTCGCCGCCGCCCAGCAGCACGATGGCCAGATGCGAGAGCGGTGCCAGATCACCCGAGGCACCGACCGACCCCAACTGCGGCACCACCGGCACCACCCCGGCATTGAGCATCGCCGCCAGCGCTTCGAGCGTTTCCACCCGGATGCCCGAGTGTCCGCGCAACAGCGTGTTGATGCGGATCCCGAGCATCGCCCGCACCACGTCCGGCGCAAACGGCTCGCCGACGCACACGGCATGGGTCACGATCAGGTTGTGCTGCAACTCCTCATGCAGGGAGATGTCCGTCGTGCCTGGACGGCAATGGTGGGCACCGAGCAGCTTGTCGGCATTGCTACCAAAGCCGGTGGACACCCCGTAAATCGGCTCCTCGCGTGCCACCTGCTGCGCCAGAAAGTCCGCCGCATGTGCCACCCGTGCCAGCGCGTCGGCATCGAGCGCGACTTTGGCACCTTCGGCAATGCGAACCAGATCGGCGCGAGTCAGCGAATGTCCGTCCAGATGGACGATGTTTTCCATCTTCTGTGTCATGCGGCGTTTTCCTTGCGTTTTGCATCAAGCCAAAGGGTTGCTTCGGTCAGTGGAATTGTGGCTTGCGCGCCCTGTTGCAGATCCTTGAGCGTCACCGTTCCCTGCGCACGCTCGCCCTCGCCGCGCAAGGCGACGAAGCGGATGCCGGCTCGGTCGGCATACTGGAATTGACGGGCGATTTTCTTCGCCTCCAGCTGCGTTTCCACATTGAAGCCGGCTGCCCGCAACTGCTGCGAAAGCGCCAGCGCATCGGCAAAGTCCGCCTCGTCGATCAGCCCGACCAGCACATCGACCGAACTGGCCGCCTGCGCGATGATGCCGGCTTCGCGCAACTGCCAGAACAGGCGGCTGGCGCCGATGGAAATCCCGACGCCCGGCAGGCGCGACTTGGTGTAGTGGCTGGCCAGGTTCTCGTAGCGCCCGCCCGAGCAGATCGAGCCGATCTGCGGATGTGCGTTCAACGTCGTCTCGTAGACGATGCCGGTGTAGTAATCCAGGCCTCGGGCGATGGAAAGGTTGATGGCATAGCGACGCTCGTCGATGCCCATCGCCCGCAGCTGCTCGAGCGTGGCGACAAGCTCGGCGCGGCCTTCTTCGAACTGCGCCGTGCCTTCGCCCAGCGCCGCAAGCTGTTGCAGGGCATCGGCGTGCCCCTGCGAGCGCACCCGCGAAAACGCCAGCAAGCGCGCCACCACCTCGGTCGACAGGGCAAAACCCTCGCCCGCAAGCGTGGCGGCAACAGCGTCTTCACCGCGCTTGTCGAGCTTGTCCAGCTCGCGCAGTACCGCATCCTGCCGCTCGCCCTCGATGCCCAGCCCCTCGAAGAAGCCGCGCAACAGCTTGCGGTGATTGATGTGGATGGTGAAATCACCGATGGCAAGACGCTCGAACACGGCATGGATGACCGCCGGAATCTCGGCATCAAAGCGCGGCGAGAGCGCATCCTTGCCGATGATGTCGATATCGCACTGGTAGAACTCGCGGAAACGCCCGCGCTGGGCGCGCTCGCCACGATACACCCGCTGCATCTGGTAACGCCGGAAGGGAAAGGCGAGCGAGTGCTCGTGCTCGGCCACATAACGCGCCAAGGGCACGGTCAGATCAAAGCGCAACGCCAGCTCCGGCAATGCCTCGGCCGTTTCGGCCTCGCGCGCCTTCTCCAGCGCGCCGGTGGATTGCACGAAATACACCTGACGCTCGGTCTCGCCGCCGCTTTTGGTCAGGAGCACGTCGGAAAGCTCGAATACCGGCGTTTCCACCGGCAAGAAGCCGAACGATTCATACGTGCTGCGGATGATGTCGAGCATGCGCTGGAAGGCAATCTGCTCGCGCGGCAGAAGCTCCAGCACGCCGGAAGGGGTACGCGGCTTGATCAAAGCGGCCTCGAAGGTTGCAGAAAGCCGCCTAGTTTAGAGCCATCAGGCAAATTGCGGGCGACATGGGCCGGAAGCCGAATACATCAAAAGAGCGTCTGGCAGGAGCGCAAGAGCATCATCCCGGAAGGGGAAATGCGGTATGTCGGTCGGCTGGCGGGTACTGACGGAGAGTTTGCGAATTTTGCAAAAAAAGTCTTGCCAACCTGCAAGGAAGTGCCTAGAATGCGCGCCTCACACATCGGGGTGTAGCTCAGTCTGGTAGAGCGCTACGTTCGGGACGTAGAGGTCGCAGGTTCGAATCCTGTCTCCCCGACCAATAACACTGTTTGAAACAGGCAGTGATGGATGAACCGGCCAAAAGCCGGTTTTTTCATGCCCAAATCCTTCTGTCCCCTGTTCGGAGCGGGCGTTTTTCGTATCTGACATTCGTCATTTTGATCTACTGACAACCGCGACTGTTGCCATCCCCGGCTGCGCGCCAGACTGCACCTGTCAAAGCACGGGAGCGACAAATGCGCGGAAACGAAGTGGTGGCAAGCCTTGCCGCCGTATACAAGCGGCGCGGCAGGGTGCAGGCGTTGGACGGGCTGGATTTGCAGTTGCGGCGCGGCCAGGTGCTGGCGCTATTGGGAGCCAATGGGGCGGGCAAGAGCACGGCGGTGGAGATTCTGCTGGGCCTGCTCGATGCCGATGCTGGCCGTCTGCACTGTTTGGGCGCGGAGAAAATCGGCCTTGCCGAGCGCAGGCAAATCGGGGTGATGTTGCAGAATGCGACGCTGCCGGAAACCTCCACCGTGGCCGAGTTGCTGCAAGCGATGCGCGCTTGTTATCCGCAGCCCTTGCCGTTGCGGCAATGTCTGGACTTGGCCGGGCTTGCCGGTCTTGAAGCACGCCGCTATGGCCGGCTCTCCGGCGGCCAGCAGCGCCGGGTGCAGTTTGCACTGGCCATTTGCGGCAGGCCGACCTTGCTGTTTCTGGACGAGCCGACCACCGGGCTCGACATCGAAGCACGGCAGGCGCTATGGCAGGCCATCGGCTGGCTGCGCGCTGCCGGTACGGCGGTGCTTTTGACCACGCATTATCTGGAGGAAGCCGAGGCGCTGGCCGATACGGTGGTGCTGCTCGATCGCGGCAAGGTGCGTGTCAGCGGTACGGTCGAGGCCATCCGCAGCGAGGTGCGACGCCAGCACATCCGTTGCCGCAGCCGGGTGGATGCGGCCTTGGCCGCGCAGTGGCCGGGCGTCTTGGCGGTGCGCCGCGAGGGCGATTGGCTGCATCTGGAGGTGCGCGATGCCGTCCCCGTACTGGTGCAGCTTCTGGCTGCCGACAGCGCGCTTGCGGATCTGGAAATCCACCGTGCCGGGCTCGCCGAAGCCGTGCTGGCGCTGGCCGAAACATCGGACGGCGGCGCCGCGGAGGTGCGTGCATGAGCCGTGTATCTTCCACCCCCTCGCGCATGCACATCTATGCGCTGGAAACGCGCAATGAATGCCTGCGCATGTGGCGCCAGCCGGCCTATGTGCTGCCGACCTTGCTGTTTCCACTGGCGTTTTATTTGATGTTTGCGGTGCTGTTGAACAAGGGCAATGCCGCCGTCAGCCTGTACCTTCTGGCCGGTTACGGTGCCTTCGGGGTGATGGCGGCAGCGATGTTCGGCCTTGGCATGAATATCGCCACCGAGCGCGGCAACGGCCTGATGCGCTTGCGTCGCGCCCTGCCTTTGCCGGCCGGTGCCTTGCTGTTTGCCCGGCTCGTGGTGGCGGCCTTGTTTGCACTGGTGATTGGCGTGTTGTTGTTTTTGCTGGCGCATTTTTTCACCGAGGCCACGCTGACCCTCCCGCTCATGCTGAAGCTCACTGCGGTCAACCTGTTCGGCGTGCTGCCGTTTGCCGCGATCGGGATTTTCCTGGGCACGCTTGCCAGCAGCAATGGCGCGCCGGCGCTTATCAATCTGGTGTTGCTGCCGATGGCGTTCATGGCTGGGCTGTGGCTGCCGCTGACGATGCTGCCGGCATGGATGGCGCATATCGCCCCGGTTTGGCCGGCCTGGCATCTGGCGCAATTGGCGCTGCGAGCCGTCGGTAACGATGCCGGGCATCCGCTGTGGCTGCATCTGGCCGCCCTCATCGCTACATCCTGCGTGTTTTTCGCCCTGGCGCATTGGCGCCTTGGGCGCAGTTCATGACCTCACCCTTGGAGCCGCCGATGAAACCTTCTTCCCACCTCAAAACCGCCCTGGGGCTTGCCTTGGCCACACTGGCAATGCCGGGGCTTGCGCAAACGGCCATCCGCGATGTGCGCGTGTTTGATGGCGAAAACGTGCTGGAGCGCGCCACCGTCGTTTGGGCGGATGGATATATCCAGAGCGTGGCCGAGCATGCCGTGATTCCGCCCGGTTACAGCATCATCGATGGGCAGGGCAAAACCCTGCTGCCGGCGCTGATCGATGCCCATACCCACAATTACGGCGATGCCGAGCGTGATGCCTTGCGCTTTGGCGTTGCCACCGAGCTGGAGCTGATGGGGCATGCCGTGCGCCTGCCCGATTACAAGGCGCAGCGTGCGGATATCTCCCAGCACACACGTGCCGATGTCTGGTCAAGCGGAGCGGCACTGACCGCACCGCACGGGCATGGCACCCAGTTCGGTTTCCCGGTGCCGGTATTGGCAGCGGGCGATGATGTCGCCGGGTTTGTTGCCGCCCGGGTGGGCGAGGGCAGTGATGTGGTCAAGCTGATTGTCGAGGACATGCACACCTTCGCAAGCCCCGTGCGCCTGCCCACGTTGAATGCGCAGCAAGTGGCCGAAGGCATTGCCGCAGCGAAGGCGCAGGGTCGGCTTGCCATCGTCCATGTCAGTGCCGAGGCCGATGCCCTCACTGCGCTGAAGGCCGGGGCGTCGGGCTTGGCGCATGTCTTTGTTGACCGCATCGCCAGCGATGCGCTGCTGGCGGCCGCCCGTGCCGCCGATGCTTTTGTCATCCCCACGTTGAGTGTTCTGGCAAGCGTGCAGGGCAGCGATGAGGGGGTGGCGCTGGCGCAAGTGCCGCACTTCGCGGCGCGTCTATCTGCCGCGCAACGCAGCCAGCTGCAGGCACGCTACCCGCGCCGCGCCGGGCTGCCGGACAACTTGCTCGCCAATGCCAAGGCCAGCGTGCGCCGCCTGCATCAAGCCGGGGTGGCGATATTGGCCGGTACCGATGCTGGCAACCCAGGCACTGCACATGGGGTGTCGATGCACGGCGAGATGGCCTTGCTGGTGCAGGCAGGTCTCAGCCCGCAACAGGCGCTGCGTGCGGCCACGTCTTTGCCCGCAGCGCGTCTTGGCATGCGTGATCGAGGCCGGATTGCGCCCGGTCTGCGTGCGGACCTGCTGCTGGTGGAAGGTGCGCCGGACCGGCAAATCGAGGACACGCGCCGGATCGTCGCGGTGTGGAAAAACGGGCATGAAGTGAATATGGCTGCCGCCGCAGCGACGCAGGCAAGCGCCGGTGTCATCAGCGATTTCGAGCGCGATACCGGCAGCCGTTTCGGCAGCGGCTGGCTCGCCGGCAGCGACCGGATGATGGGCGGGCAGTCCGATGCCACGGCCGAATGGCGGGCTGACGGTGCCAATGGCTCGCGCGGCGCGCTGCGCGTCAGTGGCGAGGTGCGGCAGGGCTTTGCCTACCCTTGGGCCGGTGTGTCCTTCCTGCCCGGCGATGCGGCGATGACGGCGGTGGATTTGCGCGCGTTTCGCGCCATCTCCTTCAAAATCCGCGGCACCCCCGGCAACTATGCCTTCACCGTGCTGGGCAGCAGCGCGCAGCCGGCCTTTGTGCCGCTTGCCGTGGGCGAAGCATGGCGCGAAGTGCGGCTGAAATGGGCAGATCTTCCCGCCGCCGATTGGCAGGCCGTACGCATGCTCGGCATCAGTCGTGCCAGCCCCGGCGCGTTCTGGTTTGAGCTTGACGACGTGGTGCTGGAATAATCGTGCACATGGCCAAAATGCAACTCCAAAGCCTGTCCTTGCACGCCTGGCTCGTCCGACTTCTACCGGAGAAGGACGAGCGGCGAATGGCGCTGGCCATGCTCGGCTATCTGCTGTTCTTGTTTGTGCCGCTGCTGTGGCAATGGATTTCCGGGCGCCCTTCGACGGTGCCGTTCGATTGGCGGGCAACGCTCGTGTCCATCGCGGTGTTCTTGCCGCTGTACCTGCGCTTCTGGCAACGCCCCACGGCGTGGCTTGCCTGGGCGATGGGGCTGCTTGGGCTCGCGCTTGTGCACTGGAATGTCTATGCCAATACCTATCTGATTTATGCCGTCATCATGCTCGGGCTTTTGCCTGCCCGATTGCACCGGAAACTGATACAGGCGCTGCTGATGCTGCTCCTGTACGGCGGGATTTTTTATCTTTTCTGGCCGCGCACGGAAGTGCTGCTGGTGATGCTGATTACCGCGCTGATTGCCCTCGCCGGCCTCTATGGCTGCCATGCCCAGCGCGAGCGGGAAGCGCAAAGCGCCGCGCTGCGCCTGTCGCAGGAAGAAGTCCGCCGCATTGCCGCCGTGGCCGAGCGCGAGCGCATTGGCCGCGATTTGCATGATCTGCTTGGCCATACCCTGTCGATGGTGGCGCTGAAGGCGGAACTGGCCTCGCGGCTGGCAGGCCATGACCGCGTGGCCGCAGGGCAGGAAATGCAGGAGGTCGCCCGCATCGCCCGCGAAGCGCTGAAAGAAGTGCGTAGCGCCGTCACCGGCATCCGCAGCGCGGTACTGGCGGCGGAGCTGGCCTCGGCACGGTTGTTGCTGGAAATGCAGGACATCCACCTCGTCGCCGAGATCGCCCCGTTGGCACTGCCGAGCGAGATCGAATCGGCATTGGCGCTGTCGCTGCGCGAGGCGGCCACCAATGTCCAGCGCCATGCCGCTGCCCGCCAGTGGCAAGTGCGACTGTGGCAGGCCGATGGCGCGGTGCATCTGCAATTGCGCGATGATGGCCGCGGCGGCGCACGCATCAGCGGTACCGGCCTTGCCGGGATGCGCGAGCGCATCGAGCGGTTGGGCGGGCAAATGCAGATGGACTCACCCAAGGGCGCCGGCACCCGTCTGCATCTGCAACTGCCCCTGCCGGAGGCCGCATGATGCGGGTGCTGCTGGCCGAAGATCAGGCGATGGTGCGCGGTGCACTCGCCGCGCTTTTGAACCTTGAGCACGATATCGAGGTGGTCGCTGCCGTGGCCGATGGCGACGCGGCCTGGCAAGCCCTGACCCGGCCCGATGCCGGCATCGACATCGTGCTGACCGACATCGAAATGCCCGGCATCAGCGGGCTGGAGCTGGCTGCGCGCATCCGCCAGCACATGCCGGAGATTCCGGTCGTCATCCTCACCACCTTTGCCCGCGCCGGTTTTTTGCGCCGCGCGCTGGATGCCGGCGTGCGCGGTTATCTTCTGAAAGACGCCCCGGCCGAACAACTGGCCGCCGCTCTGCGGCAAGTCGCCGCCGGGGGACGCGCCATCGACCCGCAACTGGCGCTGGAGGCCTGGAGCGAGCCGGATCCGCTCTCCGAGCGCGAGCGGCAAGTGCTGCGACTGGCCGGCGAAGGGCTGTCCGCGGCCGACATCGCCGAGCGCCTGCACCTCTCGCAGGGCACGGTGCGCAACTATCTCTCCGAGGCCATCGGCAAACTCGGCACCGGCAACCGCATCGAAGCCTTCCGTCTGGCTCGGCAGAAAGGCTGGTTGTAGGGCGCCATGCCGAGTGAGTGGTGATGGAAGCCATGCCCCAATCCTGCTTCGTTTTTCAACACGATGCAGATCAACGATGTGTCTGCATGAGGCCTCCTGATCGCAATGCTTTGTTGATTGCGACGACCTTCAGGCAAGCCGCGCCTGTGCCTGCACGATGGCATGGTGCAGGCGCTGGGTGAAGTCGGTTTGCTTTTGGTGGAACAGCCCCAAGCGTTCGGTTGCCCGAGTCATTGCGACATAAAGCACCTTGACCTGATTTTCTGCTTCCCTTTCGTCCTTGCCCGGATACATGCCATCCAGCCATGGAATCATCACGACCGGAAATTCCAGCCCCTTGCTGCTGTGCATGGTCAACACGCGAACGCAATCTCCGCTTTGGAACAGCCCATCCTTGTCTTTGGCTGTCTCTGCCACATGGCAGGGAATTCCGGCTTTCTGCAAGGCGGCCTTGACGCCGGGAAACTGGCATGTGCTGTGGCACAGCACAGCCATTTCGCCCCAAGCATGCCCATGATCGTGTGCCTCGTGCAGGCCGGCAATCATCTGTCGCATTTCTTCCCAGCGGTCACGACAGCGCAGCAAGGTGGGCATCGGCCCGCGCCGGCCAGCGCTTTCAGGCTGGATGCGCGGAATGCCGTCTTCATCGCTTTGGCTGTCGGCAAGCACATTGTCGGCAAAACTTCGCGCGACCGACAGCACTTCCAGTGTGTTGCGATAATTCAGGCGCAAAATCGTGGTGCGCCCTGCGGCTTCGATGCCGACACTTTTCCACGAGAATTTACGCCGCTCTTTCTTCCCGTAGATGTTCTGTGCATCGTCATACAGAATCAGCACCGAATTGCTGGCAGGATCAACCATCTGCACTACCAGCTGGTACCACTGCGGTTGAAAATCATGCCCTTCGTCCACCATCAGCGCGCCATATTGGCCACGCGGAATATCGCCACGCGCCATGCCTTCCATCACTGCCTGCACGGCGGCTGCATGGGCATCCTCGACCTGTGCAGGCTTGATGTGATAGGTGCGCAGCATCTCGTTGCACCAAAGATGGAAATTGCGCACATGCACACGCTCGGACAGCCCGCGCTCGGCCAGCATCGCATCAAGACGGGCGGCCAATGTGCGGTTGTAGCAGAGCACCAAAATTGGCTTGTGCAGCATCGTCGCCATCTGTACGCAGCGATAGCCGAGAATCATGGTTTTACCCGAGCCTGCCACACCATGAATAACCCGATGGCCGCCACCCAGTGAGCGTGCAAGCTGCTCCTGCTGCATGTCCATCACCCGCATCAGATCCGGCAATGTCTCCATGTGTTCAGGTGCGCCCGCTGGCGGGAAAAGGCTGCCTTGTTGCACGCGCAAATCGGGAAAGATCAGTCCGCGGATGCGGTCAATCTGTGGCAGGGAAAGGCGACAGGGAAAACTGCGCACGAACATCGTCCACAGGCACTGCTGGAAATTCTCGGCATCCACCGACGGCAGCATTTCGTCCTGGCAAATCACCAAGTGGCCGGGAATCACGCGATCAAGTTCGGCCTGCTCGAATTGCGTACGACTGATATTGGTCAATACCACGCCATATGCCCAGGGCATGGCCAGTTTGCCTGCGTGCCGGCTGTCTGCCGGTTGCTGCAATTGCGCATCATCTTGTAGCAAGCGAACAATCTCCAGCACATATTGACGTGCTTGCTGCAATGGATTGGCAAAATGCTTGAGACCGGCATCGGTCAACACGGAGAAACGCTCGGTGTCGATCTCGTGCAGCTGTTCCAGACGCCAGTCCTTCACTTCCAGCACCAAAAGGCCGCGATCAGGATGCAGGATGATGAAGTCCGGATGCAGTTGGCGCACGCCAATCGCCGCGTTGTACCAAACCAGATAGTCGTCTTCGAGCTTTTCGTCCAGTCGCTCGTAAAGACGCGCCTCGCCCCGGCTGTCAAAACGCATGTGCGCACCGCGTCGGGTCAGCATCTTGGCCATGTCAGCACACTCCCTGAAAATGTCTTGCCCTTGAGGGGATCTCATTATCCATGCAGTTTCCGGGATGGATGAGTTGCAGATGATGGGCAGTTTTTCGACCGTGGTGCATGATGGCGGCGTGAGCGTCCATGCTGCTGTATTGGCAAATGCAACGGGCAATGCGTGTGTTCGAGGCGGGGCAAGCACGTGCCTCAGGCGTGCTTTTTTGCTGCCTTTCCAGTGCCGATGAACAATGCCACATGGATCGGCAACAGCAGGGCGATCCAGAGGGTATTGTTCTGTGTCGTGATGGGGATTGCGGCAAGTGGCAGACTGGCCAGGGCGCTGAGCAGGACGATCCGGCGCAGCCAGCGGAAATGACCGGGTACGGGGCGTTGCCGACAAAGCTGCCAAGTGCCGGGAACGAGCAGCAGTGCCAGCGGGTTGGCCAGCAGCAGGTTGTGGTTGCCGGCCAATGCCCAGTGCGCGGTGCCAAGCCAGCCGTACAGCAGGATGCTGCCCAGGGTCCCCAATGCCAGCCAGATGATCAGCGCCAGACTGGCCAGCAGGCGTGGACGGTTGTGGCCGAGCAGTAATAGTAGAGCCGCCAGTAGCAGGCCGGCCACGCTGAAGGCAGCGATCGGCGTTGGCGCTGTCTGCGGCTCGGCAGGCAGGTGGTGCGGCAGCAGCGCTTGCCGGGATTCCACCAGGGGACGGCCATCACTGCCCTGGACGCCTTCCAGTTGCCGGGCCAGTTGCATCGGGATAAAGCCAAGCTGCCACTCGCTCAAAGGCTGATCTGCCGACGGGCCGAGTCCGAATTCGAATACGGCCCACATCCAGTTGGCAGGGGCTGCCAGACGGGTGGTCTCACTGCGATAGGTGGCGTCGCTGCGGGTGCGAAGCTGCTGTGCCAGTTGTCCATCCAGTGCGGCATCCAGGGCATCGCGCACGCGGGTGGCGCAGTTGTTCCTGAAGTAATCGTAGTGATAGCTGGCGTTTTCGGGTCTGGCATTTTCGGCCAGAAACGCGGCCAGCCGCTCGGCTTCGGCTGGCTGGAGATTGAGCCATTGCACGGTGACGCCACGGCCGTTTTCGCGATATTGGGCAAGGTCGAGTTCGAGCGGCAAGGCCACCAGCTGATAGCGCATTTGGCCGCGGATGAAGCGCAGGATGAAGTCGTCTTCGGTCGGATCGAAAAAACCGTAGTTGTAGGAAATCGCCCCATCGAGCGGGTCATCCACCACGATGGCATCGTGGCCGAAGCGCTCCCAGAACACCTCCCCCGGTTGCATGGTCAGGATACCGATGCGCGGTGCGGAAAACACGGGCAGCGCCAGCAGGCACAGCACGAGTGCGAACAGCCGCATCAAGCCTTTCATGCCTGCGCGCAGGGCGCTTGTGCGGGGTGTTTCAATCACTCAATACGCCTACATGGAAGGCATGCACGCGACGGGCATCGGCATTGGCGACGCGGAAGACGAACCGTCCCATGGTCAGTTCTTCGCCCGCTTCGGGCAAGTGCCCGATGGCATCGGTGACCAGCCCGCCGATGGTGTCGTATTCGTCGTCGTTGAAATCCGCCCCGAAGCGTTCATTGAAGTCTTCGATGGGGGTGAGGGCATCCACCACGTATTGCCCGTCGGGCTGGGCAGCGATCTGGGTATCTTCCTCGGCCTCGTCATGTTCGTCGTCGATATCGCCGACGATTTGCTCAAGCACGTCCTCGATGGTGACAAGTCCGGCCACGCCGCCGTATTCGTCGATCACGATGGCCATGTGGTTGCGTGACTGGCGGAACTCACGCAGCAGAAGATCGAGGCGCTTGGATTCGGGGATGAGAAAGGCCGGCCGCAGCAGGCCGTGCAGATCCTCGATGGTGTTGCCATTGGTGACGGTTTTCAGAAGATCTTTGGCCAGCAGGATGCCGAGCACCTGGTCCTTGTCTTCGCCATGCACGGGAAAGCGCGAATGCCCCGATTCCACCGCGGTGGCGATTACCGTGGCAAGTTCGGTGTCCACCGAAAGCGTCACCATTTGCGAGCGTGCCACCATCACATCGCCCACGGTCAGCTCGGAAACGGCAATTGCGCCTTCCATCATGCGCAGGGTGTCGGCATCCAGCAGCCCATCGGCCTGTGCATCACGCAGGAATTCCAGCACATCGCCACGGCTGGTGGGCTCGCCGGAAATCGCCGCGCCCAAGCGACGCAGCCAGCTTTTTTGTTCGGGTTGCGCCGGGGAACTATCGGGTTCTTCGCTCATCTCGCATCTATGCGTGCAACGTAGGTGGCCAGTCTATTGCCTGCCCGGGGGTTTTGCATCTTTCTTCAAATCAGCCCGTCCCGCCACGGGCCGGTGATGGCGACGCTGTAGCCCGGCTCCTGCACGTTGGCAAACAGCCAGCGGCCATCGGGCGAGAAGGTGGCGCCGCACCATTCGCTGGCGGAGAAATCGCCGCTGAAGCCTTGCTCGCCGTCAAGCCGGGTATCGTTGCGGGCAAAGGTGAAGGGCTCGCCAGCCGGGGTCAGCCCGTACAGATGCTGGGTCGCGCCTTCGGAATCCTGGCAGACCACGAGGCCGCCGCGCGGGCTGGAAACCAGATTGTCCGGGAAATCCAGCAATGTCGGATCGGGCGATTGATACACCAGCCAAAGCGTGTTGCTGCGGGTGTCGAGCGTCCAGATCTGGCCGCAACCGGCCTCACCGCCATTGGTGGAGGAAAAGTGGATGAGATGGCCGTCGGCGATGCAGCCTTCGAGCCGGGAAAACACCGAAGCCCCTTCGGCCACGCCTTGCTCGAGCACGCCGAGTGTGCCGCCACGGCTGTCGAAGCCGCGGGTCGGTTCGGCAATCGGTACCCATTGCACGCTGAGGCGCTCGCCCACCTTCTGCCCGCGGCGCAGATCGGGGCGGGTGGCCACGCGCAGCATTTCCAGCCGGCCACCGCGGCGCAGCTCGCCGGGACGGGTCGGGGTGAAGCGATAGAAGCCGGCCATCGGGCGGCTGTCCTCGGTCAGATAGATGCGGCCGGCCGGATCGAAGGCGGCGGCCTCATGCTCGAACTGGCCAAGCATCGGCAGCGGTTCGGCATTGGACAGGCCATCGGCCGGCACCTCGAACACGAAGCCGTGATCGTGGCGCATGTAGGTTTTTTCCCCGGCCAGCTCAAGCGCCCCGGCGCGGCTGACGATTTCCTCGCAGGAGAGCCAGCTTCCCCACGGCGTGATGCCGCCGGCGCAGTTCTGCAAGGTGCCCGACAGCGAGGCGTGCGCATCAATCAGCTTGCCGGCTCGGGCATCAAAGCGCAGGGTGGTGGTGCCCCCGGCGGCATTGGCGTCGAAGGTGGCCGCTGCCGGAGCAAAACTGCCGTGGCCGGTCTTGATTTCGTGATTGCGCACCAGGGTGAGAACATCGCCTTCGCTTTTCACCACACCCATGCCGTCGTGATGGCTCGGGGG
>JBHADJ010000161.1:0-22283 GCA_041855065.1 Lysobacter sp.
CGGCAATCAGGGGAGTTTCCAGACGATTCCGGCTTGAAAGAGCCAGTGGAGGCAAGTGGATGGGCTTCCATGATCCAAATACCAGCACAAGCTCAGTCACATTGCTCAATTCGGCGTCTTGTTCAGAGGATCCTTAGGTCTGTACAAGCGCAGGAATTTCTATCTCATTGAGTGGAATTGATTTAAGTTGTTGATTTTATTGAAATTATTTGTTCTTTCGGTGGATTTGTAGCTTTTGTGAATTCATTGCAATTCATTGTTTATTAAGGGATTTTTTGAATTTGACATTCATTCCCCCATGATCTACAATAGCCTCTCCTTAGTAGCTGATTAGGCGATGAAGATGAAGACAGAAGATGCGGCTTTTGATGCTCAGGTGACTGAAGGTTTGGAGTTGTTTGAACTTGAAACGAGTGCTGTATCAAGTGCTGCACTTGCCCGTATCATTGAAGACGTTCGCAATGACGATTTTGCTGTGATCAATGGCTACGATCGTACCTACAATCGTCACAATCGATAAGTCTGATTGTGCAGATTGATACGATATTGGTGAAAGTAGTAAGTAGGTGCAATATTAATTGCACCTACTGCTATGTTTACAATATGGGAGATGATGGCTGGAAGGATATGCCTGCCATCATTTCAAAGGCCACCATTGAGGCATTGCTGTCATCTATTGAAGAGCTCTCAAAGCAACAAGAAAAAAAGTTTGCTTTGGTTCTGCATGGCGGGGAGCCTTTGATGTTGGGGGCGCGCAGATTGGAATTTCTTTTGCGCGCAATAAGGGAGAAGCTTCCAGAAAGCTACCCTGTAAGTATCCAAACAAATGGAATTCTTCTGACAAAAGAAATTGCTGATATTTGCCTTAACTATAGGGTTTCAATTTCTATAAGCATTGATGGGGATAAATCTGTCAATGATAAGTACAGGGTGGATAAGAAGGGGAATGGGACTCATGATCGAGTTGTATCTGGAATTAAGTTGCTGCGCGATCATCCGGGAAGCTCTTTTCTCTTCTCTGGGTTGCTTTCCGTTATTGATGTAACGGAATCCCCAGCGGTGACCTATGGATTTTTGAAAAGTTTGGATGCGCCATCTTTGGATTTTCTATACAGGGATGGGAACCATGACAAAATCCCAGAGGGAAAAGGCTCATTTGAAAGCCATGAATATGGGAGTTGGCTTGTTGAGCTTTTGAATCTTTATTTAAAAGACAGTAACCCGCCAAGAATTAGATTTCTTGATGATGTGCTCAAGTTGTGCCTGGGGAAGAGAGGGGTGAAAGAAGGGCTTGGTGGAGAAGATTATGGGATATTGATAATTGATACCGATGGCTCTGTCAAAAAAAATGATACCCTGAAGAGCTCTTTCAATGGAGCAGATAAATTTTCAGAGCCATGGAATGTGAATACAGCCAAGCTGGTCGATATCGTCAAATCGCGCGAGTTTTTGAGTTATAGCTCACTTCAGAGTGCAACTTCAGAAGTATGTGAAAGTTGTGAGTATCTCAACGTATGCGGTGGTGGAATGCCGCTGCACAGGTGGAGTGATAAGACAGGCTATGAGAACCCGTCAATATATTGCAACGATCAGAAGTACTTGATCGAAAATTCAATTGCAATTTTGAAGAGGATGGGAGTGTCGGCATGAAGATTCTATCGGTTGGATCTGAACCATTTTGCCACGCGCTAGTTTCTGATTTTATAGAAAAAGAATCTTTAGAGTGCGTTCTTAGCTGGCTTGAGAGTAGCGCGCCATGGAGATTGCGCATTGCTGAATTTTATGAGCAATATGAATTTTCATTTGAAGAAATAGATATTCCTGAAGAAATAAAATTTTTAGTTTCCAGTGATTTTTTGGAGGGGCTAAAGTCAATATTGGAGGGAATTTTTTCAGTAAATCTATCGAGCCATGTGGATGTGGTTGCTCACAAGTTGGTTTCAGGGCAAAGAATTAGAATTCATAACGATTTCATTCCTGAAGGAGAAACGCATAGGCTTGTTATTCAGCTTAATCGTGGTTGGAGTGATTCTCTAGGGGGGCTTCTTATTTTGTTTGGAAGTGAAGATTCCTCAGATGTAAAAAAAATTATCCGACCAATCAGTAACTCTGGCATTGCGTTTGCGATATCAAAAAAATCATTTCATGCGGTGACGCCAGTAGAAGGTGATGGAAGATATACGCTAGTTTTTTCTTTTTTTGGAGAGAAAACTTGTGTTGAAAGATGAGTTCCATGAAATTTTCACTGGTGACTCCCCTTTATGGTTTCCGGGAGTTGCCCGTGAACTGGTCTCCCTTTATGAGGGGAGTGAGTACTCCACTTCTAAGTATCTTGGGATGTTGGAGGGGGAGTCATTGCTCGTTAAGGGGGAAAGAATTTCTATTGCCCTTGAGTTTTTTGACGGAAAGGTTCCAGAGATACTAGCTTGCAAGAACAATACTTTTTTGCCGAGAAGCGGGTTTGGCAATGAAGATTATTCTTTGCTGCTTAATGCTATTGAACTTATTGAAAAAGTTGAGTCTTTGGCTGAATCCATTGGGGTTCTTGTTAAGAGCGCCCACTTGCTGGAGGTACAGGAGCCAGGATATGATGTCAGTTTTAGCGATCCGAGTCTGCCATTTTCAATATTTTTTAATATATCAGAAGGGAAGTTTGAGGCTGCTAGAATTGCTGAGGCTATTATTCATGAGGCGATGCATCTTCAGCTTTCTCTAATTGAGATAAGCTTCGATCTATATATTAATTCGGAAGCGAATTTTTACTCTCCGTGGAAGAATTCTATGAGGCCTGTTTCTGGTGTGTTACATGGACTGTATGTTTTTAGAGTGATACTCCAGTGGCTTGAGCTTATTTCTGATGTTTCTAGCGAGGTTGGTGAATATTCAGATAAAAGAGCAGAAGAAATAAGAGGAGAGATTTGCAAAATAGATTTTTCTGGGGTTGAGGAGTTCTTGACTAAGGATGGTGCTCTATTTTTAAAAAATTTGTGTTAGCTAGTAGCTATATTTGCTGGTTTGCTCCTCTTGGAGGGTTTGGGGCGCTTAGGAGCTGCCCAAAAATTCTTTTGTAGGAATGGTCAAGTTTACTGTGGCGATTTAATCGGTGTGTCTACCTAGGGCTTTGGGTTTACTTGAAAGTTTAGTGGTTTGGATTGGGTCTTGTTGAAAAATAATAATCCAAGCGGAGAAGTATTCAATTTGTTTAATATTGGATTGAGGTGAAAGTAATCCAGGCGCAGCCTCCGCTGCGCCTGGATTCATGGGTTTGTTAAAAAACCTATTCTGGCATCCTCAAGTGCAATAAAATCCCGCGTTTCGCCTTGCTCTATAGGTCGCATCGCTGAGTGGCATTTGAATTGTTGCAAATTCTTGTCGGGCGGCTGCCGATTTTGCGAGGCAACGGACATTAGAAAAGAATGTAAACAGGATTTTAGCCGCGCAGCAATTTCAGATCGTTGGCTACAGTAGCCTGAGATACACCTAACAAATCAGCAATTTCAGTCTGCTTAAGATTATGTTTGGTGTAAAGCTGGTATTCCAGCTCTCGGCGTTCAGTTACTGTCAGTTGGCTGGGGTCGAAGTGGGTGAACTGCTGTAATGCTCCATTTGCTTGTATACGGGCAGAGTACACCTGTCCGTTAGGCTTCTTCACGTGCGCAACAGCAACACCAGCTGCGCCTTTGATAACGTAGGTGTCAGTGGTTGGATCAAGGTTCAAAACTCTTGTGAGTCCTGTCTGCTTACGGTCGCTGGACGTTGTAAGTTCGAATGGTGGCATCTCTATCTCCAGATGTATTTTGTTGAATTTGATGAATTCTATCACAATTGGCGGGCGACCACAAGAGCTTTATGTGCTGCTCACTTCCAATAGGCACACAATCAATAAACTGGGAATTACGCGTGAACCATCAGTGATGCTGCGGTCAACGCGGTTCATCACTGCGTGGATTGAAAATGCCGCTCGCGTGAGAGTGTATCTTCGGTTTTGATCGCAGCCTCACGGGTGATCCGTACTGGCCGTTGCTGGCGGAGATGGGCAAGCGTGCCGTGGTGCTGACTTCGCGCGGAGACTATGGCTATGACGGCGGAAAGGTGGTGGGCAAGAACCATGTGGAGCCATCGGTGTTTATCGCGCTGGGTTACTTGGGTATCACCCGCACCCACAGCATCGCGGTGGAGTACGACGAATGCAGAGCGCGCCGTGGATGCGCTGGTGGTGTAAATGCAGCAGGCCGGTTGAGTTTCAGGCCCTGCTGAACAACAACCGCGTAGCCAGCAGGACGAATACCGTTCCAGCAACGCGGTTGATCCAGACCTGTGCGCGTTCGGAGCGTTTCAGCCAGTCGCCAAGGCGTGCAGCGGTGAGGGTGACAACGCAGAACATCAGCAGCGAGAGCAGCATGTAAATCAGTCCAAGGAGGCTGATTTGCAGGGCAACCGAGCCGCGTGCGGGGTCGGCAAACTGCGGCAAAAAGGCCAGGAAGAAAATCGCTACCTTGGGGTTGGTGGCATTGGTGACAAGCCCGCGGGCATAGAGTTTGGCAGCCGCTGCGGGGGCTTCGCTGTCCGTGTTGATGCGGCTGGCACCGGCGCGGAACGCACCCCAGGCCAAGTAAAGCAGGTACAGCGCGCCGCAGATTTTCAGGGCAGTGAATGTCCACGGTGAGGTTTTCAAAAGCGCGGCTACACCGAGTGCCACCGCAGCGGTGTGGACAAGCAGGCCGGTGCACAGCCCGAGGGTAATCAAAAAGCCGGTGCGTCGCCCGTGCATCGCCGATTGGGTGAGCAGGATGATGTTGTCCGGCCCCGGTGACAGCACCATGGCGCTGGAGGCCAGAACAAAAATCAGCAGTACGTCCAGTGGAATCATCGGCTTGGGGCAGGCAGGTGTGTGGCGGGATTATCAGGCAGTAGTGAACAACAAGCGGGCAGCAAGCAGCACAAACACGCATCCGGCGACGCGGTTGATCCAGACTTGTGTGCGCTCGGAGCGCTTCAGCCAGTCACCGAGGCGCGCGGCGGCGATGGCGATGAGGCTGAAAGTGATGAGTGCAATCAACAGGAACACCAGGCCCAGGATGGCGATTTGCAGCGGCACAGAGCCGCGTGCGGGGTCGGCAAACTGCGGCAAAAAGGCCAGAAAGAAAATCGCCACCTTGGGGTTGGTGATGTTCATGATGATGCCGCGGCCATACAGTGCAGCGGCTCTATCCGGGGCGGTTTCGTTGCTGCTGATGCGGCTGGCGCCCGCACGGAAGGCGCCCCAGGCCAGGTACAGCAAATACAGTGCGCCGCAGATTTTCAGCACGGTGAAGGTCCACGGCGATGTTTTGAACAGTGCCGCCACACCCAGCGCCACGGCGGCGATGTGGACAAACAGGCCGGTGCATAGCCCAAGCGTAATCAGGATGCCGGTGCGTCGCCCGTGCATCGCTGACTGGGTGAGTACGAAGATATTGTCTGGCCCGGGCGAAAGGGTCATGGCGGTGGATGCCAGAACAAAAATCAGCAGCACGTCCAGTGGAATCATGGGCTCTCCCTTTTGTAACCATACAGCGCGGCGAACGGGTCGAGCCCGGGGTCTTGCTGCCAAAGGTATTCGGTATAGGCCGCGATTTCTTCTGCCAGCGGCAAGCCTTTTTTCTGGGCGATAAAGCCAAGCGTCATGTCCATGCCTGCAGATATGCCGGATGAGGTGTAGAACTTGCCGTCCTGAACCCAGCGGGCAATGGCTTGCCAGTGCACCTTCGGGTTCACGCTTTTCACCCATTCGAAGGCGCGCTTGTTGGAAGTGGCCGCGCGTCCATCCAGACATCCGGTTGCGGCCAAAAGCGCCGAGCCGGTACAGACGGAAAGACAGGCTTCGGCCTGCGCTACCCAAGCGGCCAAATGGTGCAAAAAGTCGGCATCGTGAACTTTTTGCCGTGTGCCCATGCCGCCGGGAAGCAGCAATACACTGCCTGCCGGCAAATCGCTGAGCGCCTGTGTGTCGATGCTGAAGCCCTGGGTACTGCGCACCCTGCCGCCGTGTTGCGAGTGATAGTGCAAAACGGCGCCGGGGACATGATGTAGCAGCTCCACCGGCCCCATCAGGTCCAGTGCCTCGTAATCATCAAACAGCAGGCAATGGATATTCACTTACTTGGCCTTGTCCTCCAGCGCCAACAACCAGCGCCTCAAGCTGTCGTAATCGTTGGCAAGCATCTCGCTGTGGGCGGGGCGGGCCAAGGCTTCGGCCAGCTTCGCCGGTGGGGTGATGGTTTGGCCGGTCAAGGGTTCGACGATGGTTTCAAACTTGGCCGGGTGGGCGGTGGCGGCGACTGCCCAGGGGCGGGTGTCGCCTGCGGCGCGGAAGCTGCGCAATGCGGCGAGGCCGCAGGCGGTATGCGGGCAGGCGATGATGCCGTGTCGTGCCGGGGCGGCGGCAATCTGTTCGCGGATGACATTGTCCGGTGTACTGCTGGCAGGCGGGGCAAAGGCTTGGCGCAGTGCGGCATCATCCGGATACCAGTAGCGCAGGCGCTCGAAATTGCTGGGTGCGCCAACGTCCATGGCATTGGCAAGCGTGGCCCGGGTCGGGCCGGGTTGGTAAGCATCCCCGGCAAAGAAGCGTGGCAGGGTGTCGTTGGCATTGCAGGCGAGGTGAATGTCGCCAATCGGCAGCCCCATTGCCCGTGCCAGCCAGGCGGCGCTGGCATTGCCGAGGTTGCCGGTGGGGATGATGAAGTTGAGCTTTTCGCCGTGTTCGGCAAAGAACTGGCTGGCGTTGTGGCCGTAATAGGCGGCCTGCGGCAGCAGGCGACCGAGGCTGATGCTGTTGGCCGAGCCCAGCGGAACGGCCTTGCGCAAGGCTTCATCGCCGAGCGCTTGCTTGGCGAGGCGCTGGCAATCATCGAACGTGCCGGCCACGCGCAAGGTGTGGATGTTGTCGCCCCAGCATTCCAGCCCGTGTGCCTGACGCGGCGAAACGCGGCCTTCGGGGTAGAGAATCACCACGCGGAAGCCGGGGCGGCGGTGAAAGGCGGCGGCCACGGCTGCGCCGGTATCGCCGGAGGTGGCGACCAGAATGGTCTGCACGGGCTGCTCCAGCTGGCGCAGGGCGGCAAGCGCGGCGGCAAGAAAACGGGCAGCGTAGTCCTTGAAGGCGGCGGTCGGGCCGTGGAACAGCTCCAGCAGCCAATCACCTTCGCCGCGCAGCGGGCGCAGCGGCGCGGGAAAATCGAACGCCTCCCGGCACAGGGCGGGCAGGGCAGCGGCCAGCGTCGAGTCGGCAAAGAAGGGTGCCAGCATCGCGTTGCCCGCCTCAAACAGCGTTGGCCACGGGCCGCGTGCGGCAAGGGTCGGAATCGTCTCGGGCACATACAGCCCGCCATCGGCGGCAAGGCCTGCTTGCAGCGCGGTGGCGATCGGTGTCGGCGGGACTTGCCCGCGGGTGGAAACAAACAGCATCACAGCACCTCGGCACGGGGGCCGTTGACCGGCCCGAGATAAGTCGTGGAAGCAAACCCGGCGGCGGCAAAGGCGGCCTGCATGGCCGTGGCTGCGTCGCGGGCACGCAAGGGGTCATCGAACCAGGCAAACACGCTGGGGCCACCGCCGGAAATGCTGGCCCCGAGCGCCTGATGATCGAGCGCGGCAGCCTTCACTTCGGCAAAGCCCGGAATCAGCGCAGCACGACGCGGTTCCACCAGCACGTCCTTGAGGCCGGCGGCGATCAGGGCGCGATCGCCGCGGGCAAGGCCGGTCAGGAACAGCGCCAGATGCGTGCTGTGTTGCACCACCTGCGGCAGCGGGTACGGCTCGGACAGCACCGCGCGTGCGCGCCGGGTTTCCAGAATCTGTGCCGGATGCACCACCACTGCATGCAGCCAGTCCGGTGCCGGCAGAGAGAGGATTTGCGTGTCGGTGGCGAGTGCGACGCCGCCGAGCAGCATTGGCGCGACGTTGTCACCGTGGCGGCTGCCGCTGGCGACGGATTCGCCCTCCAGCGCAAATGGATACAGCGCATGGGGCGAGAGCGGTGCGGGCAGCAGGGCATTGGCCGCCACCAGTGCCGCTACGCAGGAGGCAGCCGAGCCGCCGAGGCCGGAGCCGAGCGGGATGCCCTTGTCGAGGGTCAGCTCGAAGCCGAAATCGATGCCGGCGGCATGGCGCAAGGCCAGCAGCGCCTGCCCGGCGGTATTGCGTTCGCTTTCCAGCGGGATGGCATCCACACCGGGCAAGTCCCCGTGGATGGCACGGATGCGGACTTCCGGCGCATCGATTCGACGCACATGGGCGGTATCGCCGATGCCGGCCACGCTGTGGCCGAGCAGGTCGAAGCCGACGCCGATATTGCCGACGCTGGCAGGGGAAAACGCACGGGCTTCAAGGCGGGGCGGGGCATTCATGCCAAGGCTCCAAGATTGCGGGCGATGATGAGGATATCCCCGAACACGCCGGCCGCCGTCACTTCGGCTCCGGCTCCCGGCCCCTGTACCACCAGCGGATTGTCGGCGTACAGGCGGGTGTGGAACTGGATCAGGTTGTCGGTGGCGCGGGTATGCAGGCTGGCGTGTCCGGGCGGCGGCGCGGTCAGTGCCACTTCGGCGCGGCCATCGGCATCGAGCCGGGCAAGATAGCGCAATTGTCGCCCTTCGGCCTGCGCGGCTTGCAGGCGGGCCTGCATCGGCGCATCCATTTCCGCCACGCGGGCAAGAAAATCCTCCAGCGGCAGTGCGCGCAAGGTTTCCGGCACCAGATTCTCCACCGCCACATCCTCCAGCGAGAGGGCAAGCCCGGCCTCGCGTGCCAGAATCACCAGCTTGCGTGCCACGTCGGTGCCGGAGAGGTCATCGCGCGGGTCGGGTTCGGTAAAGCCCCGCGCGCGTGCCTCCAGCAGCAGCTGCGAGAACGGCACGCTGCCGTCGAAGCGGTTGAACAGCCATGCCAGCGTGCCGGAGAGGATGCCCTCGAAGCCGGTCAGCACATCGCCGGTATCGAGCAGGTTGCGCAGGGTGTGAATGACCGGCAGGCCGGCACCGACGCTGGCTTCGTAGCGGAACTGGCTGCCGCCGCTTTTCTGTGCAGCGCGGATGGCTTGATAGCGCGCCCAGTCACCGCTGCCGGCATGTTTGGCCGGGGTGACGACGTGGATGCCGGCCGCGAGCCAGGCCGGATAATGGGCGGCGATTTCGTCGCTGCCGCTGCAATCGACGATCAGCGCGTGCGGCAAGTGCTCGGCTTGCACATGCGCGGTGAAGCGTGCCAGATCGAAGTCCTCGCCGGTTTGCAGGCTGGCAAGTGCCTCGGCCGGGTCAAGCTGGCGCGGTGCCAAATGCATCCGGCGGCGGTTGGCGATGGCGCGCAGGCGCAGATCCAGCCGCCGTTCCGGGTGGCTGTCGGCGGCCAGTGCCGGCAGGGCCTTGGCCAGTTGCTTCAACAAGGTGCCGCCGACATTGCCCGGCCCGATCAGGCCAACCGAGACGGTGGCCGGCGAGAGCCAGAACGCACTGTGCGCGGCACGCAGGGCGCGGACGGCATCGGTGCTGTTGATGGCGACCGAGATGCTGCGCTCGCTGGCGGCCTGGGCCGTGGCGCGGATATTGACCCGTGCCTGCGCCAGCCCGCGGGTGAGACGGGCGGTGACGCCGGGGGTGCCGATCATGCCGTCACCGACGGCAGCCAGCACGCTGATGCCGGGCGTCAGGGTGACGCCTTCTATCTGCCCTTGCGCCCTGGCCTGGGCAAAGGCAGCACTGACTGCCTGCTGCGCGCGCTCGCCATCGACCTCGGGAATCACGCAGCAGATGGAATGCTCGCTGGAGCCCTGGCTGATCATCGCCACCGAAACCCCGACCGCATGCAGGGCGCTGAACAGGCGCTCGGCGGTGCCGGGCACACCCATCATGCCGGCACCGGCCAGCTCCAGCAGGGCCAGCCCGCCGTACAGGCTCAAGCCTTTGACCGGCGAATCCGGCGGCGGTGGATTGGCGCAGATCAGCGTTCCCGGTGCAGCGGCGTTGAACGTGTTGCGGATGCGGATCGGCAGCCCGGCCTGCATCGCCGGTGCCATGGTTTTCGGATGCAGCACCTTGGCACCGAAGTAGGCCAGCTCGCAGGCTTCGGCATAGGACATGGCGCTGAGGCAAAAGGCATCCGGGGCAAGGCGCGGGTCAGCACTCAAAACGCCATCGACATCGGTCCAGATGGTGAGCTCGTCAGCCTCGAACAACACCGCGAAAATCGCCGCCGACCAGTCGCTGCCGTTGCGCCCGAGCGTGGCCGGGCGGCCTTCGGCATCGCGGCCGATGAAGCCGGTGATGACCACATTGGGTTGGGGATGCCGTGCTCGCCACTGTGCCAGCCGGGCGCGGCTTTGTGCCCAGTTGACGGCCGGCCCCAAGGCATCCTGCTCGATGTGCAGCACCTCGCGCGCATCCAGCCGTGCCCAGCCGGCAGCCTCGCCGCCGAAGGCCATTTGCATCAGCCGCGACGACCAGACCTCACCCAGCCCCTGCACCGCGGCCAGCGCCTGTGGTGACAGCGGGGCGGGTGCTGCGGCCAGCCGCTCCAGCTGCTCGGCCAGCGCGGCGAACTCGGCCTTGAACCAGTCGGCGGCCTGATGCCGGTTTTCCGGGTCCAGCTCGGCGGCCGCTTGCAGGTGCTGGCGACAAAGTGCCTGCCAGCCCGGCTGCCAGTCTTCGCCGCGGGCGGCGGATTCGGCCAGTGCGGTCAGGGCATCGGTCACGCCGCGCATGGCCGACACCACCACGCACAGCGGCGTGTCGGCATCCAGCGCTTCCAGACGGGTGATGTGGCGCATCAGAGCGGCATCGGCCACGCTGCTGCCGCCAAATTTGTGCAAACGGGGAGGGCGGGGAGTCATTGGTCAGTCCAGTTCGAGTTCAAGGGAAAGATGAGAAAAATCAGGTCAGGGCCTTGCGCCGGCGCGGTTTGCGTGGCGGGCGCGGGCGCACTTCGGACAGCAACTGTGCGAGCACGCTGGCGTCGATGTTGCCGCCGGAAACCACTGCACATTTGCGCTTGCCGGTGACGCGGCGGCCGGCGGCCAGCGCCAGCGCCCCGGCGCCTTCGGCCACCACATGCGCCTCCAGTGCGAGTTGCACCAGCGTTTCGCGCAGCTCGGCTTCGCGCACGATGACGATGTCGTCAAGCAGCGTGCCCAGCACTTGTCGAGTCAGGGTGCCCGGTACGCGCACCCGCGCACCGTCGGCCAGCGTCACCGGCAACGCCAGCGGCTCGGCTTCGCCGCGCAATACCCGCGCCATCGCATCCACCTTTTCCACCTGCGCCCCGACGATGCGCACGCCTTGCGATTTCAGTGCCAGCGCCACCCCGGCAGCGAGGCCGCCACCGCCGATCGGTACCAGCACCACGTCCGGCTGCAATTCGGCGATTTCAAGCCCGACCGTGCCCTGCCCGGCAATCACGTCCGGGTCATCGAAGGCGGAGAGAAAGCGGTAATCGTTGCGCTCGGCCAATTGCAGGGCAAACTCGCGCGCCTCGTCGAAGTTCTCGCCGTGCAGGCGTACCGTCGCCCCCCAGTGCGCCACCCCGGCGACCTTGGTTGCCGGCGCGTTTTCCGGCATCACCGTGATGACGCTGGCACCGAGCTGATGCGCCGCCCACGCCAGCCCCTGGGCATGGTTACCGGCCGAAGCGGCGATGATCGGGCGCATGTCGCCGCGCTCGCGCCCGGCCAGCATCGCATTCAATGCCCCGCGTACCTTGTAGGAGCCGGTACGTTGCAGGTTTTCCAGCTTCAGCCAGCAGCCCAGCCGCTCGGCATGATGCAGCGGCGTTGCCGGCAGATAGCGGCGCAAACGTGCCTGCGCGGCCAGGATGTCTCCCGCGGAGATGGCCGGTGCCGAAAACGTGGCGGCATCGTGGGGCGCGGGCGAAGAGAGCGGCGGGCTGGATGGAGGGGAGAACATGGGGGGGATTCCTGCGGCAAAGGGGCAACAAAAAACCCCGCATCCTGCGATGCGGGGTTCCGGTTCGGAACTATGGCGCGCGCCAGCTACCCCGCAGGTTCATGCGTGGAAATGATGGAAATAATGGCCACCACCGGCAGCGCGGCAGCGTGCGGAGCGAGGGCAGTGGTCAGGGGCATGTTGCAGAGCATCATGGGCGGAGAAGAACACGCTTCGATGCGTCTGTCAACAGCAGTTCGACGGTTGCTGGAAAAATCGTCGCGCTTGGTCCTTCATCTTTCATCGCTCTATCGAGATTCGGCGAGAAATTTAAAAGTGGCCGATTCATGACCATATCGATGTCTACGAGTCTCCTTTTTGCCTTCCGTGTGAGGATGGGTGTGCAACGCGATCGTGGCAGCGTCAGTGAAAATTGCCGCAGCAAGCGAGCCGCTGCTTTTGGCGGTGTTGCGATGCAGAGAGCGGTGTTTGTGGGCAAACTTCCCCATTCGCCGGATAACACCTAAAATGCCGCTTTCAAGCCGCACGCATTGCACATGACTTCCTCTGCTGTTACGCCACTCATTTTTGTGACCGGGGGCGTTGTCTCCTCGCTTGGCAAGGGCATCACCGCCGCTTCGCTGGCGGCCATTCTCGAGGCGCGTGGCCTGTCGGTCACGATGATGAAGCTCGATCCCTACATCAACGTGGATCCGGGCACCATGTCGCCGTTCCAGCACGGTGAGGTGTATGTCACCGACGATGGTGCCGAAACCGATCTCGACCTCGGCCACTACGAGCGTTTCGTCAATACTCGCCTGTCCGGCAAGAACTCCATCACCACCGGCAAGATTTACGACAGCGTGATCCGCAAGGAGCGTCGTGGCGACTATCTCGGTGGCACGGTGCAGGTGATTCCGCACATCACCGACGAAATCAAGGCGCGCATCGACGCGGCCACGGCCGGTTTCGACGTGGCGCTGGTGGAAATCGGCGGCACCGTGGGCGACATTGAATCGCTGCCGTTTCTGGAAGCCATCCGCCAGCTGCGCAGCGAGCGCGGGCCACAGGCGGCGATGTTCATGCACCTGACGCTGGTGCCGTACATCGCGGCGGCGGGCGAGCTGAAAACCAAGCCGACCCAGCACTCGGTCAAGGAATTGCGCTCCATCGGCATTCAGCCGGACGTTTTGATCTGCCGCGCCGAGCAGCCGTTGCCGGCCGGGGAGCGGCGCAAGATCGCGCTTTTTACCAATGTTGCCGAGCGTGCGGTGATTACCGCCATCGACCTTGACAACATCTACAAGATTCCGTTCTGGCTGCACGAGCAGGGGCTGGATCAAATCGTCATTGAACAGCTGCGCCTGGAGGGCAAAGCCTCGAAAACCGCCGACCTTGCCGAATGGCAGGCGGTGGTGGATGCCAGCGCCCATCCCGAAGATGAAGTCACCATCGCCGTGGTGGGCAAATACGTCGATCACAAGGACGCCTACAAATCGGTGGCCGAGGCGCTCAAGCACGGCGGCATTCGCCAGCGCACCCGGGTCAACCTGAAGTGGCTCGAATCGCAGGATATCGAACGCGAGGGCGCAGCCAAGCTTCTTGCCGATGTCGATGGCATCCTTGTGCCCGGCGGCTTCGGCGACCGCGGCTTTGAAGGCAAAGTGTTGACTGCGCAATACGCCCGCGATGCCGGCATCCCGTATTTCGGCATTTGCTACGGCATGCAGGCGGCGATTGTCGATGCGGCCCGGCACAAGGCGGGGCTGGCCGGTGCCAACAGCACCGAAAACGACAAGCACACCGCCCATCCGGTCATCGCCCTGATTACCGAGTGGCGCACCTCCAGCGGCGCGGTCGAGCGCCGCGACGAGGCCAGCGACCTCGGCGGCACCATGCGCCTGGGCCTGCAACAACAACGCCTGAAACCCGGCACGCTGGCGCATCGCCTGTACGGGCAGGATGTGGTTGGCGAGCGTCATCGCCACCGTTACGAATTCAACAATCACTACCGCGCCCAGCTTGAAGAAGTCGGGCTGGTGTTCTCGGCCAAGTCGATGGACGACACCCTGGTGGAAATGATCGAGTGGCCCGAGCACCCGTGGTTCCTCGCCTGTCAGGCGCACCCGGAGTTTCTCTCCACTCCGCGCAGCGGCCACCCGCTGTTCATCGGCTTCATCAAGGCCGCACGCGAGCACAAGGTGGCAGGAGCACGGGCATGAAGCTTTGCGGTTTTGAAATCGGCCTTGATCGGCCCTTTTTCCTGATTGCCGGGCCGTGCGTGATCGAGTCGATGCAGTTGCAGCTCGATACCGCAGGACGGCTGAAGGAAATCACCGATGCCCTCGGCATCCCGTTCATCTTCAAATCCAGCTTCGACAAGGCCAACCGTACTTCGCTCGGCAGTTTCCGCGGCCCGGGGATGGAAGAAGGGCTGAAAGTGCTGGCCGAGGTCAAGCGCCAGATCGGCGTGCCGGTGCTCACCGATGTGCACGAATACACGCTGATGGAAGAAGTCGCGAGCGTGGTCGATGTGCTGCAAACGCCGGCCTTTCTCGTGCGCCAGACCGATTTCATCACCCGCGTGTGCAGCGCGGGCAAGCCGGTCAACATCAAGAAAGGCCAGTTTCTCTCGCCGTGGGACATGAAGCCGGTGGTGGAAAAGGCCAAGTCCACCGGCAATACCGACATCATGGTATGCGAGCGCGGTGCCAGCTTCGGCTACAACAATCTGGTCTCCGACATGCGCAGCCTTGCGGTGATGCGCGACACCGGCTGCCCGGTGGTGTTCGATGCCACCCACTCGGTGCAACTGCCGGGCGGGCAGGGCAGCGCCAGCGGTGGCCAGCGCGAGTTCGTGCCGGTACTGGCGCGTGCGGCGGTCGCAGTCGGCATCAGCGGCCTGTTCATGGAAACCCATCCCGACCCGGGCAAGGCGCTGTCCGACGGCCCCAATGCCTGGCCGCTCGGGCAAATGCAGGCCTTGCTTGAAACCCTGAAAACCCTCGATGCCGCCAGCAAGCAAAGCGGCTTTCTCGAAACCCAACTTTGACTCCTGAGCACACACGAACCGACATGAGCACCATCAGCCAAATCCAAGCCCGTGAAATCCTCGACAGCCGTGGCAACCCCACGCTGGAGGCCGACGTCATCCTCGCCGATGGCAGCTTTGGCCGCGCCGCCGTGCCTTCGGGCGCATCCACCGGCACCAAGGAAGCGGTGGAACTGCGCGATGGCGACAAGACCCGCTATCTCGGCAAGGGCGTGCAAAAGGCGGTGGAGAACGTCAACGGCGTGATTGCCGAAGCCCTGAAAGGAATGGATGCGAGCGAGCAGAAAGCGATCGACGCGCGCCTGATTGACCTCGATGGCACCGAAAACAAGGGCCGACTGGGAGCCAATGCGCTGCTTGGCGTGTCGATGGCCGTGGCCCATGCCGCCGCCGCTTCGCGCAAGCAGCCGCTGTGGCAGTATCTGGCGCAGGGCCGCACGCCGGTGCTGCCGGTGCCGATGATGAACATCATCAATGGTGGTGCCCATGCCGACAACAACGTGGACTTGCAGGAGTTCATGATTCTGCCGGTCGGTTTCGACCGCTTCTCCGATGCCCTGCGCGCCGGTACCGAAGTATTCCATGCGCTGAAATCCGTGCTGAAAGGTCGCAGCCTGTCCACCGCGGTGGGCGATGAAGGCGGCTTCGCCCCCGACCTGCGCAGCAATGCCGAAGCGCTCGACACCATCATGGAAGCCATCGGCAAGGCCGGCTACAAGGCTGGCGACGACATCCTGCTCGGTCTCGACGTGGCTTCCAGCGAGTTCCACGAAAACGGCAAGTACAACCTGACCGGCGAGGGCAAGCGCCTGACCTCCGAGCAGTTCGTCGATTTCCTGGCCGACTGGTGTGCGCAATACCCGATCATCACCATCGAAGACGGCATGGGCGAGCACGACTGGGAAGGCTGGAAGCTCCTGACGCAGAAAATCGGCCAGAAAGTGCAGCTGGTGGGCGATGACCTGTTCGTCACCAACCCGCGCATCTTCAAGCAGGGCATCGACGAGCAGGTCGCCAATGCCATCCTCATCAAGGTCAACCAGATCGGCACGCTTTCGGAGACGCTCGAAGCCATTGCCATGGCCGATGCCGCCCGCTATGCCGCCATCGTCTCGCACCGCTCGGGCGAAACCGAAGACACCACCATCGCCGACATCGCCGTCGCCACCACCGCCACGCAGATCAAGACCGGCTCGCTGTGCCGCAGCGATCGCGTGGCGAAGTACAACCAGCTTCTGCGCATCGAGCAGCAACTGGGCAGCGCCGCACGCTATGCCGGACGCGATGCCTTCGTCTCGCTCAAGGGCTGAAAGTGAAAGCACGCGGCCTGCTGCTGGTGATCGTGGCCCTGCTGGTGCTGCTGGGGATTGCCCAGCAGCGCCTGTGGTTTGGCAACAGCGGGCGCAACGCTGTTGCCGGATTGGAGGCGCAAGTGGCTGCGCAGCAGCAGCGCAACATGGAGTTGAAGCGGCGCAATGATGCACTGGCGGCCGAAGTGCGGGATTTGAAATCTTCCGAGCTGGGCGGCGCTGCCATTGAGGCACGTGCACGCGATGAATTCGGCCTCATCAAACCTGGCGAAACTTTCTATCGGGTGGTGGAAAGCAAGCCGCCGCAGACGCCACCGGCGCAATGAAGTACTGGTGCATTATCCCGGCTGCCGGACAGGGCAGCCGTTTCGGGGGCGTGTTGCCCAAGCAATATCTTGAAGTGGCGGGCAAACCCATTTTGCTGCACACACTGGAGGCATTGCTTGCACATCCAGGCATCGCCGGTGCGATGCTGGTATTGCCGGCCAATGGGCAGTGTCCGATCATTCTGCCGACCCGCTGTCATGGCAAGCCGGTGCACGTTTGCCGCGGTGGGGCGAGCCGGGCAGCATCGGTTCGCAACGGGCTGCGGGCATTGCCGGACGAAGTGCAGGCCGATGCCATGGTATTGGTGCACGATGCGGCCCGTCCAAATGTGCATTCGGACGACATTGATGCTTTGTTGGCCGCACTGGAGGGGCAGCGACAGGGGGCGATTCTGGCTGCTCCGGTACGCGATACCTTGAAGCGCAGTAATGCCGGTGGTTACAGCATCACCACCGAGCCGCGGGAGAACCTGTGGCGGGCACTGACTCCGCAAGCCTTTCCGCGCGAGGCGTTGCTGAAGGCGTTGCTCAGCGCCGAAGAGGACGGTGTGGAGGTGACCGATGAAGCCATGGCAATGGAGCGCTGCGGCATTCATCCGAAACTGGTGGAAGGGCGTGAGGACAATTTCAAGATCACCACGCCTGCCGATTACACCCGTTTTGCTTGGGTGGTTGGCCACTGACCGAGTGAGAGGCAATGCGGACAGGTCAGGCGTATTTGTTGTGCCGGCGCATGATTTGCTGTTTTTCCCGGCTCCAGTCCCTTTCCTTGCTGGCTGCGCGTTTGTCGTGAGCCTGCTTGCCCTTGGCCAGGGCGATCTCGGCCTTGACACGGTTTCCCTTCCAGTACAGAGCTGTTGGGATGAGGGTGTAGCCATCACGCTGGATGCGGCCGATCAAGGTGTCAATTTCGCGCCGGTGCAGCAGCAGCTTGCGGGTACGGCGTTCATCGGCGCGCACATGCGTGGAGGCTTGGATGAGTGGCGTGATTTGTGCCCCGAACAGGAACATTTCGCCATCCCGAATGATGGCGTAGCTTTCGCCGATATTGGCGCGCCCGGCGCGAATGGCCTTTAGCTCCCATCCTTGCAACACGAGGCCAGCTTCGTGGCGCTCCTCCAGATGGTATTCATGCCGGGCACGCTTGTTCAGGGCAATCGTGGTGTTCTTTGCCTTATCCTTGGCAGTCTTGTTTTTTGCGGCTTTGCTCATCCGGGCATTGTCGCCCATATGGCAGAAAATTTGCAGTGAGGAAGTCGGGTGGCCAATCGGATTGAGCGCAGTGCCTTGGTAAAGCGCACGGCAGAGGCGATGTATGCGCTGGTGGTGGATGTGGAATCCTATCCACAACGCTTCGGTTGGTGCACCGGTGCGAGCGTTCAACTCCGCGAGGAAACGCGCATGCGCGCCCGGCTGGACTTGCAGTTGGCCGGATTCAAGACCTGGTTTCTGACCGAAAACCGGATGCAGCCGGGGCGCTCGATGGACATGCAACTGCTCGATGGCCCGTTCAAGAAGCTGCACGGGCGCTGGGACTTCAAGCCGCTCTCGGATGTTGCCTGCAAGGTATCGCTGCAGCTGGAATTCGAGCCTGCCAGCAGCTTGCTGGGGCCGGTCATCAAGCTGGGTCTGCAAGGGCTGGCTGACCGCATGGTGGATGATTTCGTGCGCACGGCGATGAGTCAGCCGGCGTGAAAATCACGATACTGGCGGCTTGGCCTGACAAGATTGCGCAGTGTGTGCTGGCGCTGCCCGAAGGCAGCACGGTGGCCGATGCCTTGGCTGCCTGCCCGATTGCGGAAGATTTTCCGCATGCAGGGCAGGCCATATTCGGGCGTCGAGTGTCGCTCTCCTGCGTGCTTCGGGAGGGTGATCGGCTCGAACTTCTGCGGGCTTTGCAGGTAGATCCCAAGAAGGCGCGCCGCGAGCGGGCGGAAGCGGCACGTGCCCTCGAAAAAAAGCCCCGCAACTGAGCGCAGGGCTTGGGAAGCAGAGGTTGGACGGGAAGCTCAGCGGCGGCGGGGATCGCGGCGCAGGTTGTGGCCGAAGTCTTTGACCGAGCGTTTGGAAAGCTCGGCATCCTGATTGGGGAAATAGTCCCCCTCCCAGTGGGTGAGGGCATCATCGCGGAAGTACACGACGAAGTTCTTGATTTCCGTCTTGCCGGTGCGTCCACGGCGCTGGGTGCTGGTGTAATCCCAGCGATTCTGATGGAACGGATCCTCGATGGAAGGGGTGCCAAGCATGCCGGCAACCTGCTGGCGACTCATGCCAACCTGCAATTGCTCGACGATCTGTGGATCCAGGAGGTTGCCTTGATAGATGGGTTGACGGTAGAGCACTCCGCAGCCGGTGATGGCAAAGGCCAGGACAACAAGAGCAAGGGAGCGGAGGAGGCGCGGGTTGGACATACGTGCAGGGAATCGACTTGGGTTGGGTGATAATACACGCAACGCAAAATGCTAGCTTGCCCCTCTGGGCTGCCCGCTCGCCTGCATTCACAGACCGCTTGGAGGACTTGATGGACAAAGACGATATTCGCAATGCCGGGCTCAAGGTGACGCACCCGCGTGTACGTATCCTGAGGCTTCTGGAAACCAATGACAGCCGCCACATGACGGCAGAAGACATCTATCGCCAACTGATCGCCGACAAGGAAGACATCGGCCTTGCCACCGTGTATCGGGTATTGACCCAGTTCGAGGCGGCCGGGCTGGTGCTCAAGCACAATTTCGAGGGAGGACAGGCCGTATACGAACTTGACCGCGGCGATCATCACGATCACATGGTGGATCTGGACAGCGGGCGCATCATCGAGTTCGAGAGCACCGACATCGAAAAGCTCCAGCGTGAAATCGCCGCCCGGCACGGCTACATTCTGGAGGATCACTCCCTGGTGCTGTACGTACGCAAAAAGCGCTGAGGCAGGGTACTATCCGGTGGCGTGATTCGGGTGGATCATGTGGCTGTCTTTCTGCTTTGGGAGAACCCGTGCGTATACTCGTGATTGAGGACAACCAGGATATCGCCGCCAATCTGGGCGACTATCTTGAAGACTGTGGTCATGTCGTGGATTTTGCTGCCGACGGCATCACCGGGCTGCACTTGGCCGTGGTGGAGAGTTTCGATGCCATCGTGCTTGACCTGAATCTGCCGGGCATGGACGGGCTGGAAGTCTGCCGTCGCCTGCGCAGCGATGCGCGCAAGGATACGCCGGTGCTGATGCTGACGGCACGGGACATGCTGGAAAACAAGATCGACGGTTTCGATGCCGGCGCCGATGATTACCTGGTGAAACCGTTTGCCCTGCAGGAAGTCGGTGTGCGTCTGAACGCATTGGCGCGCCGCGGCAAGAGCAGCATGGTGGTGCGCGAACTGCAGGTCGGCAGCCTGAAATACAACCTTGATACGCTGGAAGTCGAGCGCGAAGGCAAGTCGTTGCAATTGAACCCGACGGCACTGAAGATCCTGCAAGCGCTGATGGAGGCGAGTCCCGCCGTGGTGACTCGGCAGGATCTGGAAACCCGGGTATGGGGTGAGGAGCTGCCGGACTCCGATTCGTTGCGAGTGCATATTCACGGCCTGCGCGCGGTGGTGGACAAACCGTTTGCCACGCCGCTGATTCATACCCGCCATGGCATTGGCTACCGGATTGCAGCACCGGATGACGGGCGCTAATCCGGTCTCGGCCACTCGCCCGGAAAAACCGCGCAGGCAGCGTCGTCGTCGTCTGCGCAGCCGCATCATCTGGTCGTTCTTCCTGCTCGGTCTGAGTTTGACGCTGTTGTTTGCCTACGCCACCGAGGTGGTGCGCAGCAATGTGCAGAACGAGCTGGTGGCCGACACACTGAACAAGAACATCGCTGCCGCTGCGCGCACCTTTGCCGAAACTGGCGATCCGAACATCGCACCGGAAGTCGAAGTCGAGCAGATGAAAGCCTTCATCTATCTGCCCGAAAGTTGGGCACGGGTGGGACTGGAGCGACCAGAATGGGCGGCACTCGAAGATGGCATCCACACCATCATCGGCACTGACGAGAACAACGATCCGGCACCTTACATGCTGGCGGTGCGCAAGACGGATCGGGCTTGGTTTTTCCTGGCTTACGACATCAGTCAGGCGGTGAGTGCAGAAGCGCGCATCCAGCGGGCAGTCTGGTTCGCCGTGGTGCTGTTCGGTTTGCTCTCACTGTTGCTGGGCTGGTGGTCGGCTTCCAAGGTGATGAGCCCGGTAACCGATCTGGCACGCCGTCTGCGTCGAGCCGGCGGCAGTTCCGATCCCGAACGTCTGGCTCCTTTCTTTGCCGATGACGAGGTGGGTGAGTTGGCCAAGGCGCTGGATGACTATTCGGGGCGGCTGACCGAAGTGGTGCAGCGCGACCGCGAGTTCAATGCCGACGTCAGCCACGAGTTGCGAACCCCGTTGGCGGTGATTCGCAGTGCCACCGAACTGCTGCTCTCGCAGGACAATCTGGATGAAAAGACGCGCCAGCGCCTTTTGCGCATCCATCGCGCCCAGCAGAACGGTACCGATCTCACCAGTGCCCTGTTGCAGCTTTCGCGCAATGAGCGCGGGCAAGGGCAAACCGACGTGGCGCGTCTTGCCGAACAACTGCTGGATGCGCATCGCTCGCAGCTGCGCGGCAAGAAGCTGGATCTGCGGCTGGAAGGCAGGAGCGGATTGGTGGTTGAGGCGCCTGAGGCGGCAGTCAGCGTGGCGCTGGGCAATTTGATCGGCAATGCGGTCAAGTACACGGCGAGCGGTGAAGTAGTGGTACGCCTGCTGGACAATGCGGTGGAGGTCATCGACTCCGGGCCGGGGCTGTCCAGCGAGGAAGCGGCGAGACTGTTCGAGCGCGGTTATCGGGGTGCTCATGCCGAGCATACCCAGGGAGGCGGCATCGGGCTTTCCATCGTGCGTCGCCTGTGTGCGCTGTATGGCTGGCATGTGCGTGTGGTGCCGGGTGAAAGCAAGGGTGTGATTGCGATCCTGAGCTTCTGAATAGAACACGCCAGCTTGGTTTGCGCGCGCGTGCGAGCCATTCGCCTCCGAATGTGCCGCCACCAGGCACCGGAATGGTGCGCTGAGCCAGGTTGATTGTCGGTGCTGTTGGTGGGGTGGGAGGACTTGTGCCGTAAAGGCTTGCTTTTCCGTCAGGGTTCTGCGAGAATGCGCGGCTCCATGCCTCATCTGCTTTGTTGGGTGGGCTGGAAATTCTGCGAAATGAGGCACAGGAAGTGCTTCGTATTCGCCAGACCAAGGACAGTCGTGCGGCTTGATCAGATTGATTGGCGAGCTATGCGTTTGTGTTTTGTCTGGGCGGACCGGGAGACCGGGCCGCTTTTCGTTTTAGGGATGATTTGCCGGGTCGATACGCGAGTGTTGGCCTGAATCATGGGGTGCGGCACGGCTTCGGCCAGCGGTCGCACCTGTCGCTCTTTTGACTTTACTTGAGGAATCTCCGTCATGGCGGACCAAAAGATTCGCATCCGGCTCAAGGCTTTCGATCATCGCCTGATCGATCGCTCGGCCAGCGAAATCGTCGAGACGGCCAAGCGGACCGGCGCGCAAGTGCGTGGCCCGATCCCGCTGCCGACCAAGACCGAACGCTACACCGTGCTCGTCTCGCCGCACGTCGACAAGGACGCGCGCGACCAGTACGAAACCCGCACGCACAAG
>JBHADJ010000162.1:0-50909 GCA_041855065.1 Lysobacter sp.
CCTCAAGGGCTACCGCCGAATCTTCTCCAGGTTTGAGAAGCTCGACGTGATGTTCCTTGCCTTCATCTGCTTTGCTCTCATCGCCGACGGGTTACGGTAGTGTTAACAGGCCCTAGCGTGCGCCTTTCTCTGTCAGCAGGGAGAAGCAAGCCAGGCCGTGTCCAACCCCGCACACCACTCACCCTTCAACTGGTGTCGCAGCCCCGCAAACACACCAGAGCCGCTTGCGTGGCATTTTATGCAGATTGCCTCAGATATCTTGCACCAGCTTTTGCAGGAAGGCGGCAATCTGCCTACGATCATCATCGGAGACGCCCATGAACGGGCGAACCGGAATGCCGGGGTGAGTGACTCTCTTCCGCACTCCCACACCCGCCACCTTCAGTGCCTTCTTGCTCTTGGGTTTGATTTCATACGGCCCACGCGTGCCCTCCTGATGGAAGCAGGCGTAGTTGGCATTCGCATGCAGTTCCACCCAGCCATCGCCTGCACGGGTGCTGATTTGATCGCGTAGCGTGCCCCCTTTGACCAGCGGCGTGCGGCTTTCGCGTTTGAGCGGCGCCCAAGCGATGCCGTGGGGGCCAATCCCGGTTGAAAAACGCGCTTGGGTGCTGGCCAGCAGGATTTCGCCGATTTCGTGCATCACATGGGTGGTGTTGCCAAAGTGCTGCCGCAAAGTAGAAAAGGCGCGCTGTATATCGGCGTCGTCGAGCTGAATGGTGATGTTTGGCATGGTATATACTCTGACTAAGCTCGGCTTGGTAGATCCCTGCTCAGGTAGATGGGGGACCACGCATAGCGTGCTCTGGTGTCGGTTCGAGTCCGGCCCCAAGCCGGGTTACTTCTTACTCCAAATCCTCCCAGTGCCCCTCCAGTACAGGCCAGCGCCTGAGCGCATCCAAATCTGCAAATTCAATAGTGTCCACGGCCTGCACGGTGATGTTCTTGCGGCTGTATATTGGCGTCGTCAAGGGCAATAGTCATTGTGTTCATGGTATAGTCCCTTCATGCTCGATCTAGGGCAAACCGTGCGTTGGTAACGGTGAAGCTGCGACCCGCAGTGACAAGTGTGTAGGTTCGATTCCTACTCTAGGCCGGGCATTACTATTTCAATCGTTCGTAGTTGAGTTCGCCCAGCATTTTCATGCTGATAAAGCGGTTACCCCGCACACGCTCTTTCACCCGATTGGGCAGATCATCAGTCCTGAAAACGGCTGTCATATAGCGCCCATTAGGCATGCGACGGGCAAACAGCAGCGTATCGGCACCATCTCGATAGATCCCGTGTCTGGCAACACCAACCAATTCGGCAGGCTCAATACCCCTTGCAGCACGTCATGTCGATGCCCTTTGGCATCCCGCAAGGCATGATAGATCTGCCGGTCACTGATGCTGAGCAAGGCAGACTGCAAAGGTCGCAGGGCTTGCGTTGCAACAGATTGATGTACATCTATTGCCCGAATTGCTGCCTTGACGTCGAAAAGGTGCGCTGGATATTGGCATCGTCAAGTTGAATGGTGATGTTTGGCATGGTGTATAGTCCTAGACCAAGATAGTTGCCGATCTTGGCAGAGACCAGACTACGGAATCTGGATGGTGCATCGGAACATGTACGGGGTAGCAGGTTCGAATCCTGCCCCGAGGTCGGTAATTATCTATCTCACTCGGATACCCGAGAAACCCTTTACCACTTTCAGTGTAATGACCCAATTGCCGGGCACCTTTTCCTTGGCTTTGTTGGGCACTTCGTTCCAGCGTAACACCGCAACGACATAGCGGCCATCCGGTAAAGGTCGGGCAAAATGCAGCGTATCCTGCTCGCGGTAGAGCAGGGTATCGTCCATGCGTATCCAGTCCGGGAGTGATTGCAAAGCCCGGCGAATCACATCACGGTCACCCTTAGCTTCGCGCAATGCGTGATAAATCTGGTGATAAATCTGGTGGTCAGTCATGGAGATCAATGCACTGTCCGGCACCATTGCAGGCAACTCCATGCAAGTGGCGCGAGCAGGCTTATTCAATGCCGTGAGTGTGCTTTTTGTCAAAAAGCCGATCGGTGAAGCATGGCCAATAGCGCGTGTCACATTCACTTTAGACTTTCTGCCCGTCCGAGCCTGTTCTGCCAAAGTCGAAAAGGCACGCTGTATATCGGCGTCGTCGAGCTGAATGGTGATGTGTGGCATGGTACTATCCTCTTGCCCCTAGTAGAACCCGCGCCAGGTAGACGGGGGGGTCGTGCTTAAGCGCTTCCCGCTATGTCGGTTCGAATCCGGCCCTAGGGGCTCTTCCACTGCCCTCGCAGCAAGACAAGATGTGTCATTGTCGTTCGAGTGCCTATCTCGAATATCTGCACCCAATTGAGCACTTCGCTCTTCCTCCCCTCTTTTGCGTTCAGAAGAATAACCACCGTCATGTAATGGGCGGTATCTATTGGCTTTGCCAATATCAGTTGTCGTGGTGATTTCTCCATCAGCCAAAGTACATCCGGGATGTCGGCCCACCTTGGTAGGTTTTTAGCCTCTTCTGCCACCAGCGCCAGCATATCTTCCCGGCCTGCCCATTTTTGCCCCCCTCGCAGCGCGTGATACAGCTCTCGGTCTCTGGCTGCAAAAATTGGGACAATAGGCGTTGGTGGTAATCGTTCCCGAGACCCATCCATCACTCCGTGTTGGATTTTCGTAAGCACATCTGCCGGGACGAAAGAGATTGGGGTGACTCGCCCACGATGCATAGGTCGGCCTGCTGCGATCTCCTGCATTGCTTGGTCAATAAAGCCAGGAAAGTCTCGAAACCAACTCACTTGGCGGGTGATGGCGTCGTCAAACGCCACCTTGCGCCAAGATGGCGACAAGGTCATCACTTTTGTCCAAAGCATTCGGTGGCAGCCATTGCTTCGGTTACCGCCTAACGGGCGGGTTCCGGCTAGTGCACAAATCCCAGTGAGCTAGAATTTGCTGCTATTTCGTGTGCAGGCGTTTCATGGCTTCGTTGAAGTCGCCTTTGAGGGCCAGTGGCAGGACGTCGATGGCGGCGTCGATGGCGCGCTCGGTCAGGATATTGTCCTCGTGACTCGGGCGGCCAAGTACCCAGCCGGTTACGCGGTCTTTGTGGCCGGGATGGCCGATGCCGATGCGCAGGCGGTGGAAGGCACCATGGCCGAGGACGCGCATGATGTCGCGCAGGCCGTTCTGGCCACCGTGGCCACCGTCGAATTTCAATCGGGCCACGCCTGGCGGCAAGTCCAGTTCATCGTGTGCGACCAGCATTTGTTCGGGGGCGATTTTCCAGAACTGCAATGCAGCCAGCACCGATTTGCCGGACAGGTTCATGAAGGTGGCAGGCTTCAGCAGCCAGACGTCGTGGCCGGCCAAGGTGGCGCGGGCGACTTCGCCAAACAGTTTGCCTTCCGCCCGCCACGGGGCGGCGGCACGCTCGGCCAGCGCATCAAGCAAATGAAAACCCGCATTGTGGCGGGTTCGGGCATGTTCGGCACCAGGGTTGCCAAGGCCGACGATCAGGCGCAATTCGCTCATGTGTTAAGGACGGTGCGGCACTCGGCCGCACCGTCATCTTGCCAATTACTCGGCGTCGCCTTCGGCGGCCGGGGTTTCGGCTTCTTCCTTGACGAAGCGCGCCACGGCCACGGCCACGTCGTGATCGCCTTCGGCCGCGTGCGCCAGTTCAACGCCCTTGGGCAGCTTCACCTGCGACAGGTGCACGGTGTCGCCGGCCTTGATTTGGCCAAGATCGACTTCGATGAATTCCGGCAGGTCCTTCGGCAGCACCACCACTTCGACGTCGTTGAGTTCGCTGGTCACCGAGACTTCGGCCGACTTGCCGGCCGGCGAGTTTTCGATGTTGATGAAGTGCAGCGGCACGCGGGCGTGGATTTTTTCGCCGGCCTTCACGCGCTGGAAGTCCAGGTGCATGATGACCTGCTTGTACGGGTGGCGCTGCATGTCGCGCAGCAGCACTTGCTGTGCCTTGCCATCCACCGACAGGGTGATGATCGAGGAGTAGAACCAGTCATGTTGCTGGGCGAGCCATACCGGCTCCTGATCCAGCGTGATGCTTTGCGGGGCCTGGTCGCCACCGTAGATCACGGCGGGCAGTTTGCCGTCACGACGCAGGCGGCGGCTCGCACCTTTCCCCTCGTCGTTGCGGCCATAGGCGGTCAGTTTGTGTTCTTTCGACATGATGTTGTCTCTTTGGGTTGTGAGAGCCGCATCGCTGCGGCCGGGCGACTCCCCCGCGACCAGAGGAGCCGATTGCACGACCGGAAGGCCGCGGAATGCGGGGTCAATCCACGTACAGCGAGCTGACCGATTCTTCCTGCGAAATGCGGCGAATGGTTTCGGCCAGCATTTCCGCCACCGAAAGCTGGCGAATCTTGTCGCAGGTGCGGGCGGCATCGGAGAGCGGGATGGTATCGGTCACCACCAGCTCGTCCAGCGCCGAACGCGCGATGTTGTCGATGGCCGGCCCCGACAGCACCGGGTGGGTGATGTAGGCCGCAACCTTGGCCGCGCCGTGCTCCTTCAGGGCGGCGGCGGCGGCGCACAGTGTGCCGGCGGTATCGACGATGTCGTCCACCAGCACGCAGTTCTTGCCTGCCACGTCGCCGATGATGTTCATCACCGTGGCGACGTTGGCCTTCGGCCGGCGCTTGTCGATGATGGCAAGGTCGGCATCGTCCAGACGCTTGGCGATGGCACGGGCGCGCACCACGCCGCCGACGTCGGGCGAAACCACCACCATGTTGTCGGTGCCGTAGGCACGCCAGATATCGGCCAGCAGCAGCGGCGAGGCGTACACGTTGTCCACCGGGATGTCGAAAAAGCCCTGAATCTGGTCAGCATGCAGGTCGAGGGTCAGCATGCGGTCGGTATGCACTGCCGAGAACATGCTGGCGGCCACCTTGGCTGTAATCGGCACGCGCGCCGAACGCGGACGGCGATCCTGCCGGGCATAGCCGAAATACGGCACCACGGCAGTGACGCGCGCGGCCGAGGCGCGGCGCAGCGCGTCGATCAGCACCAGAAGCTCCATCAGGTTCTCGGCGCTCGGGGCGCAGGTCGGCTGGATGACGTACACGTCCTTGCCGCGCACGTTTTCTTCGATTTCCACTTGCACTTCGCCGTCGGAGAAACGCCCGACCAGCGCCTTGCCCATGCGAATGCCAAGTTCATCGCACACGGCCTTGGCCAGCGGGCGGTTGGCGTTGCCGGAAAAAACCAGAAGATTGCGATCGTCCATCGGATCACCGGAGCAGTGGAAGCAGGAACAAAAAACGCAGTGCGGTCGGTGGGCGGCGAGCCCGGCGTTCCATCACTGCGTTTGTCGAATTTGGCAGGGGCGGAAGGATTCGAACCTACGCATGCCAGGATCAAAACCTGGTGCCTTAACCACTTGGCGACGCCCCTAGTTTGTACCTTTCCAAGGCTTCCAGCAGCGGCGATTGTGCTCTGCCTTCGGCCACCCGTGCCTCGAACTGCGCAGGCAATCGGGCTTGTGCTGCTTCTGCCGCCTCGCGCTTGGCGAACTCGACAAAACAGCCGCTGCCGCTGCCGGTCAAGCGTGCCGTACCGAATGCGGAGAGTGAGGAAAGCGCCGCATCGACGGCGGGCTCCTGCCTTCTCAGCACCGGCTCGAACGCGTTGCCGACCGGCTTCCCGGAAAGGAAGTGCTGCATTGTGATGGATTTGCTGTCACGAGTCAAATCCTCTGCGGAAAAAAGTTTCGCCGTCGGCACATGCACGCCGGGGAAAACCAGCAGATAAAAGGCCGGCGGCAAGGCCATCGGGGTCAGGCGCTCGCCCACCCCCTCGGCCCAGGCGTTGCGGCCGCGCACGAATACCGGCACATCCGCACCCAGGGCAAGACCGAGCCGGGCAAGTGCATCCTCATCCAGCCCGGTTTGCCACAGCCAATTGAGCGCCACCAGCACGGTAGCCGCATCCGAGGAGCCGCCCCCGAAACCGCCCCCGGCCGGGATGCGTTTTTCGATGGCGATATCCGCTCCCAGCGGGCTGCCGGCATGGGCCTGCAACAGCCGGGCGGCACGCACGGCCAGATCATCAGCCTCGGCCACACCCGGCAAGCCGCTGCCGTGGCGGCGAATCTGCCCATCGCTACGCACGCGCAGATGGATGTCGTCGGCAAAATCGAGCAGGCGAAACACGGTTTGCAGGTGGTGATAGCCATCATTGCGGCGGCCGGTGATGTGCAGAAACAGATTGAGCTTGGCCGGTGCCGGCCAGCGGCTCCAGCCTTCGGCCGGCGGAAAATCGGTTGGACTCATTCTTCCTCGCCACTCCATCTGTCCACCACCACGCGGATTTCCGGATCCGCTTTTTGGTTGTCCCCATGAAACGCCATGGTGATGCGGCGCGGGTACATTTCACTGTCTCGATACTCCAGCCGGCAATGCCAGCCGGTTTTCAGCATCAACGCAATCAGCCGGCTATGGCCATCAAAGACTGCATGGCCGACAGCAGCATCCGGCAGTACCGGCAAGCCGCGCAGGCAGCCTGACACATTGCCCAGCGGAAAGACCAGGCCGGTAGTTTCCCGCAGCAGTCGTTCGGCATCACGGCCTTCGCGCGCGCCCTCCGGCAGGCCGTGAATCACTGCATTGCCCGGGCGCACATCCAGTTGCCAACTCTGCCGGGTGATGGGAGCTGCCAGCGTGATTTGATAATGATCGGCATCCTGTTGCCGCCACTCCAGGCGCACATTGCCGCCTTCATTGCCTTTGCGAATGGCTGCCCGGCCTTGCATCTGCCACGAGGAGGCATCAACCGCCCGACGCTCTGCCAGAGCCGCCTTGAGCTTGGCGCAGTGCGGGTTGGTATCTTCACCTGCACCATCACACGCGTAAGAGGCAGGTTGCGGCACATCTCCCCTGAGATAGCCTCGGCTGCATGCGGCCAGCAGCAGCAAAGGCAAAACGATGAGCATCCTCCCGGTATGGCCGGAGCGGGAAAGCATGTTCATGGCGTGACTCCGATCCTTTCCAGCGTACGCTTGAGCGAGCGGTTTTCCGGATCAATGCGGATAGCCTCGTCCAGATATTGCCTGGCCTCCTGCCGCCGCCCCAGCATCCACAGAACCTCCCCGATATGGGCAGCAATTTCCGCATCCTTCTGGAGAGCGAAGGCGCGCTTGAGTTGTGCCAATGCCTCTTGCTTGCGCCCCAGCCGGTACAGCACCCAGCCGTGACTATCGATGATGGCGGCATTGCCCGGTTCGGCCACCCTGGCACGGTCGATAAGTTCCAGCGCTTCGCGGTAGCGCGTGGTGCGATCGGCCAGGGTATAACCCAGCGCGTTGAGTGCCGCCACGTTGTCCGGCGCAATCAGCAAAACCTGACGCAAATCGGCTTCGGCCCGGGCAATATCGTCCAGCCGCTCCCAGGCAAGACCGCGCGCGTACAGGATGGCGATTTCGTCCGGCAATGCGGCAAGACCTCGTGCATAGGCGGCAAACTCGGCATCGGTGTTACCGTCTTCACGGTAAAGCTCGGCCTCGGTCAAATAGGCATCGCGCTGCACCTCCGGATCGATGTCCGCCTGCAATTGCAATTGCCGAAGTTCGGCAAAAGCCTGCTCCTTCTCCCCCATTCCATGACGGGTGATCGCTGCACGCAGACGGGCGATTTCGGCCAGCGCAGTGTCATGCAGCGCCGCGTACCAATGCAGGGCTTGCTGATGATCATCGAGTGATTCGGCCACCTGCCCAAGCAGCAGCCAAGGCCGCGGATCCTCGTCATCCCGGTTGGGATAATGCTGTTCCAGCTCGACATACAACTTGCGCAAACCCTCCTTATCATCTGCCGATTCCAGCATGGCTGCACGCAATGCGCGGGTCTGCAAGTCCTGCTCGCCACCGGCCAGCACCAGGGCAGCACTGGCCGCATCGCCCAATGCTTCATACTGCTCGGCCAAGGCAAGGCGCAACGGGGGCATACCTTCCATGCGTGCCTGCAAGGCAGAAAGCTGCGCGCGTGCGCGTGCCAAATCACCAACCTCGCGCGTGGTGACCGCCTGAAGCAGCAGGATGCGGGTATCTTCCGGCCACCGCCTTGCGGCCTCCTCCGCCAGACGCTCAAGCAATTGCGGCTGTCGCAATTGCCGCGCCAACTCGGCTGCCGCCAGCCAGGCTTCGGCATCAGCGGGCAACAAGGCACGCTTGTGAACATGCGCCAGGGCTTCCGCTGCCAGCGGGCTGTCGCCATCGGCCATCAATGCCAGCAGGGCATAGCGCCAGCCATTGGGCAGCGAGCCTCCCAGCAGGGCGTCCAATTGACGATACAACTGCCGCCTCTCGCCCAACCTCAGCGCCAGTGCCGCCTCGGCCGCATGCATCGAAGCCGAAGCCTTGCCCAATTGCTGCCAAAGCCGAAGCGCCTCACCGCTCAGTTCGTTCTGTCGAGCCAGAAGAGCAATGCGCGTGGCGCGCTCGGCCAATCCCACATCACCACTGGCACGTGCCGCATCCAGATAATGGCGTGCCGCCTCGTCCAGCCGGCCGGCCTGCAACGCAAATTCACCCGACAACGCGGCCTCCAGCCCGGTGTCCGATACCGGCAAGGCAGCTTGCTCGCCATCCGCGGCCACCAATGCAGGTGCAACACACGACAGGAACGAGAACGCAGTAGCAAGGACAATACGGTGCATCGCAGGCATGAGAGTAAAATGCGCGGTTCGATTGGAACTAGCTTAATCGCCCCGCGCTGAACATGCCGAATGGCCCCGCCTTCCACGCCTTGGGCGTCAACCACCAGACCGCGCCAGTGGCCCTGCGCGAACGGCTGGCATTTGACGCCACCAGCCTGCCGGATGCCTTGGCGGCATTGCAGGCCATGCCCGGCGTACGCGAAGCGGTATTGCTTTCCACCTGCAATCGCACCGAACTGTATGCGTGGATTGAGGGCGATGGCCAGGTACTCGAGGACTGGCTGGCCGAGCGTCCCGGCGAGCGATTACCACTGACGCATCACCTGTACCGGCACCGCGACGTGGAGGCCGTGCAACACCTGTTCCGGGTAGCTGCCGGGCTGGACTCGCTGGTGCTGGGCGAGCCACAGATTCTCGGTCAGGTAAAGGATGCCTGGAATGCCGCACGCGAAGCAGGCGTGCTGGGCAGCCAGCTCGACCGACTGTTCCAGCAAGCCTTCGGTACCGCCAAGCACACTCGCACCCATACCCGCATCGGCCAACACCCGGTCTCGGTGGCTTCCACTGCCGTGCGTCTTGCCGAAACCACCTTCTCTCGACTGGAAGATGCCTGCGTACTGCTGATCGGCGCCGGTGAAACCATCGAACTGACCGCCAAGCATCTGAGCGAGGGGCGGGTCAAGCGCCTGATGGTCGCCAACCGCACGCTGGCACACGCGCAGGACATTGCCAGCCGTCATGGCGGTCTTGCCCTGCCCCTCGGCGAGCTTGAGCACCATCTGGCCGAGGCCGACATCGTGTTTTCCGCCACCGCGGCTCGCGAACCGATTCTGCACCGCACGCATGTCGCGGCCGCCCTCGAAGCACGCCGCCATCGCCCCATGCTGTTGATGGATCTGGCTGTCCCCCGCGACATCGCCGCCGACGTGGCCACGCTGGATGATGTTTTCCTTTACACCGTGGACGATCTTGAGCGCACCGTGGAGGACAACCGGCGCAGCCGCCGCGAAGCCGCCGCGGAAGCCGAGGCCATCGCACGTCTGCATGCCGAACGCTTCATGGAGCGCATGCGCCAAGTCCGCAACGATACGCCGTTGCGACAAATGCGTGCACACGGCGACGCCGCCCGCGACGAAGCCATGCGCAAGGCGCAGCGCCTGCTGGCCGCCGGCGGCGAACCGCAGGCAGCACTGGAGCTGCTCGCCCACACCCTGACCAACCGCCTGTTGCACGCCCCCACCATCGCCCTGCGCGATGCCGCGGCCACGGGCGATACCGAGCTGGCGCGCGCTGCCCTGCGCCTGTTCCCTGCCCTGGATGACCACGATGCAAGCGAGCCTGCGCCGGAAACTGGAAGCGCTGATTGAGCGACGCGACGAGGTCGAGCGCCTGCTCGGCGAGCCGTCGATCATCGCCCGGCAGGACGAGTTTCGCCGCCTCTCGCGCGAATTCGCCCGGCTCGAACCCCTGGCGCGCGCACTGGGCGAAGAAGCCCGCGCCCGCGCCGACCTTGCCGCCGCCCGGGAGATGCGTGCCGACCCCGAGCTTGCCGACATGGCTGCCGAGGAAATCCAATCGGCCGAGACGCGCCTTGCCGAACTCGAAGCCGAACTGCTCGGCCACCTGGTGCCGCGCGATGCCCGCGACGACGGCAGCCTGTATCTGGAAGTGCGCGCCGGCACCGGCGGCGACGAAGCCGCCATCTTCGCCGGCGACCTGTTCCGCATGTACAGCCGCTATGCCGAGCGGCAAGGCTGGCGCGTGGAAGTAGAATCGGCCAACCCCGGCGAGCACGGCGGCTTCCGCGAAATCATCGCCCGCATCGAAGGCGACGGCGCTTACGCCCGGCTGAAATACGAATCGGGCACCCACCGCGTGCAGCGCGTGCCGGAAACCGAATCGCAGGGCCGCATCCACACCTCTGCCGCCACCGTCGCCATCATTGCCGAGGAAAGTGGCGAGGTGGACATCGTGCTGAACCCGGCCGATCTCAAGGTCGATACCTTCCGCTCCAGCGGTGCCGGCGGCCAGCACGTCAACAAGACCGAATCGGCCATCCGCATCACCCACCTGCCGAGCGGCCTTGTGGTGGAATCGCAAACCGAGCGCAGCCAGCATGCCAACCGCGACAAGGCGATGAAGCGTCTGGCAGCAATGCTGGCCGAGGCCGAAATCGAACGCCGACAGGCCGCCCAGGCCGCCAGCCGCAAACTGCAAGTGGGCAGCGGCGATCGCAGCCAGCGCATCCGCACCTACAACTTCCCGCAGGGCCGCATCACCGACCACCGCGTCGAAGGCCTGACCCTGTACGACCTGCCCAATATCCTACAGGGTCAAATGGATACGCTCATCGAACGGTTGGCACAGGAAGCGCAAGCCGATGCATTGACCCAGCTGATGAACAGCGAGGGCTGAGTCAGGCATTTCCGAGCAACAGCCTGCCACATCATCGAAGCAGCGACAGCGAAGTCTCGCGCCACCGCCTCAGCCTCCCCATTCTGCGGAAAAATTGCGCCTTTCCAGAGTCTTCAAGTCCCGCCTTACAATACGCCGATGAACGCAAACCTCCCCGTCATCCGGCTCAAGAACGCGTGGAAATCCACGCACCCGTGGATCTTTCAGCGCTTGGTGGAAAAGCCGGCCGAGCGGCCGAAACCCGGCAGCATCGTCGAAGTGCGCGGGGTGGATGGCGCATTTATCGGCTACGGGTTTTACAACGGCCATTCGCGCATTGCCCTGCGCATTCTGGAAACCGATCCGGCAGTGCCGGTCGATGCCGACTGGTTCGCGCGCAAGATTGCCGCGGCCGTGCGCCTGCGCCGGGAAATACTTCGGCTGGATGCCAGCAGCAATGCCTGGCGCGTGTTCCACAGCGAGGGCGATGGCATCAGCGGCTTGGTGGTGGATCGCTATGACGATCTGATCGTGGTCGGTTTTTTCAGCGCCGGCGCGTGGCGGCAGCGCGAAACCATCTTCAATGTGCTGCGCGGCGAGTTCCCCGGCTGCCGCTTCCACAGCTTTGCCGACGAGCATGTGCAAAAGCAGGAAAGCTTCGATTACCGGGACACGCAGGGCACCGAACCTGCGGTGATTGTCGAGCACGGCATCCGCTTCCGTGCCGACCCGGCCGGCGCGCACAAGACCGGCTTTTTTGCCGACCAGCGCGAAAACCGCGAGTGGCTTTCGCATCAGGTGGCCGGCCGGCGCGTGCTCGATTTGTGCTGCAATACCGGCGGCTTTGCCGTGTATTCGGCAGTGCGTGGCGCCAGCGAAGTGGTGGGCATCGACATTGACCCGGCGGTGATCGAAATCGCCAAGGGCAATGCCCGCCTGAACGGGGTCAAGCCGCGCTTCATCCAGGCCGATATTTTCCCCTGGCTGCGCGATGCGGCGAACAACGGCGAGCAGTTCGACGTGGTGATTCTCGACCCGGCCAAGATGACCCGTGACCGCGAGCAGGTGATTGCCGCGCTGAAAAAATATCTCGACATGAACAAGCTGGCGTTGGGCGTGGTCAAGCCCGGCGGGTTGTTTGCCACCTTCTCCTGTACCGGCCTTGTCAGCGAAGAACAGTTCCTCGACATGCTGCGCCGCGCCGCGTTCTATGCCGGGCGCACGGTGCAGGTGCTGAAAGTGGCCGGTGCCGGCCCCGACCATCCATGGCTGGCACAGGTACCCGAGTCGCGCTATCTCAAGGCGGTGTTCTGTCGCGTGCTGGATTGAGCCGGCACAAGCCCCTTGCCCCCGGCTAAGGGCGGCCTAAGTTTCCTGTCCCACTCTGGCATCACGCACCGAATGTCCGGGGCGGGAGACTTGTCATGAATACGCCGCTTGAAACCGCCACGCCAGCCCCCGCGCGCACCGAGCGCGTCAAGGTATGGGATTTGCCGGTACGCCTTTTCCACTGGCTGATGGTGCTGTGCTTTGCCGGCGTCTGGCTGACCCATGACAGCGACGCTTTGCGTTTCTGGCATGTGCTGCTCGGTTATACCCTGTTCGGCCTGTTGCTGTTCCGCCTGCTTTGGGGGCTGATCGGCACGCGCCATGCCCGTTTTGCCAGCTTCGTGCGCGGGCCGCGTGCCATCCGGGCGTATGTGTCCGGCAAGTCGGGGCGTCACCTCGGCCACAATCCGGCCGGTGCCGTGGCCGTCGTGCTGCTCCTGCTGTTGCTGCTCGGGCAGGTCATCAGCGGCTGGCAGATGGTGGCCGGCCCGACGGGCTTTGCCGAGTTCTGGGAGGAGGCGCACGAAGTGCTTGCCAATGCCACGCTGGCGATGGTGGGGCTGCATCTGGCCGGCGTGCTGTGGAGCAGCTTGCGCCACCGGGAGAATCTCGTCGCCAGCCTTTTCCACGGCAAGAAGCGTGCCGAAGCCGGGCAGGAAGGCATTGCCACCAGCCGCGTCTAGGTGGGCGCCTTGCTGCTTGCCGCCGTCATCGCCTTCTGCGGGTTTGCCATCGGCAAGGGCGAGCTGCCGTTGGGTCTGGCGCCCGGAATACATCACTGGGAAATCTCGTTGACTGATCTCTGGCAACAGGGAGTGGCGGAAATGCTGGATGATTGAATCTGATTTCTCCCGGAGCCGGAAATGTCCAATTTTCATCACGAGCGTCACCGCAATGCCCATGTCGGCTGGCTGCGCGCCGCCGTCTTGGGCGCCAATGACGGCCTGATTTCCACCAGTGCCTTGTTGGTAGGCATTGCCAGTGCCGGGGCATCGACCAACACCCTGCTGATGACCGGACTGGCCGGCCTTGTTGCCGGGGCATTCTCGATGGCGGCCGGGGAATATGTCTCAGTCAGTTCGCAAGCCGATACCGAAACGGCCGACCGCCACAAGGAAGCCCGCGAACTTGCGGAAATGCCGGAGGCCGAATTGAACGAACTGACCCACATCTACATGCAGCGAGGTCTTTCCAGACCACTGGCCGAACAAGTCGCACGAGAGTTGACCGCACATGATGCACTGGGCGCTCACCTGCGTGACGAGCTGGGCATGAGCGAAGAACAGGCTGCTCGACCCATCCAGGCCGCATTTGCATCGGCATCGGCGTTTGCCGTTGGTGCACTGCCGCCACTGTTGCTGGCATGGTTGTGGACAGGAAGCCATCTGGCATGGAGCATCACCGCCATCACCCTGCTGCTGCTCGGCATGCTCGGCGCACTAGCGGCAAAGCTGGGCGGAGCACCATTGGCAAAAGGCGCATTGCGGGTTCTGTTCTGGGGTGCCGTGGCAATGGCAGCCACCGCACAAATCGGCCAATGGTTCGGCACCACTGCCATCTAAGATCCCTCGCCACAATCAACACACCCCCGGCAGACATGCATTGCCCGCCACCCACGACTCTCACACCGGGCCGGGCAGGCGCACTTCGAAGCGCGCGCCACCAAGCTCTTCGGATTTGAGCACCTGCAAATCGCCACCATAGCCGTGAATGATGTCCTGCACGATGGACATGCCGATGCCGTGCCCCTGCACACGTTCATCACCCCGCACGCCACGCTGCAAGATACTGGCGACTTTCTCGGCGGGGATTCCGGGACCATCGTCATCCACAGCAAGAATCAGGCCGGCACGGGTGCCTGGACGGTGCAGAACCGTCAACAGCACGCGACTGCGCGCCCATTTGAAGGCATTTTCCAGCAGATTTCCCAGAAGTTCCTGCAAATCTCCCAGCTCGCCGTGGAACTGGATGTTTTCATTGGGCAGCTCGAATTCGCACAAGACACCCTTGCTGGCATAGATCTTTTCCAGCCCGACCACGATCTGCTCGGCCTGTGGCAAAACGGTAATGGGCGTGGAAAACAATTTGTGGCCACTGGAAGCGGCTCGGGAAAGTTGATACGACACCAGACTGTTCATGCGATGCAGCTGCGTATTCAGCTCTTCGCGCAGCTCGCTCTCGGAAGCATCGCTGTCCAGGCGCGCGCGCAACACGGCCAGCGGTGTTTTCAGGCTGTGAGCAAGATCGGCCAGCGTATTGCGCTGACGCTCCAGATTGGTGCGTTCGCTTTCAATGAAGGCATTGATGCTGCTGGTCAGCGGCTCCAGTTCCCGCGGGTGATAACCACTCATCCCGGTGGCATGCCCCTGCTTGACTCTTTCCAGCTCGGAAATCACGTGCCGCAGGGGGCGCAAACTCCAGCGCAGAGAGAACACTTGCAGAATCAGCAGCACGATCGCCGCACTGCCGACATATACCCAAAGGGCACGCCGGAAGATGTTGATCTGCGCATCCAGAGGACGCGTATCCTCCATGATGTGAATGGTGTAGTGAATATCTCCGCCCCGAGCACCCGGCGTGACGAAACTGCGCGAATACAGATAAACGTCGCCATTGCGTCCATCGCTTCGCCGCATCGGCAAAGGGCCCTCAAAATGCTCGCTATCGGCGGGCAGCGCCTCGGTTTTCGGCAGCTCGGGGCCTTCGCTTGACAACGAGTGCCAGTGCCCGCTGGGAATGTTCATGCGGGCATACAGGCCACTGCCAGGACGATCAAGACGCGGATCCGGTGCACGGTACGGCGGCACCAGGTAACCGTCCACGTCGAACTCGGTGCTGGCCGCATAGGCCAGTGCATAACCGGCCAGCCGATCGCGCAGATTGTCCTCGGCCGTATCGATGAAGGCACGATCAAGCGCCACACCGACCAGCATCATGAAGGCCAGAAGTCCCAGCCCGGACGCCAGAAGTTGACGGGCGGCAAGTGAACGCGGACGCCAGAAAGAAGCCATCAATCGCGACCCTGACGGCAGCTCGTGCCGCCGTCAGGGCAATTCCTTTCAGGTTTCGGAGTTGCGCGGAATGGCAAAGCGATAGCCGCGACCACGCACGGTTTCGATCGGCTTGATGGTGGAATCCGGATCAAGCTTGCGCCGCAGGCGGCCGATGAACACTTCCAGCACGTTCGAGTCGCGATCGAAATCCTGCTGATAGATATGCTCGGTGAGATCCGCCTTCGAGACCAGCTCGCCGGCATGCATCATCAGGTATTCCAGCACCTTGTATTCGTAGCTGGTGAGATCGACATTCTGGCCATTGACGGTCACCGTCTGCGCGGTCATGTCGAGCACCACCGGGCCGCATTCGAGCGAAGGCTTGCTCCAGCCAGCAGCACGACGCACCAGCGCATTGATGCGGGCGAGCAATTCCTCCACATGAAAGGGCTTGACCAGATAGTCATCGGCGCCTTGCTTCAGGCCATCCACCTTGTCCTGCCAGCTGGAACGGGCGGTCAGGATCAGGATCGGGAACTGCTTGCCTTCATCGCGCAGCGACTTGATGAGCTCCATACCGCTCATCTTGGGCAGGCCAAGGTCGATGATGCCGATGTCGAACGGCACTTCACGCCCCATGTACAGGCCTTCTTCGCCGTCCTGCGCAGCATCGACGGCATAGCCTTCGCGCTTCAGGCGCGCGGCAAGGGTTTCGCGCAGTGGGGCTTCGTCTTCAACAAGGAGGATACGCATGAGGAGTCCTTGACGGTAGCGGCAGAACGCCGGGGTGATATTGGGTCAATCATTGTCGTGTTGCCTATCGTCGCGCAGAAGATTGAATTCTTCCAGTGACAACGGCCTGCGATAACGGCTCGGATCATCCACCACCACCGATACCCGCCCTCCCGGGCCAAGTACTTTCAGGCGATAGATGTCGCGGCCTTGAAAACGCATGCTTTCCACATTGAGAACCTGCCCGCCTGTGGCACGCTCCACGCGCCGCACTGCAGCAGAAACACTGTCCCGATGTGCGACCAGCGGAGATGTGTTCGACGAAGGGGGACGCGGTGCGCCATATCCACGACCGAAAGGCGGTGCTGCGCCGTGCGGGTGTCCCTGCGCCAGCAGCAAGCCGGGCATCAGCAAGGTGGACAACAGGCAAAGCAACAGCGAGATGAAGCGCACAAGGACTCCGGGCGGGTTGCTGGATGGTTCGGCAGTCTGGATGGCTGGCATTGAACGCATCCTTAACTCGATTCAGGAAACAACTTTCTCATTCAGGCTGTGTGACCATACCGGCACACAAGAGCGATCGCCTCATCCAGAAGCCAAACTTCATGCCCTGCCTTGTGGCTGCCCTCGCTCAGCAACTGGCGAAATGCCCTGCCCCCCGGTTCACCATGGAACAAGCCCAGCATATGCCGGGCAATGTGCTTGAACAGCACACCCTGCGCCAGCTGTCGCTCGACATAAGGACGATATGCCAGCAGCAATGCCAATCGGCTACGTGGCACTTGCTGGCGCAAGGCACAGTCGAGCTGATGCAGCCAATAAGGCTGATGATAGGCTGCCCGACCAATCATGACGCCATCCACGCGCCCTTGCTGTGCAAGGATGACATCAAGGCTGACAAGCCCGCCATTAAGCTCCAGAGTCAGGTGGGGACGGTCCTGTTTGAGACGCCACGCCCATTCATAGCGCAGCGGCGGAATATCGCGGTTTTCCTTGGGCGAAAGTCCCTTCAGCCACGCATTGCGCGCATGGATGATGAAGTGTCGGCAACCGGCATCGGCCACGGTATCGACAAACCCGCGAAAGCGCTCGTAATCGTTGTCGTCATCCACGCCAAGGCGGCATTTGACGCTGACCGGCACATGCCCGGCAGCCTGCTGCATGGCGTTGACACAGGCGGCCACCAGCGCCGGCTCGCGCATCAGACAGGCACCGAAGCGTCCGGCCTGTACGCGGTCGGACGGACAGCCGCAGTTGAGATTGATCTCGTCAAACCCGTGTGCCACTGCGATGGCAGTAGCCTCGGCCAGCAGGGCTGGATCGCTGCCGCCAAGCTGCAGGGCAACCGGATGCTCGGCCGGATCAAGCGCCAGCAGCTGCGCGCGGGGGCCATGAATGACGGCATTGGCATGCACCATCTCGCTGTACAAGCGTGCGGAAGGTGCCAGCAGGCGATGGAAATTGCGGCAATGGGTATCGGTCCAGTCCAGCATTGGCGCGACCGAAAGATGAAAGACGGATGCGGTATTCAAGTGATTGGCACAGGGGGCAAAACTTGCCCATTCTCCGTCATGTCGCCACGCGTTGCCGAATTTTGCCAGGGATATCAGGCACAGTTAAGCTAAACGGCTCCCAATGGCAGTCATCAGAGGACTTATGCGTCAATATCCCCCGGTTTCGATCTTTGGCGTACCCACCGATGTGGGCGCAGCCCATCGCGGTGCGTCGATGGGGCCGGAAGCCCTGCGGGTAGCCGGTTTTGCCGAAGCGATTGCCGAACGCGGCGTCGATGTGCGGGATCTGGGGGACATCAGTGGCCCCCGCAATCCGGTCGCAACACCGGTAGCGGGTTATCGCCATTTGCAGGAAGTGGTGGCCTGGAATCAGGCGGTATTTGATATCTCCAGCCGCGAGCTGACCGCAGGCCGGATGCCGATCATGCTGGGGGGCGACCATTGCCTTGCCATCGGCTCGATTGCCGCCGTTGCCGCTCATGCCAAGGCTGCCGGCAAGAAGCTGCGCATTCTGTGGCTGGATGCTCATGCCGATTTCAACACCAGCACCATCACGCCTTCGGGCAATATCCACGGCATGCCGGTGGCGTGCCTGTGTGGCCTGGGGCCGGAAGTGCTGGTCAATCTGGGAGCCAAGGGACCTGCCATTACCGCCGACACGGTGCGCCAAATCGGCATCCGCTCGGTGGATCCGGAAGAGAAGCGGCTGGTCAAGGAACATGCGCTGGATATCTACGACATGCGCTATATCGACGAAGTCGGTGTGCGCCGGGTCATGGAAGAAGCCTTGGAAGGCGTGGATGCCGATACCCATCTGCATGTCAGCTTCGACGTGGACATGCTCGATCCCGCGATCGCGCCGGGCACCGGTACGCGCGTCCCTGGCGGCGTCAATTACCGCGAGGCGCAGCTGATGATGGAGATGATTGCCGATACCGGACGGCTGGCATCGCTGGATTTGGTGGAAGTCAACCCGGCACTGGACAAGCGCAATGCCACCGCCAGACTGGCCGTCGATTTGGTGGAAAGCCTGTTCGGCAAGTCCACGCTGATGCGTGACTGACTGGCAGAAGCAGATTCAGTCGAGGTTTTTGCCGGCTCTGCACACTCGAATTTCCGTCCCCGAGGAGAACATCATGAAGCGAGGTTTCATCACCGCATTTGCCATTCTGGCCTTGCTGGCATTGACCGCCTGCAACACCATGGCCGGCGCCGGACGCGATATCCAGAAAGCCGGCGAAAAAATCGAAGGTGCCGCGCGCGGCGGACGCTGAGCAATCCGTCTCGCGCCATCAAGAAGATGCCCTGGCCGAAGCCGGGGCATCGTTTTTTCGGCGCTCTGACACTACGTGAGACGCTGATCCGATCTCCCGACTGCCCCAGGGCGCGGGAGGCGCCGGAATCATTCGCTGTCGAGGAAGCTGCGCAGGGTTTCGGAGCGGCTCGGGTGACGCAGCTTGCGCAGCGCCTTGGCTTCGATCTGGCGGATGCGCTCGCGGGTGACATCGAACTGCTTGCCGACTTCTTCCAGCGTGTGATCGGTATTCATGTCGATGCCAAAGCGCATGCGCAGCACCTTGGCTTCGCGCGGGGTGAGGCCGGCCAGAACGTCGCGCACGGTTTCCACCAGATTGATGTCGGTGGTGGCATCCACCGGCGACATCACGTTGGTGTCCTCGATGAAATCGCCCAGATGCGAGTCTTCGTCATCGCCGATCGGGGTTTCCATCGAGATCGGCTCCTTGGCGATCTTCATCACCTTGCGGATCTTGTCCTCGGGCATGTCCATTTCCTTCGCCAGTTCTTCCGGCGTGGCCTCGCGGCCATAGGTCTGGAGCATTTGCCGCGAGATGCGGTTGAGCTTGTTGATGGTTTCGATCATGTGCACCGGGATGCGGATGGTGCGCGCCTGATCGGCGATCGAGCGGGTGATGGCCTGACGAATCCACCACGTGGCGTAAGTGGAGAACTTGAAGCCGCGACGGAACTCGAACTTGTCCACCGCCTTCATCAGGCCAATATTGCCTTCCTGAATGAGGTCGAGGAACTGCAGGCCGCGGTTGGTGTATTTTTTGGCGATGGAGATGACAAGGCGCAGATTGGCCTCGACCATTTCCTTCTTGGCCTGCCGCGCCAGTGCATCACCGGCATTCATCTGCTTGATGGTGGCCCGGATGCTCTCCAGCGCCATCAGATGTTCGGCCTCCAGCTCCTGCACCCGCTCTTGCTGGGCGATGATCTGCTCGCGCACATCGCGCAAGCCCGAGCCCCACTTCTGCTTGCGCTTGAGCATGCTGTCCACCCAGTCCAGATTGACCAGGTTGCCGGGATTGCTCTGCCATGCCTTGATGAAGTCCTGACGCGGCATGCCGGCATGACGCACCGCCAGCTCCATGATCCGGCGCTCGCGCATCTTGATCTGATCCTGTACATCGCGCAGCTGTTGCACCAGCGCATCGAAGTACGGCAGCGGGAATTTGAAGGTCAGGAAGATCGCTGCCATTTCCTCGCGCAGCGCCACCACCGAGGCGTGTTCGGTGCCATGTTTGGCCACCGCCTTGGTGAACTTCTCCCAAAGGTGCGTCAGCTCTTCCATGCGCGCCTTGACTTCTTCCGGATCCGGCCCGGAGCTTGGCGTTTCTTCGGCCGAGGCAGCACCATCATCATCGGCGTCGTCTTCCTCGTCCAGATCCTCATCCGCCTCGACCAGCGTGGTATCGACTTCTTCTTCGTCTTCACCCGTCGGGCTTTCTTCTTCCAGAAAGTCGTTGAAGCCGAGAATGATCTCCGGCAAGCGCTTCTTGCCGTCTTGATGCAAGGCATAGTCATCCAGCACCAGCTTGATGGACGGCGGGAACAGACCCAGCGACGCCTGCACCTGCCCAAGCCCTGCTTCGATGCGCTTGGCGATGGAGATTTCACCCTCGCGGTTGAGCAATGCCACCGTCCCCATTTCGCGCATGTACATGCGCACCGGATCGGTCGTTCGGCCGGTTTCGGTATCCAGCGCCGTCAGCGTGGCGGCCGCCTCCTCGGCGGCCGTTTCGTCCACTTCGCGTCCGGAGCCGGATTGGCCAGCCAGCAGTAGGGTTTCCGCATCCGGCGCCACCTCGTGGACATCAATGCCCATGCCGGTGATGATGCTGATGATGTCCTCGATTTGTTCAGGATCAACCAGGTCATCGGGCAGATGGTCATTGACCTCCGCATACGTGAGATAGCCTTGTTCCAGGCCCTTGCTGATGAGCTGCTTGATTTCGGACTGCGCCTGATGATCGTGGGCCATGTGGCTACCTGAGCGAAATGGAACCCCTTATTATACCGGATAGCCTGATGCAAGGGGTCAAGTGTGCAACAGGAAGGTCGCCGGGCCGTCATTGACCAGACTCACCTGCATATGGGCACGGAAGCGGCCATTTTCCACCCCGTCTGGATACCGTTTGCGACATTCCTGCAACAAGAGCAAATAGTATTGCTCCGCCAACTCGACAGGCGCGGCCTGGCTCAGGCCAGGTCGCATGCCGCTACGGGTATCGGCAGCCAGGGTGAACTGGCTGACCACCAGCAATTGCCCACCACTATCGAGCAGCGACAAATTCATGCGCCCATGGTCGTCGGCAAATACCCGATAGCCCAGCAACTTCTCCGCCATTCTTTGCACCCGAGCCGGATTGTCATCCGGCTCGGCACAAACCAGCGCCAACAGCCCTGGTCCGATTTCACCGACACATTCACCTTCAACATGAACTGCGGCACGGGCAACCCGTTGAATCAGTGCCAGCATGGGAAAAACTCTCGTCACGTGAATACAGGAGCTGCAAGCATAGCGCGCGACAAGGCGGCCATTTGCCACTGCCAAGCCCCATGTTTTTCCATCCGACAAAATGACACTTGTCTTGCCCTGCGCAGAACGCGCACGGCATTGACGCATCTGCCTTGCGACAATCCGGAGAAAGCACACCATGGCGGCACGATCTTGTGTTTTTTCCTCGAACACAATGCCGCCCACGCCCAGGGCACGACCTGTTGGCTCCGGCCTCCGGAAAGCCGGCAAACAATCTGAATCAAGGCATCAAGCCAGCCATATTTTTTGGCCATTCCGTTATCAATCGGGCGATTTTCGGTCATTGTCCGGATGCCGGGCGGCCGATCCATTCAGCCAATTTCGTGCCAACACTCTCTTCGGGAAGCTCACGCACCAGGTCGATGCCATGTCTTGAATAGAGGTCATCGCCATATCCACACACATCCGGGGATGCGGCAAATTTCATTTTCACGCCTCGTCGCCGGCCTTTCGCACACTCGGCAGGGACCTGCATTTCCCCGGTCAGCCTGTCTCACTAAACTAAAGCGCTCGAATCGCGGATGGTGTTGCAGATGGTGTTGTACTGGCTGGCCAAACTTGTCGGACTGCTGCCTTGGCCGATATTGCGTGGGCTGGGCAGCCTGCTTGGTCAAGTGTGGCGGCTTGGGCAATACCGTCCCGCGCGGGCGGCACTGCGCAGTCTGGAGATCGCGTTTCCGGAAATGTCCGCGGAAGCACGCGCAAGCATGCAGCGCGAGGTGCTGCGCAATACCGGACGGCAGACATTTGAAACGCTGCGCTTCTGGACACGCGATGCCGACAGCAATCTGCGCTTGTTGCGCGAGGATGCCAGCGTGGCGCTGTTTGATGCCGCGCTCGCCAGCGGCCGTGGCGTGATTGTGGCGGCTCCCCATCACGGCAATTGGGAGCTGCTCAATCAGTGGCTGGCACGACGCACCTCACTGGCAATTCTGTATGCGCCCCCTGAACAAAAGTGGCTGGATGACTTTCTGCGCCGGGTTCGCCAGAACAATGCCGATGCCAACCGCGTGGAACAGGTGCGGGCAGGCAGCCAAGGGGTTCGCTTGCTGCTCAAACGCCTGCAGTCCGGTGGCGTCGTCGGCATCCTGCCCGATCAGCAACCCAAGCTGGGAGACGGCGTGTGGGCACCGTTCTTCGGTATGCCTGCATTGACCATGACCCTGCTTGGGCGGCTGGCCGCGCGTACCGGAGCACAGGTGCTGTACGCCTGGTGCGAGCGAGAGGGCAAAGGACCGCACTTTGTCCTGCGCTTTGCCACGCCACCCGAGGCTATCTACAGTGCCGACGCCGAGACATCCGCCACCGCACTCAACGCCGGGCTGGAGGCGCTGATTCGGCAAGCACCCGCGCAATATCAATGGACCTACAAGCGCTGGACACAGCAGCCCGAAGGTGTGGACAACCCGTACTGGCCGGACTGCTATTGAGAAGCCCCCTTCGAAAACATGCTCCTTTGTGCCCCCCATCGACGGGAAAATCAGGCACGATTGTCACCCGACAGGCAAGCACCTGCATGCAAACAGGATCCATCATGAAAACCCAAGTTCGTCAGGCTCAAATCGAAGATGTGGATGCCTTGGTACCGTTGTTCGATGCCTATCGCCAGTTCTATGACCAGCCATCGGATTTGTCGCGCGCGCGCAATTGGCTGCGAGCACGCATCGGCAACAACGAGTCGGTAGTGCTGATTGCCGAACAGGAGGAGGCGGCCGTGGGTTTCAGCCAGCTTTATCCGATGTATTCCTCGGTGCAGACCTCGCGCATCTGGGTGCTCAATGACATCTACGTGCCACCGGAGCAGCGGCGCGGCGGGATTGCCAAAGCCCTGCTCAAGGCGGCAGTCGAGTATGCCCGCAATGATGGTGCCAGCCACCTGCAGCTGGAGACAGGCCGACGCAACGAGGCAGCCCGTGCGCTGTACCGCGCTTCGGGCTGGCAGGAAGACGATACCCAGTGGTATTCGGTCAAACTCTGAAATCACCAAGGAAATCGACAATCCGCCGGGCAACCGGCACGGGTGCTTCCATGTGCAGGTGATGAGTGCCGGGCAGGATGCTCAACTGTCCATCGGCAAGACTGGCAGCATAGCGTTGACGGGTGGCATCGGGCAGATACGGCTGGGCAGGATCGGCAAAGATCACCTGAACCGGGCAGGCAATGGCCGCGATGATGTCTTCGATCTGTCCATCCATCGGACGCATGAATGTCGGAACAGTCATGCGCGGGTCGCTTGACCACACCCAACCGCCATCCACTTGTCGCATCCCGCGATCGACGATCAGGCGAGCAACCGGCTCGCTCATCTGGTTGACCCGCATGCGGGCATCAATGGCCTGTCGCTTCTCGGCAAATACCCGCAGCGGCTTGCTGCGCAGGGCACGCGAAGTATTCACCGATTCACGCATCCGCAGCGCAGTCTCGCGTACCGGATGGGCAAGACCGCCCAATGCCTCGATGCAGACCAGTCGTGCAACACGCTCGGGCGCCACCGCACTGACCAGGCTGGCAATGGCCGCCCCCATCGAATGCCCGAGCAAACAGAACTTTTCCCAGCCAAGCACATCGGCCACATCCAGCACTTGATGCACGGCCATCTCAAAGGTGTAGTGCATGGCGGGCGGCAAATGCACGCTGCGGCCATGCCCCGGCAAATCAATGGCGACCAGATCGATTCCCGGCAAGTGTTCCGACAGCGGGATGAAGCTGGCCGCATTGTCCAACCAGCCATGCAATGCCAGAACGGGCACCCCCCCGGATTCTGCACTGCGCAATCCGGCCAGCGTGCCAAGCGGAATTTCGATGGATGTTTCGACCAGCGCCATGAATAAAGTATCGGATGCGAAAGAACCGCGATGATAGCCGCAGGACTTCTCAGCGCTCCAGAATCGCGGCAACGCCCATGCCACCGGCCGTGCAGATGGAAATCAGACAGCGCCCTTGACCGCGTTCGGCCAACTGACGCGCAGCAGTGGCCACGATGCGCGCGCCGGTCGCGGCAAACGGATGACCGGTTGCCAGCGAAGAGCCGACCGGATTGATCCGCGCAGGATCAATCGCGCCCAATGCATCGGGAAGCCCGAGCCGCTCCCGACAATAGGAGGCGCTCTCCCATGCCCGCAACGTACACAGCACCTGCGCGGCAAAGGCTTCATGGATCTCGTAGAAATCGAAATCCTGAAGCCGCAAGCGATTGCGCTGAAGCAACTGCGCCACCGCCATGACCGGCGCCATCAGCAGCCCCTCGCCTGCCACGAAGTCCACCGCACTCACCTGCGCATCGCGCAAATGGCACAACACTGGATGGCCCTGCTGCTCGGCCCATTGCGGGCTGGCAATCAGGCAAGCGGCCGCCCCGTCGGTCAGAGCCGTGGAGTTGCCGGCTGTCAGCGTCCCGTGCCCGGAATGCTTGTCGAACGCCGGCTTCAATGTGGCGAGCTTGTCGACATTCGTATCGGCTCGCAGAATGTTGTCCCGCGCCATGTCACGAAACGGCACCACCAAATCATCGAAAAAACCGCGCGCATAAGCCGCTGCCAGTTTTTGGTGGGACGCCACCGCCCACGCATCCTGCGACGATCGATCAATCTGCCAATGTCGCGCCATCTGCTCGCAATGTTGCCCCATCGACTTGCCCGTGCGCGGCTCGCTCACGGCCGGAAAATCCGGCACCAGCTCGCCGGGACGAAAGCCTTTGAAAGCCGCCAGCCGATCACCCAAACTTCTTGCCGCCGCCGCACGCAACAACCGGCGGCGCAGCTTTTGTCCATACACGACCGGCACATCCGAAGTACTGTCCGAGCCTCCCGCAATCCCGACCTCGATCTGGCCAAGCGCCACTTTGTTGGCTACATGAATCACGGCATCCAGTGAGGTGCCGCATGCACGCTGCAAGGTGATGCCCGGCGTCAATGGCGAGAGCCCGGAGGACAACAGCGCCTCGCGTGCCAGATTGAAATCGGACGAATGTTTGATGACCGCGCCCATCGCCACTTCCCCCAATACCTGGTCCTGCAGGCGGAATCGCTCCACCATGGCCCCCAGCACGCGCGTGGAAAGCGTGGGATTGTCCAGCCCGACATACGCGGTGTTCTGACGACAGAAGGGGATGCGAAGCCCCCCCAGAATGGCAGCAAGACGAGGTTCGGACATGTGTGACTCCTGATTCCATGCGCCATCGCACGGATTAAAATGGGCAGTCTAACTGCCGCCACAAGGTCAACGCCACGCATGTCTGCCCTCGCCTCCGATACCGCCGTGCTGGCACTGCTTGCCCTGGAGTTGATGCCCGGCAATGCACCGCCACACGCCGTGCTGTCACAACAGCAGACAGGACAGCTGGTCGAGCGCATCGGCCATGACCTCAGCCTTCTGGCACCTGCGGTCAGCGATCTGGATCTGGTCATCATGGGGGCACACTTTGACCCGGCAGAAATCCTGCGCCCGGGCTGGCCGATTCATCGTCGCCTGCACGAGCTGCACCAACGCGCGCCCGGCCGGAATGCTGCACCGCGGCTGATCGGCTTTGGCGCCGACGCCCATGGTGAAGTGCCACAACCCTTGCAGTGTGATCCGGAACTGCATGGTGGCGCACTGCGCCTGCTGCCGATCCTGCTGACCGGCGAGGGAGCCGATCGCGTGGTGGACGTGCTGGAAAGCGAGCTCATGGAACGCGGCATGGCACGCGCCGAAACTGCCCTGCTGGCGCAGGAAGCCTTTGCCAGCCGTCTGGAACACGCCCGTTATCTCACCGTGCACGATCTGGCCGCGATGATGGCGCTGCAATATCAGCACATGGGGCTGGATGCCCTGTGGCCGATTCTGGAAACCGCCTTGCTGGCACCCGGCCGCGTCGCATGGCTGGACGCACCGCCGGAGCCGCTGATTCACCTGGGCGCAACAGGAGAGGCCCGGATCGCCCTGTTCTCTCCGGCCAGCTGGCATCGGCATTACATGCCGGACGAAACCCGCGAAAACCATCTGGCCACCCTGTACGGCTATTTTCAGGCGCGTATCCGCCAACTGGCCGCCATACTGCAGGCTCACGCCATCCCGGTACTGTACGTGGACTGCCCACCGGGTGCCGATGCACGGGCGTTGCTGCAGCAAGCATGAGCCGGCAAAACCCTGCCCCATGGCAGGGCGCACAAGGCATAATGCCTGAATGCAAAACCCAGCCATCGATCTTCCCGGTCTGCGCCGCAGTTGCGGCCACTGCTCGCTGCAACAGCTTTGTCTGGCCGGCGGCGTCACCCGTGATGACCTCAATCAACTGGATCTCATCGTGCGCAGCCGCCGGCCACTGGACAGCGGTGGGCATCTGTTTCGCATGGGGGACGCGCTGGGCTCGGTGTTCATTGCCCGCAGTGGCGCGATCAAGACCGTGACCTACAGCGAAAACGGTGACGAGCACATCGTCGGCTTCCATTTTCCCGGTGAGATCATTGGCCTTGATGCCTTGGCCAGCGGCCAGCATCGCTGCGATGCGATCGCACTGGTATCCACCAGCGTATGCGAAATCCCCTTCGACCAGCTGGGACAGGTGGCCACCCAGATTCCCAGCCTGCATCAGCAATTGCTGCGAGTCATCGGCATGATTCTCGACCGTGATCAGGACCATCGCGAGATTCTCACCCGACGACAGGCCAACGAACGAATCGCGCTGTTCCTGCATGGCCTATCCGAGCGATTCAAGGGAATTGGCTGCGATGAATTGCGTCTGCGTCTGCCGATGAGCCGGATCGACATTGCCAACTACCTCGGACTGGCACTGGAAACCGTCAGCCGCGGCTTTACTCGTCTGGAAGAAGACGGCTTGATCGATGTACACGGTCGCCAAGTGGAGATCCTTGACGTCAAGGCATTGGCGCGACTGGCACACGGCGGCCACGACTGAGTCACACGCCCCTGTCGGCTCGCCGGAATGTGCGCCTCGGCACGTTTTTCGCACCCGGCAACATCGCGATATTGACAATACCCGGCAAATCGCGGCTTCATGGTGGCCTGTCCTCATGCACGCTCGTTTTCGTCATGCCCGATAGCCGCCTGTTCCGCTCACGCCTCCTGTTCGCCCTGTTGCTGACGGGAGTCGTGACAGGCACCAGCGCCTGCCGGAACACGGCATCGGAAAACACACCGGCCAGCGATGAAGCCCGCCCGGCCGTTTCCGCTCAGGTGGCGGCAATGTCGTCGGAAAACCTGCGGCAATCGGCCACCCAGGCCGTCAAGGAGCAACGTCTGTATGCCCCAAGCGGCAACAATGCGATGGAGTACTATCTGGCTCTGCGCGACAAGCTGCCGGAGGACACCACCATTGCCGGCGCACTGGCAGACCTGCAACCATACGCATTGATCGCTGCCGAACAAGCCGTTTTGCGGCAGGATTTTGTCGAGGCCAAGCGGTTGTATGCCCTGCTTGAAAAAACCGACGCCCGAGCACCCGCCCTGCCGCGTCTGCAAGCCAGCATCCAGAGTGCCGAAACGCATTATCAGATGCAGCGCAGCAACGAGGAGACACGCTTGGCCGAACAGGAGCGCAAGCGCCAGGAAGAGGCCGCACGGCAACAACAGATGCTGGACGAGCAAAATGCCCAAATCGTGGCACGCCGACAAGCCGAGGCCGCCGCCATGCAAGAAGTGCGCGTGCGCGAGAGCCCCGCACGGCAGGAGCCCGAAAGCCGCCCGCTGCAAGCCAGCGCCCCTGCCCCGATCCCGCAACCGGAGACTGTACGGGACGAGCCTGCAGAGGAATTGCCCAAGCCCGCTCTGCCGCCTGCTGCCACCCAGGCGCCGATCCATTTGCAGGCCATCAGCACTCCCGCCCCGCGGTATCCGGCCGAGGCACTGCGCAATGGTGTATCCGGCAGCGTGCAAGTGGAATTCACTGTCGACGAGAACGGCCGGGTACGCAATGCACGCATCGTCCAGGCCAATCCGACGCGGATTTTCAACAACGACACATTGAGCGCCGTTCGCCGCTGGCGATTTGAGCCTCCCGGAAGAACAATCACCAGCCGGCGCACCATCCACTTCACGCCCGAGCAGCAGTAAGCCCACGACACGCCGCGAAAACGGCAATGGCCTCATGTCTCGCATCGAATCGCCGGACGGCCATTCACCGCACACCCGGCTTGTGCACATGACTTTCGACCGATGCAGCCAGCTGCATATCCCCTTACCATGCCCATTTTCACCCTTTTGCAGGAACCTGCCATGTCACAACGCTTTGCCCCGCGCGCTGCCGCGCTTGCCATCGCTCTTTCCGCCGCGCTGGGCGGCAGCTTCTTCCCCGCACTGGCCTCGACCAAGAACGAAGCACCGGCACCGGCGGCGTCCGTCACCCTGCCGTATGAAACCTTCACCCTGCCCAACGGTCTGCGCGTGGTGGTGCATACCGATCGCAAGGCGCCGGTGGTGGCCGTGAATGTCTGGTATCACGTCGGCAGCAAGGACGAACCGGCCGGGCGCACCGGCTTTGCCCATCTGTTCGAGCACCTGATGTTCAACGGCTCGGAAAACCATCCGGGCGAATATTTCGCGCCGTTCGAGCAGGCCGGTGCCACCAACATGAACGGCACGACCAACAGTGACCGCACCAACTACTTCCAGAACGTGCCGACCACCGCGCTCGACATGGCACTGTGGATGGAATCCGACCGCATGGGCCATCTGCTCGGCGCCATCGACCAGAAGACCCTGGACGAGCAGCGCGGTGTGGTGCAGAACGAAAAGCGTCAGGGCGAGAACCGCCCCTACGGCCAGTTCTACGAAACCATGCTGCGCCAGATGTATCCCAAGGGGCACCCGTATCACCACACCGTGATCGGCTCGATGAACGACCTCAATGCCGCCTCGCTCGAGGACGTGCAGAACTGGTTCCGCGCCTGGTATGGCCCGAACAACGCCGTGCTAGTGCTGGCCGGTGACATCGACGTGGCCACCGCCAGAGAAAAAGTGACCCAATACTTCGGCCACATTCCGGCCGGCCCGACGCTGGCGCAGCCGGCAGTCAACGTGCCGCGGCTGGCCGCCAATGGCCGCACCGAAATGCAGGACAAGGTGCCGCAAACCCTGCTGGCCCGGGTGTGGAACGTGGCTGAAGGCAGCCATGCCGACAGCGACGTGCTGAGCCTCGTGGACGAAGTGCTGGGCGGCAGCGCCACCTCGCGTCTGGATCGTCGTCTGGTGTATCAGGACAAGCTGGTGGACAGCATCAGCACCAGCAACATGGGTAGCCAGCTGGCCGGCCTGTTTCTGGTGCAGGCGATGGTGAAGCCGGGCGTGGACGTGGCCCGGGTGGAAGCGGCCATTGACGAAGAACTGCAAAAACTGCTGCGCGAAGGCCCCACCGCCGAGGAACTGGCCCGGGTCAAGACCGCCTACAACGCCGGCGTGATCCGCGGCATGGAACGCATCGGCGGCTTCGGCGGCAAGGCCGACATCCTCGCCGAATGCACCGTACTGCACGGCAATACCGGCTGTCTGGAAGGCTCGCTCGCCAACATTGCCGCGGCCACGCCCGCCAGCGTCAAGGCAGTGGCGCAGAAGTGGCTGGCCGGCCCGAGCCATACCTTCGTCATCAGCCCCGGCGAGCGCACGCCGCTGGCCGAGGAGGCGAGCGCCACCCCCAGCGCATTCAACCTGCCCAAGCCCGAGGCACGCTTTACCACCACCCCGAGCACGGTCGATCGCAGCCAGGGCGTGCCGAAAGTGGAGGATTTCCCCGATCTCACCTTCCCGGCACTGCAACGCGCCACCCTCGCCAATGGCAGCACCGTGATTCTGGCCGAGCGCCATGACATCCCGGTGGTGCAGATGAGCTACCAGTTCAATGGCGGCTATGCTGCCGACAGCGCCGACAAGAGCGGCCGCGCCAGCTTCGTCATGGGCATGTTGAGCGAAGGTGCGGGCAACCGCGATGCACTGGCCTTCAAGGCCGAGGCCGAGTCGCTCGGTGCCCAACTGCGTGCCGGAGCCGGGCTGGATGGCAGCAATGCCTATCTCTCCGCCCTCAAGCAGAATCTGGATGCCTCGCTCGGCCTCTTTGCCGACATGCTGCGCCGCCCGGCCTTTGCCGCCAACGACATCGAGCGCCTGCGCGCGCAGTGGCTTGCCACCATCGCACAGGAAAAGGCCAACCCGAGCAGCGTGGCGATGCGCGTGCTGCCGCCGCTCCTGTACGGCAGTGGCCACCCCTATGCCATCCCCTTCACCGGCAGCGGCACCGAAGCCTCGATCAGCGCCCTGAGCCGCGAAGACCTGCTTGCCTACCAGCGCGAATGGCTGCGCCCGGAAGCCGCCACGCTGGTGGTGGTGGGGGATACCACGCTGGAAGAAATCGTGCCGCTGCTGAACAAGCATCTGGGCGACTGGAAGGGCGAAGGCGCAGTGACGCCGGCGGCAGCGCTGCCGCAAGTAGCGGCAGCCGACAAGCCGCGCGTTTATCTCATCGACCAGCCCGGCTCGGTGCAGGCCAACATCATGGCCGGCAAGCTGCTGCCCTCCAGCCGCGATGCCGGCAGCACCCGGCTGGAAATGAGCAACGACATCCTCGGCGGCAGCTTCACCTCGCGCCTCAACATGAACCTGCGCGAGGACAAGCACTGGTCGTATGGTGCCCGCACTTCGCTCAGCAACGCCCTCGGCCAGCGTCCGTGGATTGCCAGCGCCCCCGTGCAAATCGACAAGACCGCCGAGGCCATTGCCGAAATGCAGCGCGAGTTCGCCGAATACGCCAGCGGCAAAACCCCGGCCACCCAGGCCGAAGTCACCAAGGTGGTGAACAACGAAGTGCGCAGCCAGCCCGGCGCTTATGAAACCGCCGGTGCCGTGCTCGGCACCATTGGCGGCATCGTCCGCTATGGCCGCCCGGACAACTGGGTGCAACTGCGCAATGCCGAAGTGGAAGCCTTCACCCCGGCCGACGCCAACCGCGCTGCCCGCGGCTTTGCCCCGGACAATCTGGTCTGGGTGGTGGTGGGCGACTTGTCCAAGATCGAAGCCCCGGTGCGCGCCCTGAACCTCGGCGAAGTCACTCTGCTCGATGCCGACGGCAAGCCGGTCGCGGCCAAACCGTAACCTCCCGGTACAGTGCCAATCCCGATGCCCGCCCATTGGCGGGCATCGTTTTTGAGGCATGGCAGAGGCAAATTTTTTCTTCTTCGATTCCCTGCCGCCGCTTCCCCCCTGTTACCCGTGTTTTTCTCCCTGCCGGCAGGATGAAAGCGGTTTGCCAGTCCCGCACCAAAATTAGGAGTGGCCGATGCGCCAATCAATGCGAAGGCGGGACTTTCAAGCAGATGGACGATGACCGGCGACCACCGCGGGACAGTCCGGTGATACGGGCATCGGGACAATCGGCAACCTTGCTCCTTGCCTTGGGAAAAGCCAAGCCCCGATCAAGCCGCAAATCTTGCCGGCATCCGTCTGCACGAGTGAGCGCCTGAACAAGGCACCACATCGCAAGTGCAGTGCATTGATGGCGATGCGGCAGGCCAGCGACCATGCCGCAACGTGAATGCACGCCTGTCCGGCTTTTGTTTTGCTCCGATGCCCGCCACAATGGCGGACATTGTTTTGTCCGAAATGGAGCTCCCCATGTCCCTCGCACGCCCCCTGTTGCTGGCCGCTGCCCCACTGCTTGCCTTGGCAGGCTGCACCTTTGTCGAGATCAAGCCCGAAGCGCAGAAGGTGCGCGTTCATCGGGCTGCCCCGGCAGGCTGCCAGCAAATCGGCGAAATCGAAGTGGAAGTCACCGACAAGGTATCGCTCTACCGCCGCAATGCCATCAAGGTAACCGAGGAGCTGGAAACGCTGGCGCGCAATCAGGCTGCCGACATGCCAGCCACCGACATCCACCCGCTGACCCAACCTGCCGAGGGCAAGCAAACCTTTGCCGCCTGGCGTTGCACTCCCTGAAAATCAGGCTGAGCAGAGCCGCCTCACGCGCCAATGCAAGACGCCATCAACTTTCGCCCGCACAAGCATCAATGCGGGCGAGAGCAAGGCTCTCAAGCGCCTGAAGTCGCGTAGCCGCTGTCGGCAATCACCTTCTGCAAAGCTTCGGCCAGCCGTACGTTGCCGGCCACAAGATTCCGGCTGTCGATGCCACGCGCGTCCAGCGGCCCGGTCGGGGCACCTTTGTAATCGCACACCTTGCCGCCGGCTTCCCGTACCAGCAATACCCCGGCCGCAATGTCCCACGGCTTCACGCCACCTTCGAAATACCCGTCCAAACGGCCACAGGCCACATAGGCCAGATCCAGCGCCGCCGAGCCAGTACGACGGATGTCCTCGGCCTGATTCATCAACTGCCGCACGCATTCGAGTTGTGCCGGGGTGCGGTGGCGCTCGCGCGGGTGAAAGCCCGTTGCAAGCAAGGTGCCTTCCAATGTCCGGCGCTCGGCCACGCGAATACGTTTGTCATTGAGCACGGCCCCGCTTCCACGGCTGGCCGTGAACAGCTCGTTGCGCAATGGGTCGAAAATCACCCCGTGCTGGACTTCGCCGTTTTCCACCAGAGCGATGGAAACGCACCAATGCGGCAAGCCACGCAGATAGTTGCTGGTGCCATCAAGCGGGTCAATTACCCAGACGCTGCGGCTCTTGCCGATTTGACCGCCCTCTTCGCCCAGAAAGGCATAATCCGGCGCGGCACGGCGCAGCTCCCGAATGGCGGCTTCCTCGGCTTGGGCATCCACCTCGCTGGCGTAGTCCTGGCGAGCTTTTTCCACGACCTTCAGGGCATCCAGGCGCCCCAGATTGCGCAGGAGTACATTGCCGGCGGCACGCGCGGCCTTGACCATGAGTGTGACGGCAGGTTTCTGCATGAGCGTTCTGACTTGAAAGAGCGGGCGCGCAAAGGCTGACAGGCGATTTTACGCGCTCGCCCGGATTTTTTCATCCCGCAAGGCAGCTCAGTGCGCCGGAACCGTGCGCTCACGGGCCCAGGCGCGCAACGCTTCCACCTTCTCGCGCATCAAGACCGATAGCGGTCGTGTCGAGCGGATTTCCTGCAACAGGGTGAAGTCCGAGAGTGATTGCGCTTTGTCATGCGCAGCATACAGGGCCGAAACGATGGCTTGTTCGATCTCGGCACCGGAAAACCCCTCGGTATGGCGTGCCAGAAGCACCAGATCAAGCCCATCCTCCCGCAGGTTGCGTCGTCGCAGATGCAGGCGAAACAACTCGACGCGCGTGTCCGCATCGGGCAAATCCACGAAAAAGATTTCATCAAACCGTCCCTTGCGCAGCAACTCGGCCGGCAATGCGTCGATCTGATTGGCCGTCGCCACCAGAAATACCCGCGATTTGCGTTCGGCCATCCACGTCAGGAGAAAACCCAGTACGCGGCGGGAAACACCGCCATCGCCTTCGCCACTCTCGGACAACCCTTTTTCGATCTCGTCGATCCACAGGACACAGGGCGCAAGCTGATCGCAGGAGGCCAATGCCTGCCGCAGGTTCTTTTCGGTTTCTCCGTGATATTTGTCATACAGCGTGCCGAAGTCCAACCGCATCAGCGGCACACCCAGTCCACCGGCAATCGCCTTGGCCAGCATCGACTTGCCGCAGCCCTGCACACCGAGCAGCAGCACCCCCTTGGGGGGATCCAGACCCACCGGCGCATTGCCTTCCACGAACACGCGGCGCCGTTGCTCCACCCACCGCTTGAGCCGTCCGGCACCGGCCACGTCGGCGAACTGTGCCGTGTCGTATTCGTAATGCAAATGGCCGCTCTTGTTGAGCAGCTCGAACTTCAGCCGTGCCAGCTGCGGCAAATCGCCCATCCCCAGCGCGCCATCGCTGAAAATGAGTTGGCGGGCGATTCGGCGGGCATCCGTCTCGGAAAGGCCACTCAAATTGCGCACGATCTGCCGAACCGCGTCCTGACACGTCTCGACTCGTCGCCCGCCATGCTCACGGGCATAATCGACGACTTCCTCGCGCACGATGCGCAGCAGTGCATTGGCATCGGGCAGGCGCGGCGCAAATCGGCTGGCCAGCATTTCCAGATCCGCCGGCAGCTCGATCCTGTTGCCAATCAGTACCACCACATGCGGCAGGCATTCGCGGCGCTGCACGATGTCCCGCAGCATGCGCCGGGTGGTGGCGTAATCCAGATACGGGTGGAAATCCAGCAACAGATAGATCCCTCGCTGGTTGGCATCGCGGATGGCCGCAAGCGTGGTGGTGGTGTCCGGCGCGATGCTGCTCGGGTCTTCACTATCAAGATCGATCCGACGCAGTCCCTCGGTAATCGACCAGCGCCACAGCGCCCGCCACACATGCATCAGCGATTGCCGGAACAATTCCACCACGCGCGCCTCGTCGGGCGTTTCGATGACGATAAGCGGCGTATTGGCTCGCAGCAGTGCCAAGAGATCTTGCATTTCGTTCATCTCGTTATTCTGCACTGAAATTGCCCGCTCGCCGATGCTACGCTTGCGCCTTGCATGCGGAGATGCGCGAATGAAAACCCTGCTGGTCGCCAGCGCCAAAGGTGGTGTCGGCAAAACTACATTGGCAACCCAACTGGCCGGCCAGGCGGCCGTGGCAGGCGATGTGTGCGTGCTGGTGGATGTGGATCCACAAGGCTCGGCACGCCGCTGGGCAGAACGGCGCAATGCGGCTGGCCGATCGCGCGTGCTGCCGCTGGATGGCACAAGTCCGGTATGGCGCAAACGCATCCCGTCCGACACCACCCGTCTGATCATTGATGCGCCGGCCGGCGCCATGCCAGGCGACCTGGCCGAGTTCCTTGATCTGGCCGATGCAGTCATCGTGCCAACCCCGCCCTCCCCGCTGGACATGGAAGCCACTCTGCCGTTTTTGAATGCCCTCGCCATGCACCCCGGGGTGCGTCGCGGGTCGCTGCCGGTTGGCCTCGTTGCCAACAAGCTCAAGCCATGGACGCGCTCAAGCCAGGAGGCGACCGCACAAATGGCGAACTGGCCTGTTCCGCTGATTGCCGAGCTGCGCGAAGGCCAAGCCTACATGCTGATGGCCGGGCTTGGCAGCAGCCTGTTTGATTACCAGTCAGCCAATGTGCGCCAGCATCAGGCCGACTGGCAGCCACTCCTGGAATGGCTGGAGTAACTTGATGTCCCGTCTGCAACAACTCACCCTGATTCGACATGCCCATGCCCTGCCTGCTGCGGCGAGCGAGCCAGACAAGGCGCGCCCGTTGTCCTCGCGCGGGCAAAGCGATGCACGCCACGCCGGCCACTGGCTGCGCCATGCCAGCCTGCCGCCGGATGCCATCCTGTGCTCGGATGCCCGTCGCACACAGGAGACACTGGCTGGCCTGCAAGCCACCTTCCCTGCCCTGCCCGCAGTACAGCTCGAACCCGGCATCTACGAGGCCAGCCCCGGTGAATTGCTGGCCATCATCGAAGCGCATCTGCAACACCACCCGGCCATCGAACGCCTGTGGTTGATCGGCCACAATCCCGGTCTGGAAATGCTGCTTGCCCGCATGCAGGACGGTACTGCCATGACACCACTCGCCATGCCGCCAGCCGGCATCGCCATTCTGGCTCTGCAGCCCGACATCCCGCTGGCCGCTGCCGGCAGCGCCCGCCTGTTGCATTTCCATGCGCCCTGAGCTGTACCAGTCGTTATACCTCGGTAGTCTTGCGCTGGTGCTCTGCACACTGTCCGGCGCTGCCAACGCCAATACCCGCCGCATCGATGCGGCGCTGTCCAGCGCCGACTTCGACATCGCGCTTGCGGCCGGTGGTCGGGTTGCCGGCAAATTCGGCGACATGCAGGGCGAAGTCCGCACACTTCCCGATGGCCGCCTGCAAATCCATATGCACTTTGCCAGTGCCGCCACCGAAGTGCCCGGCTCGGTGCGCCAGACCAAGCTGCTGCGCGGTGAAGATTTCTTCGACAGCGAGCGTTACCCGCAGGTGCATTTCACTTCCGAGCCATTCGAGGCAAGCCATCTGCACCGTGGCGGCGTCCTGCAGGGCGAACTGTATCTGCGCGGCATTCGCCGCCGCGAAACCCTGCGCCTGCTGCCTGCTGCCTGTAGCGAGCCACTGGTTCAATGCCCGGTACGTGCCGAGGGCCGAATCAATCGCCAGCACTACGGCATGACCAGCCTGCGGCTGGTTGTCGGCAATCAGGTTCACTATCGCTTCCAACTGCGACTGGAGCGTGTTCCGTGAGTGCTGCCAGGGCTCTGCTGCTGCTTTCCCTGCTTCTGCTTGGCGCCTGCACCAGCGTTTCTCCCGCTCTCAAGCAGGAGGCCGCCCGCATCATCGACGCACAGCAACCCCGCAATATCGACTGCGACCGTGCGGATCGCTGCGCGCATCCCTCACCCATTCTCTCGCAAGCCGAGGCCGAGCCGGACGCCCATCGGGCACTGATCATCGACGAAGGCCAGGACGCCCTGCTCGCTCGCCTGCATCTGATCCGCGCTGCGCGCGAAAGCATCGATCTGCAAACCTTCATCTATGACGAAGACGACGTTTCACGGGTCATCCTGCGCGAGCTGATCGGTGCCGCCCGACGCGGCGTGAAAGTCCGCATGCTGCTTGATCAGGTCATGGCAATGAAAAGCACCCGCACGCTGGCGGCCTTGGCCGGCGTGCACGCCAATCTGGAGGTCCGTCTGTACAGCCCGGTGCTCGACCGTGCCTACATGCGTGCCAGCGACTATGCGATTGGCACTTTTTGCTGTTTTCGTCGCCTGAACCAGCGCATGCACAACAAACTGCTGTTGATCGACGGGCAGGTCGGCATCACCGGTGGCCGCAATTATCAAGACGATTACTTCGACTGGGATCCCGACTACAACTACCGTGATCGCGATCTGATGTTGAGCGGCCCGGCCACACCCGCCATGGCGGCCAACTTCGAAGCCTTCTGGCAATCGCCACGCAGCATTCCGGTCGGTCAACTGCGCGATGTTGCCGAGCTATTGCGCCGCGAGGGTGTCCCCGAGCTTTCCCGCCGCACCTACCGGGAGCCCGAGCGTGCGCGCCTGATGCAGGCCGCCGCCAACGATACCGAACTGCTGACCCGGCGCTTGGTCGAACCCAGTCAAACCGTGGATTCCGCCCAGTTCGTCGCCGACCTGCCCCGCAAGCATCGCCACGACCAGCCTGTCGCCATGCCCGCAGCCCCGGCCAGCGACGAGCTGTACCACCTCATCCGCAACACGCAGCAAGAGCTGCTGATGCAGACCCCTTATCTGGTGTTTTCGCGCCCGGCACAAAACATGTTTGCCGACATGCAAAAGGGCTCCGATCCCCCGCGCGTGGTCATCTCCACCAACAGTCTGGCCGCCACCGATGCCTTCATCGTGTACGCCCTTTCACACAAATACAAACGCCGCTATCTGCGTCGTTTTCGCTTCGAGATATACGAATACAAGCCTTTCCCGGAAGACGCTCCGATCAACCTTGCCGCCACCGGCGCACTGCCCGAACTGGCCAGCCGTCAACCGTTTGCCTTGCTTGGCTCGATCGGGCAGGGGCAATCCGACGACAACGCAGCACCCAGCAGCGAGCATGCCCGGCTTCTGCCACTTGGCTCATACGGGTCCGGACGCCCCCTTCCCACTCTGCAGCACGCCGGAGTACGCATCGGCCTGCACGCCAAGTCCATGGTGGTGGATGGCCAGATCGGCGTCATCGGCACCCACAATTTCGACCCGCGCGGCGATAACTACAACACGGAAAGTGCCGTCATCATCCGCGATTCCGCCTTTGCCGAACGGCTGGCTGCCAGCATCCGTCGCGATACCAGTCCTGCCAATTCCTGGACCATCGCACCCCATGCCAAGTTTCCGATCCTGCCCGGCCTTGGCTACTCCCTGTTGAAGGTTTCGGAAAATCTTCCGGTATTCGACCTGATGCCACGCCGCTACGGCACCAGTTGGGAATACCAGCCAAGCCCCGACTGCCCGGAACCGTTGCGCTTTGACCACCCCGACTTCCGGCGTTGCTACCGCGATGTGGGGGCATTCCCACAGGTGGATGTCGGCTTCAAATGGTTTGCCACCCGCCTGTTCACCGCGTTCGGTTCACTTCTTGCCCCGATCCTGTAAAGCCCGCAAGCAGCGACCATCCGCGTGCCGCTGCCTGCGCCTCACGCCAGGGACGTATCAGTAGCGGGGAATGTCCGGGGCGATATCCGCCCACGCATCGATGCCTCCGGCAACATTGAAAACTTCGCGGAATCCTTGCGCACGGAAGTGCTCGGCCGCCTGCCGGCTGCGTCCCCCGTGATGACAAAGGAAGGCAATCGGGCGTTGCTTGTCCAGATGCGCCAGTGCATCGACACCGGCATCCAGATCAAGAAAGGGCAGCGGAGCACTTGCCAGTGCACGCTCTGCCTGCGGGCGCACATCCACCAAGGTCAGCTCTCCCGCCGCCACCCGGGCCGCTGCTTCGGCCGGAGAAATATCCCGCACCGGAGCAGGTGCGTTGGGATTGTCGATACGCAGCCCTTTGCCGCGCTCATCATCGACGAAATCAAGGGTCAGACCATCGGCACGGCGCAGGTCGGTCAACGGAATCTGCACAATGATGTCCTGTACGCGCACCTGCACCGCCGCATCGTCCAGCGGCACCAGATGCAGACGATGCCGGAAGCTCGGATCAATGGCGATTTCCACGGCCATTTCGGCATCGCCCATGGCCTGCTTCAGCATGACCTGGGCAGCCGGCGTGATATGCAGCACCGGCGGCGTGCGATCGGGCGCAGGCAAGCCAAGCAACTGCTGCAGCTCGCCGCTACCCGCCATCTGCACGATGATGTCGCTGCCCCCCACCAGCTCTCCGCCGACATACAACTGCGGGATGGTGGGCCAATCGCCATACTGCTTGATGCCTTCGCGAATTTCCGGATCGGCCAGCACGTTGACGGCAAGGAAAGGAACGGCAAGGCTGTGCAAGACGCCAGCCGCCTGTGCGGAAAAACCGCACTGCGGGGTGTCGGCTTCTCCTTTCATGAACAGCACGACACGGTGGCCGTCCAGCAGTGTTTGGATGCGTTGCCGCAGGGCAGGATCAAGGCTCATGAAAATCTCCGGAAATACAGGACGGGGCACTCAGGCATTGGCGCGTCGGGCAAGGACGCGCTCGATGCGGTCGAAAACATCGCGCAGGGTATCTGCCTCGGGCAGCAGGGTAATGCGGAAGTGGTCGCGGTAGGGCACATTGAAACTCGAACCAGGTACCAGCAGCACGCTTTCGCGCTCCAGCATCTCCAGGGCGAAGTCATGATCGTCAAAACCGCGTGCAGCCGCGCCGACCACCCGAGGGAAGGCATACAGGGCAGCCGCCGGTGTCACCAGATGCAGATGCGGGCTGTGCGCGCAGGCATCGATGACAACTTGGCGGGCTTGATGCAGGCGACCACCGGGGCCGGTCAGGGCGCTGATCGTGTCCGGGCCATGCAATGCCGCGCGGATGGCAAATTGTCCCGGCACATTGGCACACAGGCGCAGAGCACTGAGCAGATCCAATGCCTGCAATAGCGGCGTGACCTGCGCTGTCGCGCCGGAAAGCAACATCCAGCCCACCCGCCAACCACAGGCTCGATGCACTTTCGACAAGCCACCAAAGGACAGACAGGGGATGTCCTCGGCCAACGGGGCAAGTGGCTGAAAGCTCGCATCCGGGTAGAGGATTTGATCGTAGATCTCGTCCACCATCAAAACCAGCCGATATTTGCGGGCGATTTCAACCAGCCGTTGCAGCAATTCGCGCGGATAGTTGGCACCGGTTGGATTGTTTGGATTGACCAGCACCAGTGCACGCGTGCGGCTGGAAACCAATCGCTCGATTTCTTCCGGATCGGGCAGAAAATCGTTTTCCGGACGACACGGGTAATACACCGGTCGACCATCGTTGAGGATGGTAGCCGCCGACCACAGCGGATAGTCCGGCGAGGGCAGCAACACCTCATCGCCGGGATTGAGCAACGCCCGCAGGGCAATATCGATCAGCTCGCTGGAACCGTTGCCGATGAATACCCGATCGGCCTCGGCATTCGGCGTCCCGCGTGCCTGGTGGAATGCCGCAATCGCCTCGCGGGCATCCGGCAAGCCCTGCTGATGGGTATACGGATCGGTATCGTGGATATGCTCGGTGATGGCACTTTGCAGATGTGCCGGGGCGCGAAAGCCGAAGGCGCCGGGATTGCCGATGTTGAGCTTGATGAGCTGTCGCCCTTGCTGCTCCAGCTCACGGGCACGTCGCGCCAGCTCGCCGCGGATTTCGTAACGGACTTCAGACAGACGGTGGCGGATGGCAACAGGCGATTGGGACATGGCAGGCGGCAGACAGAAGGGGGAGCCAGCGTATCGGAAAGTGTTTGCCGATGGAAAATCCGGCACGGCGAGTTGACGGCGATGCCCATGCCGGGCGCATCGCCGTCCGGATCAATCCTTGCGCAGCAGTTGCGCCATCGAAACACCCGATAGCCGGCTTCCGGCAGGTGGCGAGGGCGGCTCGGACTGCGGAAATTCGCTAGCGATATCCAGAAATCCTTGCAGCAATGCGATGTCGCGCGGTGTTCGACCAAGCTGGTCGCGCTGCTCGGGATCGGCACCGGCGCGCAGCAATTCCCGGATCAATTGCACCAGACCATGCTGGGCAGCGATATGCAGCGGACCAAATCCGCGCGGGTCGCGCACCGCCAAGCTGGCGCCCTCACCAATCAGATGCAGCAGCGCACTGGCCACTACCGGCTCTTTGCACTGCGTGTCGGCGGGAGCCCCGGCGCCCAACAGGAACAGCAGCGGCGTCAGCCCGCTGTTGGTACTTGCGTTGATGTCCGCACCGGCCAGCAGCAAACCGTCCAACAGCGCCTGCAGGCGCGGCGCATCATAGGCGGTGAAGCCAAACAACGCCGCGCAATGCAAGGCGGTACGTCCTTCGTCATCCTGCGCATCAATGTCCGCTCCGGCGGCAAGAAGCTGCGAGGCCGCATCCGGCAGCCCGAGGCCGGCCGCCAGCATCAGGGCATTGATGCCACCGGACAAACGCTGGCCGGGATCGGCACCGGCCGCCAGCAAGTCCTGAATGATGACATTGTGACGCTTGCTGATGGCGGCCGACAACGGGGTGGCGCCACTGTCGGCCGCCAATCCCGGATCGGCACCGGCCGCCAGCAATTGGCGCACCACGGTGGGATGTCCGCCACCCGCCGCACGCAGCAGCGCACTGCACCCTTGAGCATCCCTAGTATCCACTGAAAAGCCCAATTCCAGCAGATGGGCAACCGCTGCCGCATCCCCCAGCATGGCGGCTGCCGGTAGATCATCGGCACGCAGAGGCCGCCCCGGATGTGCCCATTCCCGCCAATCCAGCCAGGCGGTCAGGTCGGTATGCCCGGCAGAAAGCGCTATTCCCAGCGCCGTCTGGCCATCACTGGTACGCAAAGCCGGTTGTGCGCCGTGGCGCAGCAGGGTGATCACCGTTTCGCGCTGCCCCAGAGCCGCCGCCAAATGCAGCGGCGCCAGCCCCCGCCGGTCACAGCGTTGAAGATCCACGCCAATGGCCAGAAGTCGCTCGACAAGACGCCGCCAATCCAGCCTGACTGCCAGCGAGAGTGCACTGTCATGATTCTCGCCAGTTGCCGCAAATGGGTCGGCACCTCGCTCCACAAGTGCCAATGCCAAGGCTTCGCCCTCGGCAGCGGAAAGACGCACACGCTGTGCCGCTGCCAGAAACCGCGCCAGTGCCCCTGCCCCCACGGGGGCAAATCCGGCCTGCATCAATTGCCAAAGCGCCTGTCGCGCCGACAGCTTGTCGGCCCCATCGAGCAGCAGGAACAACGCACTGTCGCCGTTTTGGCGCGATTCGGGATTGCCGCCCAACCGATACAGGGCATGGACCTGAGCAGGCTGCTCCCGGGCGGCCTGGCACAGGCTGCGATCAAGCTCGTCCTGATTCAACAGAGCCGCAACTTCTCGCACGCCCCTGTCGTCGTTGGCTTGCAGAACCTCGCTCATCAGCTGCATCGGCGGCTTTGCCGGCTGCGGACTGTGTGTATCCACGGCAGCCGGCAGCGGATAGCTCGGATCAAGCATCGCCACCAGTGTCCAGCGCCCTTCCGCCAGTGCGCGATCTATCGCTCGACTGCCGTCGTTGGCGCGCGCCGACGGATCCAGGCCGCGAGCCATCAGCCAGCCCACCAGCGCGGGTTCGGCACCACTGCCGACCGCCAGCATCAAGGCATCCCGTCCTTCGGTATCGGTGCACAACGGGTTGGCCCCCGCCTCCAGCAGCATTTCCAGAACCGGCTGACTGCACCGGCAGGCCGCCAACAGCCACGCATCAAAACCCTGTGAATTGCGCAGCTCCGGACGCGCTCCTGCTTCCAGCAGGGCCGCAACGATATCGACATGACCGGCCGCCGCTGCTTGCTGCAAGGCCGTGCGCTGCCTCGCATCGCGCGCATTCACATCCGCCCGGTGGCGCAGCAGCAACTGCACCCCGGCAGGATCGTCTTCCTCCGGTGCGGCAGCGGCCAGCAGCGGCGGTTGGGCCCCCGCTGGTTGGGCACTGGCCCCGCGATCCAAAAGAAACTTCGCCAGCCGCCAATTGCCTGCCTGGCAAGCCAGTGCCAACGGGGTCTGCCCGTCACCATCAAGTGCATCCACTTCCGCCGCTGCATCCAGCAGCAAATTGGCCACCATCGGATCGGTGCTGCGAGCTGCATGATGCAACGGGGTACGACCCTCGCCATCGCGTGCGCGCGGATCGGCGCCATTGGCCAACAAAGTCATCACCGCCTCGGGGCGGCCATGCCAGCTGTCGCGCGTTGCCACCAGCAAGGGCGACAATTCGCCCGCCGCCACGTTGAGCTCGGCACCCTGCTCAATCAGACTGCGCAACAGGCGCAGATCCGGCAACACCACGGCCAGTTGCACCAGGCTGCGACGATCACGCTCATGTGCAGGAGGCGGTGTATTCGGGTTGACAACGCCAAGCATCAGCAGCGTCAGCGCTTCTTCGACCCGGCCATTGCGGGCAGCGGCATACAGCGGCTCGACAAGCTGCTCGGGGGCAATCGCCACCGGCGCCTGCGTGGGAGTCGGCGTGGGCAAGGTGGCGGCGGATGCCTCACTGGCCGCCAATACCGGTACCGGCTCAGCCACCGGCATGGCGGCAGGCGCGACAGATGCGGTTTCGGCAAATAGCCTCGGCAGCTCGTCCAGCTCCACGCGCTCGGCATTGCGCACCGGCTTGCCTGATGCCAATCCGGCCTCTGCCATTGGCCTTGCCAGCCCGGCGCTGCGACCAAACCACCAAGGCAGCAGCAGCACCGCTGCCAGCACCGCAAAAGACCATCGCCATGTGGCGGAAGGCAGCAACCCCGTGGTTGCCAGGACCACCACACTGGCCAGCACGATTGCCAAAGGCACCACGACCCACAGCCCCGCCCAGGCAGCCAGGTCTTTCTGGATCAGGCGCTGCCAGTCGTGCAGGGTGTCAAGCTCGCCACGGCCAAGGCGCTGCCACAATGGCCAGCTCCGCCACAGGAAAAGCAGCAGAAATCCGAACCCCGCAGCACTGCCCAGCGCCGCCCACAGGCTACCGGTGCCGCGCAGAATCGCCAACGGCCACATCATGCACAGCATCGCCACAAGCAGCCCGACCGCGAGCACGCGACCAATGGCGAAAGCCCGCGCGCGCTCCACTGCCGGCGCAATCGCCAGCGCCGCCAGTATCAATCCGGCCAGACCAGCCAGAAGCGCTGCTCCCCCGGCCAATGGCATCAACAACAGACAGCCAATTGCCGGGATGATCAACCAGCGATGCAAGGAGGCATTCATCTCAGGCATCGCTCCCCCAGTCATCCGTCATCGGATCCATCACCGCGCGTGGCGGCATTTGCAGATGAAACCCTTGCCTGGCGAGATTCTCGCGCACCTGCTGCGGATTTTCCCGTGCCAGAGTGCGCTCGGGCGTCAATTCGACCGCCAGCACGAAGCGCAATGGCTCAAGCTGCGCGCGCAAGGCGGCCGGCAACCGCTCGAAATCGTCTCGCGCAGCCAGATACACATAGGTATCGGCACGCTTGTGGCTCTTGTAAACATGGGCAAGCATGGCAGCAGGCGGGAAGGGAAAACCGTGATTGTGCGGCAAAGCGCCGAACGGGAAAAGTTCACCACAAGAGGCTGGTACCCACCAGCAGCAGAAAAACGGCAAAGACCCGGGCCAGCGCCGCGGCACTGAGTGCATGCGCCAGCCGCGTGCCCAACGGGGCCATCAGGATGGATGCCAGCGCCACGCAGATTGCGGCTGGCAGATAAACATAGCCCCACGCATGTTGCGGCAGGACATCGACAGGTGCGTGCAACGCATAACCTGCCGCACTGGCGAGCCCGATGAAAATGCCGCATGCCGACGAGCTTCCCACCGCCTGCACCGGCTTGGCACGCAACCAAACGAGCAGTGGCACCGTCATGCTGCCGCCACCAATTCCGACCAGCGCCGACACTACGCCAATCCCCCCGCCAGCCGCAGTCAACCACGGCCCACGCGGATGACTCCCTTCGCCATCCATTGCCTTGGGTCGGGCACGCAACATCTGGATGGCCGCCAGCAGGCAATAGACGGCCACCCCCCAGCGCAGCCATTGCCCGTCCAGCGACACCGCCCAACGGCTTCCCAGCCAGCCGCCCACAAGCATGCCCGGCACCAGCCAAGCCACGCTGCTCCACATCACACTGCCTCGACGCGAATGCGCGCGCGCCGAAGCCATGGCAGTAAACACGATGCTTGCCAATGACGTTGCCAATGCCGCATGCATGGCTGCTTCGACCGGAATGCCCTGCATCGGCAGCAACCAGACCAATGCCGCAACCAGTACCAATCCCCCGCCCACCCCGAGCAATCCGGCCAGCACGCCTGCCAGCGCGCCCAGCAGCAGAAAAATCAGCACGGCAACGGGATCGACAAAAAACGACATGGTTATCCGGAATGAAGAATGTGGGCGCTATAGTCTGCCCATGAACACCCGTCCGTCCACCCTTCTCGTACTTGCATTGCTTGCTGCCTGCTCCGGCAAGAGCGAGCGCCCGGCGGCCAATCCCGACACGCCCATCGCCGTTGCCGCCATCACCCCTCGACAGGATCCGCAGGATGCCATGCTGCGGCAAGCGCTGGAGGCCGCCGAGCGTGGCGAATTCGACGCCGCACGCTTCCCGCAATTGCATCAGCATCCGGCACGCGATTGGGTTGAATACGCCCGTCTGCAGCAGCAAATCGATCACCTGCCTGCCGCCGGAGCCGAGCATTTTCTGGATACCCAAGGCGACAGCGTCGTGGGACAGCGGTTTCGCCAGGACTGGCTGCGGCAACTCGCACGCCGCGAGGACTGGCGCGGTTTTCTTCGGCATTGGCGTGCCGACATCAATCGGCCAGCCCTGCAATGTCTGGCACTGACCGCTCGCCTGCACGGCGGACAGGCCGATGCGCAATGGATGCAGGATGCTCGGCAACGCTGGCTCTCTGAAAAGGCCGATCCCGCCGAATGCCAAGCGCCCTTCGCCGCCTGGCAAGCCCGCGGCGGGCTGGATGATGGCCTGCGTTGGCAACGCATCGACCTTGCCATCGGCGTCAGCGACAGCACGCTGATACGCACGATTGCCAATGGATTGCCCGCGGCAGATGCACGGCTTGCCCACGCCTATGCGGCAGCATTGGAGGGCAATTTGCCCACGGATGCCCGACAGTGGCCGCGCACCGCACGCACTGCCCGGGTTGTTACCAATGCGCTGGTGGCACAGGCGAAAAAATCGGCAGATCAGGCCGAGGCCAATCTGGCCGTCTACGATGCGCTGCTGGATGCGGCAGGTCGTGCCAGGGTACTTCATGAAATCGCCCTGCAAACGGCAGCCTCCTACGCCCCTCATGCGGCACGCCGACTGGCGGCGGTGCCGCTTTCGGCCTACGACGAGCGTCTGCATGCACTGACCGTGCGCGAAGCCTTGGCACGCCGCGACTGGAAATCGGCACTGGCCGCCATTCAGGCGATGCCGGCATCGCTCGGGGAAAAACCCCAGTGGCGCTATTTTCATGCCCGCCTGCTTGAGTTGACCGATCAACCCGGTGCCAGGGCACTGTACCAGCAAGCGGCGCAGGCCAGCGAATTCCACGGTTTTCTGGCGGCCGACCGCCTGCAAGCCCCGTATGTGCTCTGCCCGCTCGAAGTGGCCGCCACCACAGCGCAGCAAGCCGCCGTACATCAGCATGCCGGACTTGCGCGTGCCCTGGCGCTCTATCGGGTCGATCGCAAAAGCTGGGCGCGGGCCGAATGGGAGGTTGCACTTGCCGGGATGGACGATGCCAGCCGCCGCCTTGCCATTGAAGAGGCACAACAAAATGGCTGGTTCGACCGGGCGGTTTTCGATCTCAAGCGCGATATCCCCGGCGACATGCAGTTGTATCGGCTGCGTTTTCCGCTGGCCTATCTCGACACCATTCAGCAGGAAGCCGCCCGTCAGAGCATTGCTCCGGCCTGGGTCGCAGCGGAGATTCGCGCCGAAAGCCTGTTTGATGCCCGTGCCCGCTCCCCGGCCAACGCACTTGGCCTGATGCAGGTTCTGCCAACCACCGGCGAAGCCACCGCCAAGCGGCTGGGACTTGACTGGCAAGGTGCCCAAACGCTGTATCAGCCTGCCAGCAACATCGCCATCGGCAGCGCCTATCTGCGCGAGCAACTCGACCGCTGGGGCAATCTGCCCATGGCGATTGCCGCCTACAACGCTGGCCCCGGCAATGTCGCCCGCTGGCAGGCACAGCGTCCGGATTTCGATGCCGATTTCTGGATCGAAACCATCAGCTTCCGGGAAACCCGCGAGTACGTTCCGCGCATTCTGACCTTCACCGTGCTTTACGACTGGCGCATGCGCGGCAAGGCGCAGCGCATCAGCCAACTTATCGATGGTCGCGACACCGCCCCGGTCACCTTCGTGTGCCCATAGGCGGTGCCGCCATGCGGCTTGCTTACACCTTGTAGCCGGTATGGATGGCGACGATGCCGGCGGAAAGGTTGCGGTAGCCGGTGCGGGCAAACCCGGCGTCCTGCATCATGGCCTTCAGTTTTTCCTGCGCCGGATGCTTGCGGATGGATTCGGCAAGATACTGATAGCTGTCGGCATCATTGGCAAACAGCTTGCCCAGCTTGGGCAATACCTTGAAGCTGTGAAAGTCGTAGATCGGCTTGAACCAGTCGGCCGTGACTTCGGAAAACTCCAGCACCCGCGCTTGTCCCCCCACTTTCAGCACGCGGTACATTTCCGCCAGCGCAGCATCCTTGTCGGTGACGTTGCGCAGACCGAAGGCGATTGTGACCAGATCGAAGCTGGCATCGGGAAACGGCAGCTTTTCCGCATTGCACTGCACGTATTCGAACCCCTGCACCTGGCCGCGATTGATCATGCGCTCGCGCCCCACTTTCAGCATCGAAGCATTGATGTCGCCCAGTACCAACCGCCCCTGCTCACCGACCCGTGACTTCAGCAGCGCCGCGATATCGCCGGTACCGCCGGCCAGATCCAGAACCCGGTCACCGGGTCGCACCTGGCAGGTTGCCACGAAATAGCGCTTCCAGACCCGATGAATGCCCAGCGACATCAGATCATTCATCAGGTCGTATTTGCCCGCCACGGACGAGAACACCTCGCCCACCAGCTTCTGTTTTTCCCCCACCGGCACATCGCGGAAACCGAAGTGGGTGGTGCTCTTGTCGTATTCGCTCATGGGGATTCCTGAGGCCGTGGCAGGCCGGGATTACTTCTTCTTCGGGATATACAGATCGGTGATGGTGCCTTCGTACACTTCACTGGCCATGCCCACCGATTCGCCCAGGGTCGGGTGCGGGTGGATGGTGTGGCCGATATCGGCTGCTTCACAGCCCATTTCGATGGCGAGGGCGATTTCGGAAATCAGCTCGCCCGCATGCGGGCCGACGATGCCGCCGCCGATGATGCGATGGCTGGCTTCGTCGAAAATCAGCTTGGTGAAGCCCTCGGTGCGACCAAGGCCGATGGCGCGCCCGGAAGCGGCCCACGGGAACTTGCCGATGCCCACGTTCAGGCCCTTCTCGCGGGCTTCGGTTTCGGTCACGCCCACCCAGGCGATTTCCGGGTCGGTATAGGCCACGCCCGGAATCACCCGTGCCACCCATTCCTTCTTTTCGCCGGCGGCCACTTCCGCGGCCAGCTTGCCTTCGTGGGTCGCCTTGTGCGCCAGCATCGGCTGACCGACCAGATCGCCGATGGCGAAGATGTGCGGCACATTGGTGCGCATTTGCGCATCGACCGGAATCAGGCCGCGCTCGCCCACCACCACGCCGGCTTTTTCCGCATCCAGCTTGCTGCCGTTGGCGCTTCGCCCGACCGCCACCAGCACGCGGTCATACAGCGTGGTTTCGGGCAGGCTGGCGCCTTCGAAAGTACAGGCGATGCCATCTTGCTGCGCACGGGCTTCGACCACGCGGGTGCCCAGATGCACTGCCACGCCCTGTGCCTTGAGACGCGCAGCCAGCGGTTTGACCAGATCCGCATCGGCGCCGGGCACCAGTTGTGCACCCAGTTCGACCACGGTGACTTCGCTGCCCAGGCCGCGATAGACGGTGGCCATTTCAAGGCCGATGATGCCGCCGCCAACCACCAGCAGTTTGCCCGGCACCTCGGCCAGCTCCAGTGCATCGGTGGAATCCATCACCCGCGCATCGTCCCACGGGAAGCCCGGCAGCTTCACCGCCTGCGAACCGGCGGCGATGATGCACTGCTCGAAACGCAGGATTTGCGTCTTGCCGTCATGCTCGATGGCCAGCTCGTTCGGCGAGAGGAAGCGGGCCACCCCCTGCACGGTGCGCACTTTGCGCTGCTTGGCCATCCCGGCCAGCCCTTTGGTGAGTTGGCCGACCACCTTCTCCTTGTAGCTGCGCAGCTGGTCGATGTTGATCTGCGGTGCGGCAAAGTGGATGCCGAAATCGCCCGCATGTCGTGCCGCATCCACCACTTCGGCGGCGTGCAGCAAGGCTTTGGAGGGAATGCAGCCGACGTTGAGGCAAACCCCGCCCAAGGTCGGATAGCGTTCCACCAGCACGGTATCAAGGCCGAGATCGGCGGCGCGGAAAGCCGCGGTGTAGCCGCCGGGGCCGGCACCGATCACCACCATCCGGCATTCGATGTCGGCGCTCTTGCCGCTGGCCGCCGCCGCTTGCGGCGCGGCAACTGCCGCAGCGGCCGGAGCAGGCGCCGGGCGGTCGGCCTGTGCCGGTTTGGCAGGCGCGTCTGCGGCTTCGGCTTCCACCACCGCCACCACGCTGCCTTCGGAAAGCCGGTCGCCCAGCTTGACCGCCAGCGACACCACGGTGCCAGCCACGCTGGAAGGCACCTCCATGGTGGCCTTGTCCGATTCCAGCGTAATCAGCCCCTGGTCCTTGCCGATGACATCGCCGGGTTTGACCAGCACCTCGATCACCGGCACGTCGGTATGTCCGCCGATATCGGGCACTTTCACTTCAATCTTGGCCATCATGTTTCTCCGTTTCTGGATCGTTTTTTGCCTCTTCCGCCTGCCGTGCCTCATCGATTTCCCGCTCGGCATCGACGCGGGCATCGTTTTGCGCCAGCAGGCGGCGCTCTTCGTCACTTAGATGATGCGGCGCCGGCGGCGGCGGGCAAGGCGATTGCAGCGCGGCCTCACCACGCAGCGCCTTGAGCGCCTCCGCCCCTTCCAGCCCGAACAGGCTGCGCACGCGCAGATCGCGCTGCGGGAAGGGGACTTCAATGCCGTATTTCTTGAACGCGGTATCCAATTCCCAAAGATAGGCCGCACGCACGCTGGTATTGCGCCGCGCCGCCGCTTCGGTCAGCCATACCGCCAAAATGAACTCCACACTGCTCTCGCCAAAGCGGTTCAGCCATACCTGTGGCACCCTGCGCCCGTCCGCCGGCAAAGTGAAAGGCACATTGGCCGCGGCCTCCAGGGCAGCTTTTTTCACCAGCTCCTTGTCCACCCCGTAGGCCACCCCGAAGTTGACGCGCAAGCGCCGCTGCATCGAATGGTAAGTCCAGTTGGTGACGCGCTTGCTGACGAATTCGGAATTGGGCACCAGCATGTCGATGTTGTCGCTGGTGGTGATGCGGGTAAAGCGGATGTTGATGGCCTTGACGATGCCGCGGGCATTGTCGTCGAGCTGGACGAAATCGCCGACCTTCAGCGAACGGTCGAACAAGAGAATCAGACCGGACACGAAGTTGTTGAAAATCTGCTGCAGGCCAAAGCCCAGCCCGACGCCGAGCGCCCCGGCAAACACGGTGAACTTGCTGACCGGAATGCCGAGCGCATCCAATGCCCAGACGATGCCGAGCGCCAGCAACACATAGTGGATGACGCGCGAAACGGTATAGAACGATGCGGTATTGGCCTTGCCG
>JBHADJ010000163.1:0-3584 GCA_041855065.1 Lysobacter sp.
GCAGGATTTCCGCAACTTCCTTGGCCGCTGGCAGTTCCCCGGCGACCGCGCATTCGAGGTGATCGACACCTTCTCCGGGGGCGAAAAGGCGCGGCTGGCACTTGCCCTGATTGCCTGGCAAAAGCCGAATGTGCTGCTGCTGGACGAGCCGACCAACCACCTCGATCTCGAAATGCGCGAGGCATTGGCCGAGGCGCTCAGCGATTTTGACGGCGCGATCGTGATGGTCAGCCACGATCGTCACCTGATTGGTCTGGTGTGCGACGAGTTCTGGCGCGTGCACGATGGCATGGTCGAAGCCTTCGACGGTGATCTGGACGATTACGCCGTTTGGCTGCGCAGCCGCCCGGAGAGTGGCAGTGAAAGGAAGGACACGCCAGCCAAGCCGTCAACCACGGCACCGACCCCGGCCTCAGCCGGCAACGGCAGCCGGAAAAACGCCAAGATCAACCCGCACAAGCTGAAAGAGGCAGAAGCCCGGGTGGACGCATTGAGTGCGCAACTGGCCGAAACCGAAGCCGCGCTGGCCGATCCGGCGGTGTATTCGGATGCGGCACAAGTCGCAGCACTGGGCCGCGAACAAACCCGCCTGCGTGCGGCGCTGGACGAGGCCGAAGAAGCCCTGCTGCGGTTGTACGGCTGACTGTTGTCCGGTTGGCCAAAGGCGAAGTGCCGGTGTGTCCCGTGGATGCGCCTTGACAGCACAAGCGGATGCGGTTGCTTCAATCCAGCTGCCAATCCACCGGCGCTTGGCCTTGTCGGCGCAGGTATTCATTGGCGCGGGAAAAGTGGCGGCAGCCGAGAAAGCCGCGGTGTGCCGACAGTGGCGAGGGGTGCGGCGCTTGCAGCACGCAATGGCGCCGGCGGTCGATGACCTTGCCCTTGGCCTGGGCATAGCTGCCCCAGAGCATGAACACCAGACCTTCGCGCTCACGGTTCAGCACCTCCACCACATGATCGGTGAAGCCTTCCCAGCCCTTGCCCTGATGGCTGCCAGCGCGGCCTTCTTCCACCGTCAGCACGGCGTTCAGGAGCAACACGCCCTGCGCGGCCCACGGCAGAAGGTAGCCATGCGCGGGGCGGCGAAAGCCGATGTCGCTTTCCAGCTCCTTGTAGATGTTGGCGAGCGAGGGTGGCACCGGCACGCCGGGCAGTACCGAAAAGCACAGACCATGCGCTTGTCCGGGGCCGTGGTAGGGGTCTTGCCCGAGAATGACGATTTTCACCTGCTCGAACGGGGTGGCCTCGAAGGCGGCAAAAATGTGCCCGGCAGCCGGATGGATGCGTGCCCCGGCAGCGCGGCGCTGGCGCAGGAAGGCGGAGAGCGCCTGCATGTCCTCGCGCTCGAACCACGCGCCCACCCGTGCTTTCCAGGAAGGTTCGAGTTTCAGCTCGCGCCGGGAATCGTTCATCGCGCTCACGGTTGGGGCAGGGACTGCGGGAGGGCACACAGGCGCAGCTGGAACAGTACCTTGGTCAGCAACAGGCGTTCTTCGATCGGCTTCAGAACCAGATCGTTGGCGCCATGCTGGATCAATTCGCGCTGGTTTTCGGCGTTTTCATCGCCGGTCATCACCAGCACGGGCAAACGGCGTTTGCCAAGCGCAAAGACCCGCCGCACATGGTCGAGCACGTCCAACCCGGTCAGTTTGCCGGTCAGATAAAGATCGGTCAGCACCAAATTGCAATCGGGTGTGCCGGTTTCGGCCATGCGCGCATCCAGCCATTCGAGTGCCGCTTCGGCGCTGGCAACATGGCTGACTCTGAGACCGTGGGATTCGAGCATGCGCCGTGTGGCAAGTGCCACGACCCGACTGTCTTCCACGTACAGAACATGCGCACCGGGAATCGGCTCGGGATGGACATAGCCGTGGATGAAAGTGGTGAGGGCGCCGATGCCGAGCGACTTGTCGAAGTAGTCGGTCACATCCTCGCTCAGCGTGCGCGCCTCCAGACGCGCCTGCGCTTCGCCGGACACCACGATTACCGGCACGTAGCTTTGTCCGCTGCTTTGGCGAACCGCTTGTGCCACGGCAAGTCCGTCACCATCAGGCAGCACCAGCGAGGTGGTGACCAGATCGACCTTGCCTTCGGCCAGCGCCGCATGGGCGCTGGCGAGGCTGTCGGCTTGGCGCACATGGGCATTGGGCAGATCCTTGCCCAGCATGTCGGTGATGAGTTTTCGCATCAGTCGCGAGCTGTCCACCACCAGTACGCGCGGGGCATCGCTGACCACATGGCGCAGATCGTGACGGGCGCTCGCCATCATCATGTCGTTCTCTCCGAGCGTGCTTGACGCAGGTAGTGACTGGTCACGATGCCGGCACCGACAAGGCCGAGCAATGTCGTGCCAGTCAGTATCAGCGCGGTGTGTCCGGGGCTGAAGCCTTGTAGGGCAAAGTCGCTGCCATAGCTTTTTGCCAGATCGGCCAGTGGCGGAGCCAGAGAGTGTCGTGCCACGCCCAGCAGCGCCAGTGCCAAAAGCCCGCCTCCCAGGCCGTACCATGCGCCCAGATAAAGAAATGGGCGGCGAATGAAGCCATCGGCGGCACCAAGCAGTTGCAGAACGCCGATTTCTTCCTTGCGGGACTGGATGTCAAGGCGCACGGTATTGCCGACAACCAGCAGTGCGCCACCGCCAAGCAGGATCACCAGCAACCAGACCAGCCGCTCGCCAAAGCCCAGCCAACGATCGAGCCGTTCGCGCCAGATGGCATCGTGCTGCACCACGTCGGCCAGTGGCAGATTTTCAAGACGTGCGGCCAGTGCTCGCTCGTCACCATTGGGTGTGATGATGAAAAGATGCGGCAGCGGGTTTTCCTGCAAATGCTTGATGACTTCGGCCAGCGCAGGATTCTGCTGCATCAGCGCCATCCCCTCGTCCGGGGGCTGCCATTCCAGATGGGCAATGTCCGGGGCATTTTCCAGCTCGCGTGCCAGCGTTTCGGCCTGCTCGGCAGATGTTTCGGGTTTCAGGAACAGGCTGATTTCACGGGAGTCCTGTACATTGCCGGCCAGCCGCTCGACATTGCCGAGAATCAGGGCAAGCCCCAATGGCAAAGCCAGCGCTGTCGCCATCACGCCCAGCGTGAGCAGGGTGGCCCAGGGTTTGCGGGCAGCACGCCACAGGCTGGCAAGCAGGCTGTCGCGCTGCTGTTCGAGCCAGATCGTGAATGCCGAAGGTGGCGCGGGCGTGCCAGGGTGGCGTTGCGGCTCATTCATCGGCCAGATCCTCCGGGGCAATGTCATCAATCAGGCGGCCATGATCGAGCACCAGCACGCGCTTTTTCATCCGTTTGACCAGCCCCAGATCATGGCTTGCCACCAGTACGCTGGTACCGCGCTCGGGCAGCTCGGCAAACAGCGCCATGATTTCCGCCGACAAGGTCGGGTCGAGATTGCCGGTCGGCTCATCGGCCACCAGAAGACGTGGCTCGCCGATCAGGGCGCGGGCAATCCCCACGCGCTGTTGCTCGCCGGCCGAGAGTTGCCCCGGCAGGGCCGCTTCGCGACCGCCAAGGCCAAGACGCTCCAGCATCAGGCGCACGCGCTTGCCGATTTCCTCGCGGCGGATGCCGCGCAAC
>JBHADJ010000164.1:0-8262 GCA_041855065.1 Lysobacter sp.
AACGCTACCGCCCGGCAAGCCAGCGTCGAAGCCGCTGCCAGCCGCCCACGGGCGGCTGTGTGTTGAAACTTGCTCAAAAATTGTGACCCGAAAAACAGGACAGCCAGCCGCCCACGGGCGGCTGTGTGTTGAAACGACCACATCCCGTCATCACGCAGGAACATCCGCGCCAGCCGCCCACGGGCGGCTGTGTGTTGAAACTTCGACAACTGCACCAGCAACCCTCAACCCGCGCGACCAGCCGCCCACGGGCGGCTGTGTGTTGAAACCGCAACGCGTCAGGCGGCTTGGTCGGAGGTGCACTCAGCCGCCTTCGGGCGGCTGTGTGTTGAAACAAATCCTGCCATTCCCGATGCGTAGACGCTCACTCAGCCGCCTTCGGGCGGCTGTATGTTGAAACACCGGATAGGGGCCGCCGCCTGCGGTGATCGTGGGTCCGCCGCCTTCGGGCGGCTGTGTGTTGAAACGCACCCCACATATGCAATGGCTTGCCCTGGTGATGCCAGCCGCCTTCGGGCGGCTGTGTGTTGAAATAACCAAGTTGCGTCAAGCGTTGTTCGCAAAGCACATAATCGGTTGTATTCAAACAGCCGCATGTCGAGATACCGCAGCGTGTTTTCAGCGACTGAGCCAGCTGTTGGGGTTGACCGGGCGACTTTGGCGGCGCAGTTCGAAATACAGAGCTGGCTGGCCTTGTCCACCGGAATTGCCGACGCGGGCCAGCACATCGCCGCGTTGTACGCGGCTGCCGACGTTCTTCATCAGTGCATCGTTGTGCGCGTACAGGCTCATGTAACCGTTGCCGTGGTCAACGATGCACAAAAGCCCGTAGCCACTCATCCATTCGGAAAACACCACTTGGCCGTCAGCTACCGCTCGCACCGGACTGCCGGCGGCAGCGGCAATCAACAGGCCATTGCTGGTGCTGCCATCAGGCATCCGGGCACCGAAGCCAGCCAGAAGGTTGCCAGTCAATGGCCAACCGGCGCCTCCAACGGCGGCTGCCACACGAGCAGGTTCGCGTGCCGGGGCCGCACGCGCCACCCGGGGCGCGTCCTCTGCCGGGCGGGCGCGCCTGTTGGTTGATGCGGTGGTTGGCGCCGTGGTTCGGCGGGTTCCGCTATTGCTCTGAGCATCACGCGAGCGGGTGGCGCGACTCGCCTGTTCCTGACGGCGGCGTTCGGCTTCGGCACGGGCAGCGGCTTCGCGGCGGGCGCGCTGTTCGGCAAGTGCCCGCTCTGCTGCCTCACGCCGGGCGGCGGCGGCACGCAGTCGTGCCAATAAGCGCTCCATGCGCTGTACATCTTCACCAATGGCCTGTGCGCGTTGCTGTCCGTCTTGATATTGGCGATCCATTTGCGCCAGCACTTCACCGCGAGCTCGACGCTGCTTTTCCACTTCGCTCAATTCACGTTGTTGGCGTTGTCCCAGGGCAACAAGCTGTCGCTGTTTTTCGCCAAGGGTGGTTTCCACTGTGCGCAAGGCGTCCAGTTGTGCGTTGATTTGCTCGATCTGCGTACTGCGAGCGCGTTGCAGGGCGCTGTAATACACCCAGTCTCGTTGCCCGCGCGCCACTTGATCCTGGGAAAGCAATACCTTGAGCGGGGCATTGTTGCGGTTCATGTAGCTGGCGCGCACCAGTTGTGCCAATACCTGTTGCTGCTCGACCAGATGGGCTTGCAGCTGTGCCTGCTCGGCCTTCAGACGGTTGGTTTCGGCTTCTTCGCGCACAATGGCGGCACGTGTTTCACCAAGCATCCGGCTGCTGCGAGCAACCGCTTCGTCCGCTTCACGCAAGGCGCGTTGCGCCGTGCCCCGCTCGCCTTCCAAGCGGCGCATTTCCTGACCGATGCGTTCAAGCTCGGCCTGTGCCTGCCGCAGTTGTCGTTCGGCTTCACGACTATCGGCAGGGCTCTGCGCGCTGGCTGCATTCAACGTCAGCAATGCCGTCAGCAAGATGGCAAGGCGGGTAACGCGTTTCATTGTTGAAGCAGGCTGCGCCCGGTCATTTCCGCGGGCTTCGCAAGCCCCAGCAAATCCAGCAGGGTCGGGGCGATGTCGCGCAGGGCACCGCCTTCGCGCAGGGCGGCCACCTGCCGCGCACCGACATAGATCAGCGGTACCGGGCCGACGGTATGGGCGGTGTGCGGCTGGCCGGTTTCGGCATCGCGCATCATCTCCAGATTGCCGTGGTCGGCGGTGATGAGCAGCGCGCCTCCTCTACGCTGGACGGCGGCGCTGACGGCGCCAATGGCGACATCGACGGCTTCGGCGGCCTTGATCGCCGCGGCCATCACGCCGGTATGGCCGACCATGTCGGGATTGGCGATGTTGCAGATGATGAGGTCGAACTGGCCGCTGTCGATGGCGTGGACGAGCTTTTCGGTCAGCTCCGGGCAGCTCATTTCCGGCTGCAAGTCGTACGTCGCCACTTGCGGGCTGGGAATCAGGATGCGTTCTTCGCCCGGATACAGCGCCTCGCGCCCGCCGCTGAAGAAGAAGGTGACGTGGGCGTATTTTTCGGTTTCGGCGATGCGCAACTGCTTCAAGCCGCGCTCGGCCACCACTTCGCCCAGGGTATTGACGAGGTTTTCCGGCGGGAATGCCAATCGTGCCGGCAGGCCGGCTTCGTATTCGGTCAGGCAGACGAACTCGGCCAGTTGCGGGCGGCGGGCGGTGAAGCCGGCGAAATCCGGTTGCACGAAAGCCGCCGCCAGCTGCCGGGCGCGGTCGGCGCGGAAGTTGATGAACACCACCGCATCGCCATCGCGCATCGCGCTGCCCGGGCCGATCAGGGTGGGTTTGACGAACTCGTCGTTCTCGCCGCGTGCATAGGCTGCTTCAAGCGCTTCGGCGGCGGTGGCCGCATGTTGCGCGGCCTCGCCCTCGACGATGACATCCCACGCTGCCTTGAGCCGATCCCAGCGCTTGTCGCGATCCATCGCGTAATAGCGCCCGCAGAGGCTGGCGATGCGGGCATTGCCGAGGGTATCGCACAGGGATTGCAGGGCGGCAAGGCTGGCAGCGGCCGAGCGCGGCGGCGTGTCGCGGCCATCCAGAAAGGCATGTACCGCCACCTGCGGCACGCCCTCGGCATGGGCAAGGCGCAACAGGGCGAAAAGATGCAGCTCGTGGCTGTGCACGCCGCCGGGCGAGAGCAGGCCCATCACATGCAGGGTGCGGCCTTCTGCCCTGGCCGCATGGCAGGCCGCCAACAGCGCCTCGTTGCGGGCAAAGCTGCCGTCTTCGATCGCCGCATCCACCCGGGTGAGGTCCTGATACACGATGCGCCCGGCACCGAGGTTCATGTGGCCGACTTCGGAGTTGCCCATCTGCCCGTCCGGCAACCCCACATGCCGTCCCTCGGTATGCACCAGCGTATGCGGGCAGCTCGCCCACAGCCGATGCCAGTTCGGGATGTCGGCAGCAGCGAGGGCGTTGTCGGTCGGGTCTTCGCGGTGGCCCCAGCCATCGAGAATCAGAAGAACCACGGGTTTGGGGCGGGCGGTGGAATCGGTCATGGGGGCAGGCAGTTGCAGGTTTGGAGAGCAGCCTTGATTGTAGTCGCCCACGCAGAAGAAGCGGGACTTCCCTCGCCTGCGCGGCTCAAAGGTTGTCTTTTCCCACCCGCTCACGCAGTGATTGCGCCAGCTGACGCTGCTCCTCTTCCGATAACTGTGAGGCCGCCAGGATCAATTCGGCCAACGCATCGCTATCGGCCAGCAAATAGGCCAATGGCACATTCAGCACCTTGGCGAGCTTGCTGGCTGTGGCAAAGTCAGGCTCTGATGTTTCGCGCTCGTAACGGGTCACTCTGCTTGACACCACATCCTCCGGCAAGCCGATTCTTCGCCCCAATTCGCGCTGCGAAATCCCCGCAGCCAAGCGTGCTTGTCGCAGCCGTGCAGAAAAAATTTCTCGCAAATCCGGGGGAGTCATTGATGTCTGTTAGCCACTTACTCAGGCTGCGAAGCATGGCGCGCAACAGACAGGTTGTATGCTACATTAAATGTAGCATTGAGCCTATAGATCACTCTTCGCCCAAAGGCCATGCCGACAAATCAACCCAACCATGCAAGGAGCAATGTAATGAAGCGGCTTTTGCTTTCTCTCTTGCTTGCCAGCCTCGGCGCAAGCGCATCTGCCCAGACGTTTACCCATGTAGGCGGCAAGCGATACACCGGAACCGTCACTCTCACCAGCAAGTTCGAAGTACATGCCGAAGCCGATGAGATGCTCTCTGGGGCAACCTGCTTTTATCCCGAAGGACAAGAGGCCAAAAAGATTCCTCGCCCACGCAATGATTATCGTTCGGAATGGTTCTGCTTGGACAACCACCTGATGCAGCCGGTGTATCAGGCTTTGCACATTCCAGCGGCAATGCAGCGGCAACGCACACAAAACGAGATGTGCCGCATCACCGGCGCTGCAACAGTAGAGCTGCGCGGCTATAGCCGCGACGGTGATTGCGAATGTGATGACAACGATCGCTCCACGCTCGTCCGTGTTGTGCGGGTGGTGACTACCCCACGCATTGACTGCACGCCGTTGGAAGATGCGCCATAAGGCACCACTGACAAGCGGGTGGCGCATCGCTGCGGCACCCGCCCGGTAAACAACACCCATTCCGGAGGAAGCGAATGAAGTATTTCTTTGCCTTCGCAACTGCCATGATGGCGGTCGCCTGTTCAGAGCCCGCGACACAACAGGCAGCAGCCCAACAAACCGCCAGTGCAACCCGTTCAACCAGCAGCGAACCTGTCATCACACATCATGAGCGTGATGGCATGCACTGGTCTGAATATGCACACGAAAGCCCGCAAATTCAGACCCTGAAATTCAAAGATGCGTACCTCTCCCACGGCGGCTGGATGAGTGAGCTTGAGCACGAAGATAGTTACGGCTGGGGTTCCATAGACGAATATTTCCCCATCGAACTCGATTACCGCCTGCCACTATGTCTTTACGCTTCCATGTTGCACTCGGATACCGGCCTGCCTGAAGGCGAACTGGTAGGCAAACCACTCCCAAAGACAGGGGCTCGAACGACACAGGCCTATTGTTTCAAACCCGGTGAGTGGGGCGTCTTTATGGACGAATTAAAACGCCTCGGCCAGTATCCTGATGAAGAAGCACTTGCTGCGGCGATAGTGGGGGCTTACTGCCAGGGGGATATCCGCGTTTCCGGCACGATCGACCTTGATTCAACCCGGGTTATGCACGCAAGAAGTGGCAATAGCTCTCTGCTGGAAGTCAGCTATGGCATGAAGGTGGTCAATGCCCGCCTTGACAAGGCCTATGTAAGCAACCCCAACCGCTGCGCAGGATAGCTAACTACAAGACGCGGCGAAGGGTGACTTCCGGCAGATGCGGCAGGTAGATTGGATGTGGAATTGTAATCGCACCATCTCGATCGCAATGCCGAAGGAGGCCACATGTCCCGCTTCTCCCCGCTCGCCCTCGCCCTGCTGCTTCTGTCCACGCCGGTGCTGGCGCAGCAAAGCCACAGCAAGGTGGCCGATGATGTCCGCATCGGTACGGGCGAAGCAGCCGGCTCCATCAGTACCGTCAGCGGTAATGTCACCCTCGCGGCAGGTGCCAGAAGTGGCGATGTTTCCACCGTCAGCGGCGATGTCACGGTGGCGGCGCAGGGACAGCTTGGCCATGTCACCAGCGTCAGTGGCGACATTGAATTGGGCGAGGCTGCACGCGCGGGCGATGTCAGCAGTGTCAGCGGTGACATCGAACTGGCAGCACGCAGCCAAAGCCGGGAGATTGCCAATACCAGCGGCGATGTGCAGCTGGCGGCGGGCGCGGCCAGCGGCTCGATTGCCAGCGTCAGCGGCGACATATTCGCCGAGGCCAGCCGCGTGGCTGGGGATATCCGCACGATCAGCGGCTCGATTGGCCTTGTCCGCACCGAAGTGACGGGCGATGTGGTGAGCTATGTCGGTGACGTCACCATCGGCATCAACTCGCACGTCAAAGGCAGCCTCACCGTGCGCAAGCCGGAGGGGCGAGTCGTGCGCATCTCCCCGGCACCGCGTCCGCCGCGCATCATCATCGGCCCCGGTGCGCGGGTGGATGGCGTGCTCGACTTCCAGCATCCGGTACGCTTGCAGGTACACCGCAGCGCCAGCATCGGCGAGGTGAAAGGCGCCACCCCGAGCTATTTCGACACCCCGCGCGCACCGCGCGATTGAGTTTCGTATAGGCAGAAGCGGCAGCAGCCTCTATCATCGGGATTCCTTTCACATCGAGGCATTCCGATGCGCCATTCCCCGATTTTTCTGGGCATTGCAGCGGCCGCTTTGCTGGCCGCCTGCGACAAGGCCGACACCCCGGCCACGCCTGAGCCTGCCGCGCCGCCTGCCGCCGCGAGCCACGCCTTCAGTGCCGACATCAACGAGGCCGATTATCTCGAGCTGGTGAAAACGCTTGCTTCGGATGCGTTTGAAGGACGCGGGCCCGGCACCGATGGCGGTGCCAAGGCGGTGGAATACATCAAGGCACAGTTCGAGCGTGCCGGGCTTTCGCCGGGCAACAATGGCGAATGGTTCCAGACCGTGCCGATGGTGGTGACCACCACCGATACCAATACGCAAATGACGCTGAACGTGAACGGCACGCCCAAGGTGCTGAAGTTCGGTGACGATATGGTGGTCGGCTCGCGCACCGGTCAGAGCGAAGTGGATGTCAAAGACAGCGAGCTGGTGTTTGTCGGCTATGGCGTGGATGCGCCCGAGCATGGCTGGAACGACTATGCCGGGGTCGATGTCAAGGGCAAGACCGTGGTGATGTTCGTCAACGATCCGGGCTTCCATGCCGGCAATGAAAGCCTGTTCGAAGGCAAGCGCATGACGTATTACGGCCGCTGGACGTACAAGTTCGAGGAGGCGGCGCGCAAGGGTGCCAAGGCCGCCCTTCTCATCCATGACGATGCCGGAGCCGCCTATGGCTGGGGTGTGGTGAAGAACAGCTGGTCGGGTGCCCGCTACGATCTGAAGCCCTCGGACGATCCCGAACCGCGCCTGCCGGTACAGGGCTGGGTGACCGGCGAGGTTGCCCGCACCCTGTTTGCCGATGCCGGGCTTGATCTGGATGCCATGCGCGAAGCCGCCGGCAAACCGGGCTTCAGGGCCGTGCCGATGAAGGCCACGATGTCGGTCAATCTGAAGAGCCAGATCGAGGAAAAATCCTCGCGCAACGTGGTCGGCATCCTGCCGGGCAGCGAGGCGCCGCAGGAAGGCGTCGTCTACATGGCGCACTGGGACCACCTGGGCAAGCATGAAGGCGAAGGCGACCAGATCTACAACGGCGCGGTGGACAATGCCACCGGCGTTGCCGGCATCATCGAAATCGCGGAGAAGTTCGCGCAAAGCGGCGAGAAGCCGAAACGCTCGGTGGTGTTTCTCGCGGTGACGCTGGAAGAATCCGGCCTGCTCGGCTCGAAGTACTACGTCGCGCATCCGGCCATTGCGATGGACAAGACTGTCGCGGTGATCAATCTCGACGCGATGCCGGTCGGTGGCCGCGCCCGCAACATGACGGTGGTGGGCATGGGCAATTCCGAACTGGAAGACCTGCTGGCCACGGCACTGAAGCTGCAGGATCGCATCATCACCGCCGAAGCCACGCCCGAGGACGGCTTCTATTTCCGCTCCGACCACTTCAACTTCGCCAAGGCCGGCGTCCCGGCCCTGTATGCCAAGGGCGGCAACGACCTGCGCGAAGGCGGCACCGAGGCCGGCAATGCGGCAGAGGAAAACTACCGCGCCAACCACTACCACAAGCCGAGCGATCAGTACGACCCGGCCTGGTGGCGTCTGGACGGCATTCTGGAAGACCTGGCAGCCCTGTATCAGGTCGGCAATACCGTCGCCAATGACGGCAGCTGGCCGAACTGGTACAAGACCAGCGCCTTCCGCGCCACCCGCGACAGAATGATGGCGGAAAAGAAGTAAACCTCACATCGCGCCCGGTTCTTCCGGGCGCGATGCGTTTGGGGGGATGGTTTGCCCAAGAACGGCACAAGACCGACAATAACCGTTTGCGCCTGCGGGCTTTTCTTCAACCTATCTGCTGAGGTACGTGATGACGATTGTGCGTATGAGTGATTTGGATCTTTCCGGCAAGCGGGTGCTGATCCGCCAGGACCTGAACGTGCCGGTGGAAAATGGCCGGGTCACCTCCGACCAGCGCATCACCGCCTCGCTGCCGACGCTGAAGGCGGCACTGGATGCCGGTGCCGCGGTGATGGTG
>JBHADJ010000165.1:0-6049 GCA_041855065.1 Lysobacter sp.
CGGCGATCTTCGCGCACATGGTCGAAACGGCGCAGTTCGCGGCCTTCATCGGCGGTGTTGTGGCCGCCGATGTAGCCGCCTTGGCTGCGTTTTTCGCTGCCCAGATGCACGGTGGTGGTGCGGGCGCGGCGCTGGCCGATCACCGGCAGCAGGGTGAGGGCGGCGGGGATGCTGTCTTCCAGGCCGACGGATTTCTGCAGGGCGGCGACCTGGGCGTCGGAAAGTTCCTGCGACTGGCCGCGCAGCAGCGGCTGCGGCAGGCTGATCTGGCCGTAGCGGATGCGCTTCAGGCGCGATACCTGACAGCCCTGCGATTCCCACAGGCGTCGCACTTCGCGGTTGCGCCCTTCGGTCAGGGTGACGCGGAACCAGTCGTGCGAATCGGTGCCGCTCATGCGTTCGATGGCGTCGAACTTGGCCGGGCCATCTTCCAGCGCCACGCCGCGGCGCAGACGATCGACCAGCTTGTCGCTGACTTCTTCTTCGCCTTCGGGCGGGCGCACGCGGCAGACGTATTCACGCTCGACTTCGTGGCTCGGGTGCATCATCGCATTGGCGAGCTCGCCGTCGGTGGTGAGCAGCAAGAGGCCGCTGGTATTGATGTCGAGACGACCGATGGAAATCCAGCGCGAGCCTTTGAGTACCGGCAGGCCATCGAAAATGGTCGGGCGGCCTTCGGGGTCTTCGCGGGTGGTGACTTCGCCTTCGGGCTTGTTGTAGATGAGTACGCGCGGCGGCTCGGTCAGCGCGCTGGCGACAAAGGCGCGGCCATCAAGCTCGATCTTGTCGCCGGCTTTGACCGACATGCCGACCTGCGCGGCCTCGCCGTTGACGATCACCTTGCCGTCGGCGATGCGCGCTTCCAGTGCCCGGCGCGAGCCGAGGCCGGCCTGTGCCAGCACCTTGTGCAGGCGCTCTTCCAGTTTGTCGTGGGTATTTTCGTTGCCGCGCTTGAGAGAAAGGGTGCGGCGTTCGGGATTGCTCATGGTGTGCTCCTGACCTCGCCATCGGCGGCGATGTCGTGTTCTTCGGGTTGGGAGGTTGCGCCCGTGCCGTTGTCGGCAGGGGCGGGTTCGGGGGTGGCCGCAGTGGCCGGTAACGGCACGGCCTCAAGATCGAGCTGCGGTTCGAGCGTGGCAAAGTCTTTCAACTCCGACAGCGGCGGCAGGTCTTCGAGTTTCTTGAGGCCGAAATAGTCGAGGAAGGTCTTGGTCGTGCCGAGCAGCTCCGGCCGACCCGGCACGTCGCGGTGGCCGACCGAGCGGATCCATTCGCGCTCTTCCAATGCCTTGATGATGTTGCTGTTGGTGGCGACGCCGCGGATCTGCTCGATTTCACCGCGGGTAATCGGCTGGCGGTAGGCGATGATGGCGAGGGTTTCCAGCGTGGCGCGGGTATAGCGGGTCTGGCGCTCGCTCCACAGCCGCGATACCCAGGTGTGTACCTCGCGCTTGACCTGATAACGCCAGCCGCTGGCGACTTCCACCAGCTCCACGCCGCGCTCGGCACACTCGGCCTGCAATTGCAGCAGCGCCCGGCGCAGGCTGCCCTCGGGCGGCGGCATGTCGAGCGTGAACAGCTCGGCAAGCTGGGCAAGGCTGAGCGGCTGGCTCGAGGCAAGCAGGGCGGCTTCGACGATGCGGTTGATTTGGGCTTGTTCCATGCGGGGCAGACAATCATTCAGTGGCCGCTTCGGCGGGCGTGTCGAACTCGCTTTCGGGCAGTTCGGGCGGTGCGCCTTCGCCACCAGCCAGGGATTTGACGTAAATCGGGGCAAAGGCGGCTTCCTGCACGATTTCCACCAATTGCTCCTTGGCGAGGGTAAGCAGGCCAAGGAAGGTGACCACCACGCCGAGCTTGCCTTCTTCGGCGCGGAACAACTGCTCGAAGCGGTGGAAGGCCCCGTCGGCCAAGGCCTCCATCAGCTCGCTCATGCGCTGGCGCACGCTGAGGGCATCGCGGCGAATGGCGTGCTGGGTGAAGAGTTCGGCGCGCTTGAGCACATCGTGCAGTGCCAGCAGCATCTCCCGCAGATCGACTTCCGGCGGGGTACGGGTAATTTTCAGCTCCGGCACGTGAACGGCAGCCGCACTGGTGGTATCGCGTTCCTGCCGGGGCAGGGCATCCAGATCCTCGGCGGCCTGCTTGTAGCGCTCGTATTCCTGCAAGCGTCGCACCAGATCTGCGCGCGGGTCTTCTTCCACCCCTTCCTCGTTGACCGGGCGCGGCAGCAACATGCGCGATTTGATCTCGGCCAGAATCGCCGCCATCACCAGATATTCGGCCGCCAGCTCGAAACGCATCTCGTGCATGGCCTGGATGTAATCGACGTATTGCCGGGTGATTTCCGCCACCGGGATGTCGAGAATGTCGAGATTCTGGCGACGGATGAGATACAGCAGCAAATCCAGCGGCCCCTCGAAGGCATCCAGAATCACCTCCAGCGCATCCGGCGGGATGTACAGATCCTTGGGAATTTCCAGCAGCGGCTGGCCAAGCACGGTCGCCAGCGGGATCTCACCTTGCTGGGGATGTTGCGACACGGCAGGGGCAGAGGCCACGGGGGCGCTATCTTCGGTCATGAATGCGGAAAAGCCCGTGCCGGAGCGCACGGAAAACAAACACGGCAATCAGAGCACCGCCCGCAGGCATGGCTCATGCTGAAAAGGAACAAGCCGGTCGGGGCGAGTGCCAAATATCGCGACCAGGCGCGGCAAGATTACGCCGCCGGCTTTGCGATGTAAAGCGAACGGGGCGAGATGGAAAAAAAAAGAATCAGCGATTAAAGTAGCCGCCACCGCCCGAGTGGTGAAATTGGTAGACACAAGGGACTTGAAAATTTGAGCCTTCGGGGGGAAACGCCCGAAGTGGAACCCGTCAAAGTCGGTGAACGCCCTGGATGCTTCGATATCCGAGCCAACGCCGAGCCAAGTCCGAGCAGCCGTTCGGGAAGGTGTAGAGAGCAGACGGCGGGCACCTAAGGCCGCAAGGTGATGGTGAAGGCGTGCTCCAGACCACGAACGCGGGCCAGCGTGCCGGCGGCGGTGAAAACCGAAGTGGCAAGAAAATCCCTCGCCGCAAGGCGTGCCGGTTCGATTCCGGCCTCGGGCACAAGTCTGGCGCCGTTCCGTTTTGCACGGGACGGCTTTTCCACGGGGACAGTGCGAATGGCAAAACCGCCTCCGTGATCGGCATTACTACAGTGCGCTGACAGAGGCGAAATAGCCGTATTGGCCGATGGGCAGGCAGTCAAGTCGACAGGCTGCGGCAGTGATGCGTGACGGGATGAAATCCCGATGTGGATGACGCTTGGCTGCCAGGCGGGGCGGGCGGGCGCGGGAGGAGCCGCATGTGTGATCCCATGGGAAAAATGGGGATTGAAATCTATCAACAAGTCCCCTGCATGGCACAGTCGGATTTGCGAGGACTTTTCGTGGCTGTGCCCGTTTGAGGGGTGACTGTTCTGGCGGTTTCGATTGTCAGGCCGTTTGTCGTCGGGGGACGCGTCGTTTTTGCGTTGGACTTTTCGCAAGGCGCGAAAGGTGGATTTGGGGGAAGGTGCGGGACGGGAGCTGGCGGATGTTTTCTTGTCCCTGGCCAGGACGCATCCACTTACTCCGACCTTTCAGCAGGAAAGACCGTGAACTGTGGCAGGTATTGTTGAAAGCGGCTATGCGGCGCGAGATCTGCCGGATTGAGGTCAGTGGAAGCGGGGGGGGGGGGGCGGAATCAGAAAGTTTCGTCAAATTCATCGAAGCCTTCATGTTGAAGGGCGTGCTGCATTTGTTCGCGGGTGAAGCCGCGCCGCAGCAGGAACTCGGCAGCCTTGCGACGTGCTGCCGCGTCGTGTTGCAGGGCAGAGCCGTAGCGACGTTGAACAAGGTGGCAGGCGATTTGCTGCCAATCCTCGTCGATGGCATCAAATGCATTGCGGATTTCTTCTGCAGGCAGGCCGTGGGCGGACAGTTCGGCGCGGATGCGCAGCGGGCCATGGCCTTGCTGGGCACGATTGCGGGCAAGGTTTTCGGCAAAGCGAGTATCGCTTTGCCAGCCGGCTTCGTGCATTTGTTCGACGGCGGCACGTGCTTCGTTGCGGCTGATGCCGCGTGCTTGAAGTTTCAGTGCCAGCTCCTTGCGCGAATGCTCGCGGCGCACCAGAAGCCCCAGCGCCCGCTGGGCGGGGCTGGGCTCGGGTTTGCGGCGTCGCTGCTTGTCGGTCGGCAGCTTGTCCGAGTCGGAGTGCTGGCTCATGCCTCGTCGCTGTCATCGCCCTCGCTTTCGTTGCGCGGGGCATCTTCGGGGATGTATTTCTCGCGCAGCTGGGCTTCCAGTTGTGCGGCGGCTTCGGGGTTTTCCTTGAGGAAGTTGCGGGCGTTTTCCTTGCCCTGGCCGATGCGTTGGCCGTTGTAGCTGTACCAGGCGCCGGCTTTTTCCACCAGTTTGGCGTTGACCCCCATTTCGATCAGCTCGCCTTCACGGCTGATGCCTTCGCCGTAGAGGATTTCCGTCACCACTTGCTTGAACGGCGGGGCGAGCTTGTTTTTGACCACTTTGATGCGGGTCTGGTTGCCGATGATTTCTTCGCCTTTCTTGACGGCGCCGATGCGGCGGATATCAAGCCGCACCGAGGCATAGAACTTCAGCGCGTTGCCGCCGGTGGTGGTTTCCGGGCTTTGTCCCGGCATCATCACGCCGATCTTCATGCGCAGCTGGTTGATGAAGATGACGAGGCAGTTGCTGCGCTTGATGTTGCCGGTGAGCTTGCGCAGTGCCTGGCTCATCAGGCGAGCTTGCAGGCCGGGGAGCTGATCGCCCATGTCGCCTTCGATTTCGGCCTTCGGGGTAAGGGCGGCCACCGAGTCCACCACCACCATGTCCACGGCGCCCGAGCGCACCAGCATGTCGGCGATTTCCAGTGCCTGCTCGCCGGTATCGGGCTGGGAGAGCAGGAGGTCGTCCACCTTGACGCCGAGCTTGGCGGCGTAGATTGGGTCGAGTGCGTGTTCGGCGTCAATGAAGGCGGCGGTGCCGCCGGCCTTCTGGCATTCGGCAATCGCTTGCAGGGTGAGGGTGGTCTTGCCGGAGGATTCGGGGCCGTAGATTTCCACCACGCGGCCCTTGGGCAGGCCGCCAATGCCAAGGGCAAGGTCGAGCATCAGCGAGCCGGTGCCGACGGTTTCCACCTGTTCGATGGCGCGATCGCCCATGCGCATTACCGAGCCTTTGCCGAATTGTTTTTCGATCTGGGCCAGTGCGGCAGTGAGAGCGCGGTTGCGGTTTTCGTCCATGGGAGTGTCCTCGTGATGAATGGGGTATGCAAAGAGTTTGCCTGCCGGCTGTCGCAAAAGCTGCGACTGGGAAGCGAAGTTTGAAAATATTTTTCGCAAGGCCCGGCGGCAAGCGGGCAAAGCAGGGGGTTGGGGTAGGAAAAGGGCGGGGCGGGCTTCAGCGATTGGGCCGAACCAGCCCGCAATACAGCCCTTCGATGGCGAAATCCTGCCCCGGCAGCACTTCGATCGGGGCGTAATCGGGGTTGCGCGGCAAAAGGCGGATGCGTTCGGCGGTTTTTTTCAGCAGCTTGACGGTGATTTCCTCGTCGATGCGGGCAACCACGATTTGCCCGTTGCGTGCTTCCGGGGTGCGGTGCACGCCGATGAGATCGCCGTCGAAAATGCCTTCGTCGATCATCGAATCGCCCTTGACCTTGAGCAGATAATCGGGCTTGGGCGAAAACAGCACCGCGTCGAGAATCAGCACTTCATCCGAACCGATGTCGGCACCGATGGGAATGCCGGCCGCGACTTGCCCGAGTACCGGCAGGTGCAGGGCGGTGCTTGTTTCCATCGAGGGCTGGGGGGCCTCCGTGCCCGGCAGCGGGCGCAGCACGCGCAAGCTGCGGGCGATGCCGGGTTTGCGTTCGATGAAGCCGGCCGCTTCCAGTGCTTCGAGATGATATTGCGCCGCACGCACGCCCTTGAAGCCGAAGGCGCGGGCGATTTCCAGCTGTGCGGGGGGGTAGCCGTCTGCGGCGATGCGCTCGCAGATGAAG
>JBHADJ010000166.1:0-6416 GCA_041855065.1 Lysobacter sp.
ATCAGGCGCATTTCGAGCTGACCGGCTCGCGCGTGGATGTCACCAAGACCTTCGAGCCGAACCAGATTTCCCCCGGCAGCACGTTCGATATCACCACCTGGTATCCCGCCACCGGGGCCGCCTACGACAGCATCTACCAGCAACTGGCCGATTATTTCGGTGCCAGCCAGCTCGATTACGGCGCGCCGATTGCCTACCGCTGGCGCTGCATCGACTGCGGCCCGCGCCAGATCCAGACCGTCAGCGACAGCTGGCGTGCACTCCTCTCCTTCAACGGCATGATCGGCAACTGGGATTACGACATCGGCCTCTCGCGCGCCTCGAGCAAATCCACCTCCACCCTGCGCAGCGGCTATCAATACACCGATGCGCTCAAGGCTGCCCTCGGCAGCGGCCATATCAACCCCTTCCGCCTGCCCGGCGAGGCACTCTCGGCCGAAGGCCAGGCGCTGATGGCAGCGGCTTCGGCCAGCGGTGTGGACTTGTATACCGGTACCTCCACCGTGACCCAGTTCGATGCTTCGATCGCCGGCGAGCTGGGCTGGAACCTGCCCGGTGGTGCACTGGCCATGGCCGCCGGCATCGACCTGCGCCGCGAGGAATACAGCTTCCAGGGCGACAGCCGCAGTGTGACCCGCCCGGTGTTCAATGCCCCGTTTGACGAGGCCAATGTGCTTGATGGCGTTACCCGCAACGTGCGTGCGGCCTTCGTTGAGTTCCATCTGCCGCTGCTGAAGAATCTGGAGCTCACCCTGGCTGGCCGTTACGACCGCTATGACGGCTTTGGCTCCACCACCAATCCCAAAATCTCCTTCAAATACCGCCCCACCGATTGGCTCGCCTTCCGCGGCGCCTACAGCACCGGCTTCAAGGTGCCGAGCTTCAACCAGCTCTACAACGGCGTGGTGGAATCGCAATACACCGGGCTGGACTTGGCCGATCCGGCCACTTGCCCCGGCGCACAGGCCAATCCGAACATCACCGGCTGCGAGGCCATCCGCCCGGATCAGCTGTTCGGTGGCCGCACCGACCTTGAGCCGGAAGAATCCAGCCAACGCAGCTTCGGCATGGTGCTGGCTCCGCACGAGCGCTTCAACATGAGCCTGGACTGGTGGGAAATCGAACGCAGCAACACCATTCGCTCGGCCCCGCTTGAAGTGCTGATCGAGTATTACGACGTCTTTCAGGACAACTGGATTCGCGATGCCAGCGGCCAGATCACCCATATCGACCGTCGTTACATCAACTCCGGCGGCAGCCTGATGCGCGGCATCGAGCTCGATGCCAACCTGACCGGCGAGCTGGCCGGCGGCCAATGGCGTCTGCACCTCAACGGCAGCTATCTCACCACCTTCCGCACCAAGGCGCTGGAAGTGCTGCCCTATACCGACAATCTGGTCGGCGAATACGTGCGCTACTACAACCTGCCGCTGCGCTGGAAGCACACCCTCGGCTTCTCCTGGAGCCGCGGCCCGTGGGCACACAGCCTGACCCAGGTGTATCGCTCGGGCTACAAGGATGAAGTCCCCCTTTCGGTGCGCAACGGCACCTATACCCCGTCGAACTGGAACCCCGACGTGGACGATTACACCCTGTACAACTACAGCCTGACCTATACCGGCTTCAACAAGTGGAAGCTGGGCTTCGGCATCAAGAACATCTTCGATACCGATCCGCCGTTCACCGCGCACATGAACGATTTTGCCGCCGGTGCCGGCTGGGAACCGCGCGTGGCCGACCCGCGTGGCCGTGCCTATGTGCTGCAGGTGGAATACACGTTCTGAGGCACTGTGGCGGTAATGCCTCGCCCCATCCATTGGTGGCATGGGGCATGGCGGAAACCCCTTGCAAAGGGCAGCACAACGTGCTGCCCTTTGTGCGTCTGCGCGCCTACGGGATTGGCTGCCGATGCACCACGATCAGCTGAATGGCATCGCCACCCCGCCAGTCATCGGGGACGAGACGATAAGCAACATGCAAGCGCGCAGGGGGCGGCCGCCCATCCCAGCCACCGAAGTGAATGGCATTGAGGCGTTTGCCGGCACAGCCAAGCTCCAGCTTCAGATGCGCATTGCCAACCGGACGCCAACTGAGCACATCGAATTCACCGTCGAACAACGGCTCGGGATAATGCTGTCCCCAGACGGCCGCATCACGCAACAGGCAGGCCGTGGCATGCGTGAAATCCTGCAGCTGCAATTCCCCATCACTCAGGAGCTCCTGATGCAACAGCTCCGCATTCAACCATTGCCTCGCCACATCACTGAAAGCAGCGCGGAAATCCTCCAGATGACGCAGGGGCAAACTCAGGCCGGCAGCCATTGCATGACCACCGAACCGGGTGATGAGGCCGGGATAACGGGCATCGACCGCCGCCAAAGCATCGCGAACATGAAAGCCGGCAATCGAGCGTGCCGAGCCACGCAGCTCCGGACTATCCACCTCCACCGGCGCAAAAGCAATGACCGGGCGATGCAGCTTTTCCTTGACCTTGGAGGCCACCAGGCCCACCACGCCAGGATGCCAATGCGGCTCGTACAGACAGTACACCGGCAAGCTCTGCTGCTCGTCCAGCGACAAACTCGGCATCAACCGCTCGGCATCTTCGAGCATCTCCGCCTGCACGGCACGGCGCTCCTGATTGATGTCGTCCAGCAGTCGCGCCAGCGTGGCCGCATGCGCCGCATCTTCGCTCAGCAAGCAAGCAATGCCGAGCGTCATGTCTTCCAGCCGCCCGGCAGCATTGATGCGCGGGCCAATGGCATAGCCGATATCGGTGCTGGTGAGCGTTTCGGCACGCCGCCCGGCCACATCGATCAGCGCCCGAATCCCGGCACTGCCCTGACCCTTGCGAATGCGTCGAAGTCCCGCACCAACCAGCGCACGGTTAACGGCATCAAGCGGCACCATGTCGGCTACCGTGCCCACCGCCACCCAATCCAGTAAAACATTGAGATCGGCATTTCCGGCCGGCTCACCCGCCTCGCGCAACGACGCACGCAGCGCCAGCAGCAAGTAGAACATCACCCCCACGCCGGCCAGTGTCTTGGCCGGAAAATCGCAGCCAGGCTGGTTTGGATTGACGATGGCATCGGCCTCGGGCAAAGCCTCCCCCGGCAAGTGATGATCCGTAACCACCACCTGCCAGCCGCGCGCCTTGGCGGCGGCGACGCCGGCAATACAGGCAATGCCGGTATCAACGGTGAGAATCAGCGCCGGCGCCTGTCCGACCAACTCCTCCACCAGCGCCGGCGACAGGCCATAACCATGCCGTTGCCGATCAGGCACGGCAAAGCCGACATTGCGTGCCCCCAGCAATTGCAGACCACGCACCGCGACTGCACAACCCGTTGCCCCATCACAATCGAAATCACCCACCACCACAATGCGCTGTTGCCCGGCAATTGCCGCACGCAAATGGGCAACTGCCTCGGACAGCCCTTTGAGCAGCCCCGGAGCTGGCAGTGCAGCCAGCTTCGGCTCGGCGATTTCCGGCAATACTGCCCCACGAGCGGCATGCAGCCGCTGCAAAAGCGGCGGCATCGTCATCGGCAGCTGATGTACTGCGGGAAGCTCACGACGACGGATACGCATGCTCATCAGACTTCCTCCACATCTTTCGCTTCCATCTCCTGCCACGCGGGCCAATGCCATGCCTTGCGCCATACCCGCCATCGCTGCCCGCGCTGCAAACTGATGCCGACACCGTTTGCAACATCAAGCCGCAATGCGAGCAGTTGCCCCTGTTGCAGCGCCTGCAACGCCGGTTGCAGCCAAGCATCTTGCAGGACACGCAAATCACGCAAATGCGCCAAATCAAACAGCGTATTCTCCATCGGCACGACAAAACGGGAAGGCAAACCCTGTACTTGGGCAGCCGCAGCCAATGCCAATGCAGAAAGCCGCGCATCGGCACTGCAAACCTGCTTGAAAGGGCTGCTCAGCGAGGCTTTCGGCAAACGCCCCGCCCCCCAAAACCAGAGCGCATTGACCGGCGGCAACCCTCGCTGCAGACGCGCCTTGTTGACCGGATGAGCATGCAGCTGCATCTGCACCTCCCCGGCCAGAGTGCGCCATTCGCGCGCCTCGGGGCGGGTATCCGTATGCTCGAATACATCATCCCCCAGCGCCTCCTCGGGATCGACAAACCTCGGCAACACGGTATCGGCAGGCAGCCGCAGCCAAGCTTGACCGGGAACAGGCCAATCGAACTGCAACCCCACGTCGGCAAACAGAGGCTGCAACACGGCAGCCAGCTGCACTGCCTCTTCCATGGAAAGTTGCAGCCTCTCACCTGTCGCCAGCAAGCGCACCCCGTTGATATCCGCCGCCAACCATGCCGGATCGGCACGCAGCCAAAGAAAGTCGGCCGCATCGGCACACACGGCCTGACGCGATAATGCAGCCAATGGCCAGTCTTCATCGGCATCCGTATGTGACAAGACAAAATGCCGCTGCCATTGCGCACGCCGCCCCGGCGCGAACGTGACGACATCGCCCTTGCCAAGCCACTTCAGGAGCGCCGCCTCCCAGCGCTGTACACCGAAGACCCGCGTGTCTGGAAGAAGGAAGGTGGCGGTTGATTGGGGCATGGAAAATTCATTGGCAACGAAGCACGGCATTCTATGGCTTCAGTGCAACCCATCGCACCCCCGTCGCTTGTCGTTGGCTCCCCCCTCCGTCAGCCACACCGCACAACAGCACAGCCTCAACGCTCGGCACCTCCATCCAGAAATCCGCCCCCGCACGGACGTCAGGCGAGCCGCGCACGTCTTCGTGCATCACCAGCGAGCAGCTTGGGTTGCCAAACTCAGTACCCATTCATGCAGCCCGCAATAACCCCAAAGACTATTTGAAGCCTACTTTTCAATAATCTGAAGATTATGCAGAATGTTCATTTATTGACACATTTCTGCGTTGAGACCTGCTCACTCGCTTTCCCGTCATGTGATATATCTGCGTATACTGCGCACACTGCTGCACCAGCCCGTATCGGCAATGCGGCAAGTCATACACCGCAAAGGAAACCATGCAATAAGTAACGTTTCAGCATGCACGAATTGGCCGATAGAGCAGCAAAACGCATGCACAACCAAGTATGCACCTTCTCTCCAGGCCACAAGGTGACAAACCATGTACGACCCGATTAAAGATGGCATAGAAAAAACCGCCCGCTGGGTACGCTACACGGAGGACAAACCTCCTGCATCTTTGTCCAGCTGGGTGCATTGCTACTGGGAGCTCAAAACGGAAACCGCGTTGGCAGATGATTTCTGCCTTCATGCCATACCTGACGCTTGCGTGAATATCCTGTTTAACCAGGCAGACCCCGACATTGCCGGGATCACTGCATTGCGCACCACCTGCGAAGTGCTCAACCTCGGCAAGTCGTTCCACTATGTTGGCATACAGTTGCTGCCGAGGGTGTGGCGGGGCGATCCGAGAGAAATGGCCCATCAATTTGTCGGCATGCCTTACACGGGAGAACTGCCTCTGGTGGCCACCAGTCGGGAGCTGGCACAACGCGATTTTTTGACCAAACAAGAGGTGATGTCTGGACTGGTGCAGTGGCTTATCGATGCCAAGCTGGTGGTCAGCAACCCGGTTATCGAAAGGATCTTGCTAAATCTTGACGATATTCGCTCTGTGGCCGATATGGCTGCGGTGGCGTGCCTGTCGCCGCGTCAATTGCAGCGCGTGCTCAAACAAACAACGGGATTTTCTCCGCATGATCTGCTCAAGGTTTTGCGCCTTCAGCAATCATTCAAACAGCATTATCTGGACTTGTATGCCGACCAGTCGCATTACATCCATTCGTTTCGCAAAATCACTGGCTATACTCCCTCAAGATACATCGACAAGTTTGATGTCTGATTTATACAATGCAGTTGCTTGACTGGTCATTAAGATGAACGCTCCTTCATCCAAATAGGAGTGCCACATGGCAAAATCGAATGCAATTGGTTGGTTTGATATCTACGTCACTGACATGAACCGGGCTGTCGCGTTTTACGAAAGTGTGCTGCAACAAAAGCTGGCGCCCATTGGCGACCCGACCGGAGAAACCCAGATGATGAGTTTTCCCGCTGACATGGGGGTGTACGGTGCTGGTGGCGCCTTGGTGAAGTCGAGCCATGCCCGCCCAGGCGCGGGCGGCACTTTGGTGTACTTCAGTGTGGAGGATTGCGCGCAGGAGGAATCACGCGTCGTCGCAGCCGGTGGCAAAGTCGTGCGGCCCAAGTTCTCCATCGGAGAGTTTGGCTGGGTAAGCCTGTGTGAAGACACCGAGGGCAACTTGTTTGGCCTCAGTTCGATGAAGTAGGCTCTTTACGTTGCCAAATTCGGCTGGGATGGGTGCGGCGCATCGTTTCCAGCGCGCTGCACCCACCATGAACGCACCTGAAATCTCTCTGACC
>JBHADJ010000167.1:0-4274 GCA_041855065.1 Lysobacter sp.
GGCAAGTTCAGCGCGGATGCGGGTATCGAGGCGAGCCTCGAACTCACGCACGTATTCGCCAAGATCGATATGGCCATTGCGGTCGTAATCGCTTTCGGCAAAGCGCTGGCGGCGGAAGTTTTCGTATTCGGCACGGGTCAGGACGCCATCTTTGTCAAGATCATGTGCCTTGATGAAGGCTTCGACATTGTTGCCGTGGCCGCTGAAGGTGGCGGGCAGGGGCTGGCTGGCCGGAGCCGTGCCGTGTGCATGTTGCGCATGGGCTTGCAGGCAAGCGGCGGAAAGTGTCAGAGCAAGGGCGAGTGTCAGCGGTTTTATCGAGTTCATGGCGCCAGCGTGCGGAAGGTGAGGGTGTAGGAATGGCTGTATTCGGCAACGCCGCTTTCCGCAGGTGCCGGGGTGCGGTAGCGCACCAGTGCCAGCCACAGCGCCGGGCGTTCGGCGCGGAACTCGGCACGGCCTTCGGCATCGGTGGTCAGGCTGATTTTCTGCGCGCTGTTGCCGGTGTCGGAAACGGCCTCGGTCATCGTCACCGTTTGATTGGGCAGGGGTTTGCCATCGAACAACACGCGGAAGCGGAAGCCTTCGCCGACGTACAGATCGGTGGGATGGTCGATGGCTTCAATTTCCAGCCCCTGCCCATGGGGAGCCAGCGCGGTTCGATTGGGCGCACCGACGCTGAGATAGGTTTCGGCACGGGTCAGCGATTGGAAATTGGCAATGATTTTGGCACCTGCGGGAATCGGCACGGCAAGATCGCGGCTGCTTTCGCGTTTGCCATCGATTTCCCAGGTGCGGAAATACGCGCCGTAGCGCCGGCCGGTACCAAAGCGCCAGGTGCCGGGGGTCGCATCAATGCGATGCTCGGCCAGCGTGCGCGCTTTCCACACTTCCACCCGTTCGGGCGCCAGGCGGCGGCCATCGGGCGCGATGATTTCAAACTGGCTGTTGTCGAACGCCGCCTCGGGGATGAAGAAGGTCTCGGCAAACGAGGCTTCCAGTGAAACCAGACCACCACGGGCGGCGACTTCGCCACGGGCATGCAGATAGGGGGTATGAGCGTGGGCGGGCAGGGTGGCCAGCGCCAGCAGCAAAGAAAAGGGGAGCGCTTTCATCGTCATTCCAGTGCAAAGAATCCTGTCGGATGTCGTATGGCTGGCGACGGCAAGGCCGTTGGCTGGCGGGCGGCATTCTAGCGACCGGCCGGCTGTTCAGTCAATGGTAATGGTTCTCATTTTTCGGGAAGGATGGACGGCTTGCGTGTGCGCTTGTGGCGGGCAAAGTGGCGGACGATGCCTTGAGTATTTCGTCGGTTTTGCCGTTTCGGCAAAGGGCTGGCGGGAGTGTTGCTGCATGGTGGCTTTGGCCGTTGGACAGCAAAACAAAACGCGCCTTGCGGCGCGTTTTGTCGGGAGACTTGCTCACTTTTTCTTCGGTGCGATCATCATCACCATTTGCCGGCCTTCAAGGCGCGGGCGGGATTCGATCACGACATCGTCGCCCAGATCGGCTTCGATGCGGGCGGCCATTTCCCGCCCCAGCTCCTGATGGCTCATTTCGCGGCCACGGAAGCGAATGTTGACCTTGACCTTGTCGCCTTCTTCAAGGAAACGGCGCATGTTGCGCAGCTTGATCTGATAGTCGCCTTCGTCGGTGACGGGACGGAACTTCAGCTCCTTGATTTCGACCTGCTTCTGCTTTTTTTTCGCTTCGCTGGCCTTCTTCTGCTGCTCGAACTTGAACTTGCCAAAATCCATGATCTTGCAGACCGGCGGGTCGGCATTGGGCTGGATTTCAACAAGGTCAAGCTCTTCTTCCTCGGCCCGGGCCAAGGCTTCATCGCGCGAGAGGACGCCGATCATCTCACCGTCGCTGCCGATCACCCGCACGCGGGGCACACGGATTTCGTGGTTGCGGCGGTTCTGTTTTGAGTCGAACGTACTGATATTGCAATCTCCAAGGAAGGGACGGAACGGCTCGCGGCGGGGCGAGCCGGACATTCACACGGCGTGCTGTACCGATGGCACATGCTCGGCGCGCAGACGGCGGGCAAAGTCTTCAAGGCGCATGCTGCCCAAGTCTTCCCCCGTGCGGGTGCGCACTGCAACTTCGCCGTTTTCCTTTTCGCGGTCGCCCACGACCAGAAGATACGGCACGCGCTGCAACGTGTGTTCGCGAATCTTATAGCCGATCTTTTCGTTCCGCAAATCGCTGTCCACGCGGAAACCTTGGTCCGCAAGGGTTTTGCGCACCTCCTCGACGTATTCGGCCTGGGCGTCGGTGATGTTCAGCACCATCGCCTGCACCGGCGCAAGCCAGGTCGGAAAGAGGCCGGCATGGTGTTCGATCAGAATGCCGATGAAACGTTCCATCGAGCCGACGATCGCGCGGTGCAGCATCACCGGATGGCGGCGCTGGCTGTGCTCGTCGACATATTCGGCGCCAAGGCGGCCGGGCATCATGAAATCCACCTGCATGGTGCCGAGCTGCCAGGTGCGGCCGATGGCGTCTTTCAGGTGGTACTCGATCTTCGGCCCGTAGAACGCGCCTTCGCCGGGCAATTCTTCCCATTCAACGCCGGCGCTGCGCAAGGCCGCGCGCAGGGCGTCTTCGGCCTTGTCCCAGGTGGCATCGTCGCCCAGACGCGATTCCGGGCGCAGGGCGATCTTGATCTGGATGTCGTCGAAGCCGAAATCCTGATAAACCTTCAGCGCCTGCTGGTGGAAGGCGGCAACTTCCGATTCGATCTGCGCCTCGGTGCAGAAGATATGACCATCGTCCTGGGTGAAGCCGCGCACGCGCAGGATGCCGTGCAGGGCACCGGAAGGCTCGTTGCGATGGCAGGCACCGAATTCACCGTAGCGAATGGGCAGGTCACGATAGCTGTGCAGGCCCTGATTGAAGATTTGCACGTGGCCGGGGCAGTTCATCGGCTTGACCGCATAGGTGCGCTTTTCCGACTCGGTGAAGAACATGTTGTCCTGATAGTTGTCCCAGTGGCCGGATTTCTTCCACAGCGATACGTCCAGAATCTGCGGGCAGCGCACTTCGCCATAGCCGGTGGCGCGGTACACCCCGCGCATGTATTGCTCCACCACCTGCCAGATGCTCCAGCCCTTGGGATGCCAGAACACCAGCCCCGGGCCTTCCTCCTGTAAATGGAACAGTTCCTGTGCCTTGGCGATTTTGCGGTGGTCGCGCTTTTCCGCTTCTTCCAGCTGATGCAGATGGGCTTTCAAATCCTTGTCGTTCAGCCACGCGGTGCCGTAGATGCGCGAGAGCATCTCGTTGTTGTGATCGCCGCGCCAATAGGCACCGGCCACCTTCATCAGCTTGAAGGCGCGCAGCTTGCCGGTTTCGGGCACGTGCGGGCCGCGGCACAGATCGGTGAACTCGCCCTGCGCATACAGCGAAAGACTTTCATCGGCCGGGATGGATTCGATGATTTCGGCCTTGTACGTCTCACCCAGCCCCTTGAAGAAGGCCACTGCCTCGTCGCGGCTTTTCACGCTGCGCGATACCGGCAGGTTTTCCTTGACGATCTTCTGCATTTCCGCCTCGATCGCCGGCAAGTCTTCCGGCGTGAACGGGCGTTCGTAGGCAAAGTCGTAATAGAAGCCGTTTTCGATCACCGGGCCGATGGTCACCTGCGCACCGGGGTACAGCCGTTGCACCGCCTGTGCCAGCAAGTGCGCCGTGGAGTGACGCAGTACTTCCAGCGCATCGGGATGCTTGTCGGTGACGATTTCGAGCGCAGCATCGCTTTCGATCGGAAAGCCGGTATCGACCAGGCGGCCATCCACCTTGCCGGCGAGTGCGGCCTTGGCAAGGCCAGCACCGATTGAAGCGGCCACCTCGGCGACCGTGACCGGGTGGTCGAAATGACGGATGGAGCCATCAGGAAGCGTAATGTTGATCATGGTTTCTCCCCTCCCCGCGGGAGGCAATGGATTCGGGCAGCCCGAACGGGCACAAAAAAAGCGCCGCAGCGCCCTTTAGCAAGTGAAAGCGCGGCAGAACGTCAGCTTGGGGCGATGGTAGTGCTCATGTCACACACTCGACCGGCGTTGCCGCGGGCCACCTTGTCTTTTGCGGAAGTTGCGCCCATTCTAGCCGCTTGTTCACGGCTTTTCATCTTTTGTGCGCAAAAAACACTTGCCAAGCGAGCGGCTTGTGTTTACTATGCCGCTCCTTCGGGCGGTTAGCTCAGCGGTAGAGCACTACCTTGACATGGTAGGGGTCACAGGTTCGAACCCTGTACCGCCCACCACGAA
>JBHADJ010000168.1:0-2927 GCA_041855065.1 Lysobacter sp.
ATTCTTGCGCACCTTGCTCATCTGCTCGGCCATGAGTTCGGCCTGCACCCGCTCCATGAAGCTTGCCATGATTTCCTGCGCCTGCTCGTCGGTCACCAGCACTTTGCGCCCTTCGGTCATTTCGTCCTTGAAGCCACGGGCAACGAGGTCGATGTCCACCTTGTCCTTGATTTCGGCCATCTGCTTGCCGAGGCTGACGCCGATGACGTAGCTCGCCTGCGCCTTTTCATCCTTGAGGCCGGGAATGGCCTTGCTGGTGCTGGCCTGCTCGGTGCCGGCTTCGCTCTTTTTCTCTTCGCCCTCCTTGTTGCAGGCAGCAAGGGCAAGGGCAGCGGCAAGAGCGGTCAGGGCCAGTTTGGCGGAACGTGATTTCATGGAAACTCCGGAATACGAAAGGGCAAAAGAATTGAAGCGGGAGAGATTATCGGTCATTGCGCGATGTCGATGAGCTCGACATCAAACACCAGGGTTTCGTTCGGGCCGATGTTGGGCGGGGCGCCACGGCTGCCATAGGCAAGATCGCCCGGAATCCAGAAGCGGTACTTGGCCCCCACCGCCATCAGGCCCACGCCTTCGCTCCAGCCGGGAATGACCTGATTGAGGCCGAACTGGGTCGGCTCGCCACGCTGATAGGAGCTGTCGAACACCTTGCCATCCAGGAGGCGGCCTTCGTAATGCACCCGTACCCGGCTGCTGGGCAACGGCCGCGCACCGGTGCCGGGACGCAGCACCTGATATTGCAGGCCCGAGCGCGTCGTCACCACACCCTTGTTGCCGCGGTTGGCCGCAAGAAAGGCCTCGCCCTTCTGCCGGTTGGCCTCACCCGCGGCCTCGGTACGCTGCTGCTGCCGCGCCATCAATGTTTGCCGGATGCTGGCCACATCCGCCTCGCCGAGCAGCGGCTGGCCTTTTTCCAGCATCACCCGCATCCCGCGCACGAAAGCGGCCGTATCCAGTTCCCCGGCAATCGGCAGCAGCGAACGGCCGACATTGATGCCGAGCAATTCGCCAACGGCCTGCCGCGAAACTGCCGGGGCCGATTGCAGATTGCCGGCCTTGCGCGCTTCCACCCGCTGCATCAGCGCGGTGGAAATCGCCTGTGCCTGCTCAAGCTTCAGCTGTGGTGCTTCACCCGCCAGAATGCGCCGCAGCGATTGCTCGAATGCATCCCAGTCGATGTCGGCCGCCGCCGCTTGCAGGGTCGCATCGCGGCCCACATCCATGCCGACCATGTAGCCCACGCGCTCGCGTTCGGAGGCCAGCGGCTTCTCGGCCTGCGCCTGCACCAGCGGGCTGGCCAGCACCAGCGCCAGAACAGCGCCATGCACTACATTCTTCACACACGTCTCTCCGCAATCAAAATCACGACATTGTCGCCCGAGCGGCCTTTGCCGGCAACGCATTGGGCAATGTTCGCGATTTCGCTTCAGGCCCTGTTGACATGCACTGATTCGGTGTTATAGTTAAATACAACACCAAACAGGAGGCTGCCATGCGTCGTCGTCCGCTTGCCCTGCTCTTTCTGCCCATTGCCGCGCTTGTGGCGCTGGCCCTGCTTGCCCGGCCGGGCTTCATCCCGGCGAGCCAAACCCCGGCCCGCGTCGCAAACGGCAAGCCCGCACCGTTTTTCGTCCTCATTCCTCGGAGCCTTTTGCCATGAGCGACTACCCATGGGCCGAAGGCGTGCCGATTTACCGCCAGTTGAAGGCGCTGGTAGTGGAGAAAATCCTGCGCGGCGAGCTGCAACCGGGCGACGCCCTGCCCTCGGTACGCACGGTGGCCGCCGAATACCAGCTCAACCCGATTACCGTTTCGCGCGCCTTTCAGGAGCTGGCCGACGAGGCACTGGTGGAAAAGCGCCGCGGCCTTGGCATGTTCGTGGTCGAAGGTGCACCGCAGAAGCTCCTTGCCAGTGAGCGGGCACATTTCCTCGATGAGGAATGGCCCAAGGTGCTGGCCCGCATTCGCCAGCTCGGGCTGGCGGTTGAAGAACTGATTGACCCGGCAAAAAAATGGAAGGCCCCATGAACAGCGTCATCAAGGCACGACAACTTTGCAAAAAGTACAAAAACAAGAGCGCACTGGCAGGTGCCAGCTTCGAAATCGGTGCCGGCCGCATCGTCGGCCTGATTGGCCCGAACGGGGCCGGCAAGACCACGGCGCTGAAGGCCATCCTCGGCCTGATTCCGTTCGAGGGCGAGCTCGACGTGCTCGGGCATGACCCGCGCAAGGCCCGCGACACGCTGATGAATGAGGTCTGCTTCATCGCCGACGTCGCTCTCTTGCCGCGCTGGCTGCGCGTGGGTGATGCGGCCGACTTCATCGAGGGCATCCACCCGCGCTTTTCCCGGGAAAAGTTCCAGCGCTTCATCCACGGCACCCAATTGCGGCCGAAGATGCAGGTGAAGGAGATGTCCAAGGGCATGATCGTGCAACTGCATCTGGCGCTGGTGATGGCCATCGACGCCCGCCTTCTGGTGCTGGACGAGCCGACTCTGGGCCTTGATATCCTCTACCGCAAGCAGTTCTACCAGCGCCTGCTGGAGGACTACTTCGACGAGCACAAGACCATCCTCATCACCACCCATCAAGTCGAGGAAATCGAGCACATCCTCACGGACGTGATGTTCATCCGTGACGGTCAAGTGGTGCTGGACAGCCCGATGGAAGCCTTGGCCGAGCGTTACACCGAAGTGCTGGTGGATGCCGAGAACCTGCCGGCAGCCCGCGCCCTCGGGCCGCTGGACGAGCGCACGCTCGCCTTTGGCAAAACCATCCTGCTCTTTGACGGCGTTGCCCGTGAAACGCTCCAGGCTCACGGTGAAACCCGCATTCCCGGCCTTGCCGATCTGTTCGTTGCCAGCATGAAGGGGACTTACGCATGAACACCCACGCCGCCATCACGCCTGCCGCCAGCATCGGCCCCG
>JBHADJ010000169.1:0-3925 GCA_041855065.1 Lysobacter sp.
CCCGGCTTCGGCGACGATGCGGGCAAGTTCACCGGACTCGAACAACTCCATCGTGATGTCGCAGCCCCCGATCAATTCGCCATTGATGAACAATTGCGGAAAAGTCGGCCAGTTGGAGAAGCGGGGCAGATTGGCACGCACTTCCGGGTCTTCCAGCACGTTGATGGCATGCAGCCTGTCGGCACCGGCCGCCTTCAGTGCCTGCACCGTGCGGCTGGAAAAACCGCACATCGGAAACTGCGGCGTGCCCTTCATGAACAGCACGATCGGGTGGGATTCGACTTCGTTCTTGATACGGTCCATCACGGACATGGGAGGCTCCTTTTTTCCACCTTGACAGGCAGAGGACATCGTGGGGATTTAGAATGCACATTCTGCCACGGCTCGACTGCCGTGGCCCCATTCCACCCCACAAGGAGCCCGCCATGGCCATCGAGCTGCCAGCCCTTCCCTACGACCGCACCGCCCTTGAGCCGCACATCTCCGGCGAAACCATCGACTTCCACTACGGCAAGCACCACAAAGCCTATGTGGACAACCTCAACAAGATGATCGAAGGCACCGAGTTTGCCGACCTTGCGCTGGAAGAAATCATCAAGAAATCGCAGGGCGGCATGTTCAACAACGCCGCGCAGGTGTGGAACCACACCTTCTACTGGAACTGTCTTGCCCCGAACGGCGGCGGCGAGCCGAGCGGCAAGCTGCTCGAAGCCATCAATGCCGCTTTCGGCAGCTTCGCCAGCTTCAAGGAAGAGTTCACCAAGACCGCCATCGGCACCTTCGGCTCCGGCTGGGCCTGGCTGGTGCAGCGCCCGGACGGCAGCCTTGCCCTGGTGAGCACCTCCAACGCCGCCACCCCGCTGACCGGCGAAGACAAGCCGCTGCTGACCTGCGATGTGTGGGAACACGCCTACTACATCGACTACCGCAATGCCCGCCCGCAGTATCTGGAGCATTTCTGGAATCTGGTCAACTGGGACTTCGTGGCCGGCAACCTGAAGTAATCCATCCGCTGCCAAGCAAAAAGGCCGGGCAATGCCCGGCCTTTTCTTTTTCGCATCGGCTTCGGTGGTTTGCCTGAAGCGCCGTTTTCAGCGGTTCATCATGTTGTAGGCTTCGACCGCCTGATTGTAGTCGCGCACCGCATCGTTGAACTCCTGCGGATCGTTGTTGCGTGCCGTACGGTAGTTGCCCGCCATGGAGACCAACGAGCTGATGATACTGTCGTAGCGATCAATCATCGGCAGGGTACGGTTCTGCGGCGTGTTTTCGGCCTTGCGCTTGGCGTGTTCGCTGCGCATGCCTTCGATGGCGGTTTCCATCTCGGCCAGATGCTTGTTTGCCGCTTCGATCTTGGCGGCGTCCTTGAAATCTTCGCTGCTGCCGAAGGTATCGATAATCTTTTCGGCACTGCCCATCGCTTGCAGCGTGTGCACTTCCAGCAGGCGGCCTTCCTTCTTCGCCTCTTCCAGGGTCTTTTCGTGCAGCTTGCCGGAAAGCTGATTCACCTCGGCCTTGAATGCAGCAAGTGCGGCGCGCAGCGCGACAACGCCCTCGTTGTATTCGGCCAGACGGCGGCGCCCTTCTTCACCCCCGTCGTCCTCGTATTTCTTCGACTTGTTGTAGGCCACCAGGGCTTTCCAGTTGGGCAGGTATTGGTCCGCTGCCGCCAATACCGCACGGGCCGCCTCGTCCGCCTCGGGTGTGCTGGCCGGCAGCGTCACTGCCTTGCGCAGCTCATCCATGTGGGAGCCTTCAAAAAGATGGGTATTGATCTTGATTTCCTTGAAATCACCCTGTTTGACCTTTTCTTCATCTTCAAGGCACCAACGGATGGCGGCTTCGGTGATGCCGTCGCATTCCAGACCGCTGCCAAGGCGGTTGCCTACGCTGATGTACAGATTGGCCTTTTCTGCCCAAGCCTCGTCGGCATTGTCGCTGGCCGGGCTGTCGCCGCCGACATTCTCGACGGCATCGCGTGCGGCCTGATTGGCAGCATCGACTGCCTTTTTGCAGCCGGCCAGCGAAATGCCCAGTGCCAGTGCCAGTACGGAAACGGCAAATTTGTTGCGCATGCAGCTACCTCTTTCGCAAAGTATCGGGGGAGAGGCGGCGATTATAGGCAGTCAGAGCGCCTCGCCATGGGGCGGCAGCTCGCGCTCGCCCGCCTCGATATCGGGCGTACCACCGGCTTCGGCCGGCTCGCCGCGGGCAATCACGGTGGAGAGCACCAAGTCGCCGGTGACGTTCACCGTGGTACGGCTCATGTCGAGGATGCGGTCCACACCGAGAATGAGGCCGATGCCCTCGGGCGGGATGCCGAACATCGCCAGAATCATCGCGATCACCGGCAGCGAACCGCCGGGCACACCGGCCGCACCGATGCCACCCATCACGCACAGGCCGAGCACCATCACCTGCTGCGCGAGGCTGAGCTCGACGCCGTAGAACTGCGCCAGAAACAGCACGGTAATACCCTCGAACATCGCCGTGCCGTTCATGTTGGCGGTGGCACCCAGGGTGCAGACGAAGCGCGAAATGCGCCGCGGTACACCCAGCCGCTCCTCGGCGCACATCAGCGTGGTCGGCAGGGTGGCGCTGGAGGAAGAAGTGGAGAATGAGGTCACGATGGCCGGCTGTGCCCCGCGCATGAAGGCCAGCGGCGAGCGGCGAGCCACCACCATCACCAGAATCGGGAACACCACGGCGAAATGGAAGCCGAGTGCGAGCAGCACGGTGCCGACGTATTTCGCCAGTTGCAGCAGCACATCCAGCCCGAGCTTGGCGGTCACGCCAAACAGCAGCGCCGCCACCGCATACGGGGCCAGACGGATCACCCAGTCGATCAGCTTCAGGCAGATGTCGTACAAGCCCTGGCAGGCGAGGACGAAGTGCTCGGTGGCACGGTTGCGGATGACCGCCGCGGCCAGCCCCACCATCAGGGCAAAGAACATCACCGCGATCAAATCGCCGCTGGCGGCCGAGGCCACCGGATTGCGCGGGATGATGTTGAGCAAAATCTCGATACCCGATGGAGATTCCTTGGCCGCCATCAATACCTTGTCGGCGCCACCGGCCTGCGCCATCAACAGCGCCCGCGCCTCCTCGCTCAAGCCAATCCCCGGTTGCAGGAGATTCACCGCGACAAGGCCGATAGTGACGGCGATGGCGGTGACGAACAGAATCCAGAACAGGGTGCGCAGGCCGATCCGGCCCAGCGATTGCGGGTCGCCGATTTCCACCACCCCGAGCACCAGTGCCGAAAACACCAGCGGCACCACCAGCATGAACAACAGACGCAGAAAAATCTGCCCGATCGGGTCGGCGACATAGGTCGTCACCATGCCAAGCCAGGCGGCATCACCGGCAAACAGCTTTGCCAAGAGGCCAAGCCCGGCCCCTGCGACAAAGCCGATCAGCATTTTCCAGTGCAACGGCAGGCGGTTGTTGCGGGTATCGGTGGCACTCATGGACGTTCCGGGCTGGGGAAATCCCGATCATTGTGCAGAGATTTTTCCGAGGCGGCCAGCGCCTCGCCCTTCACCTGCTGCCACAAGGCTTCCTGTTCGGCCAGGGACAGCGCGGCGAAATCCCGGCCATCGGCACCGGCCCGGGCTTCCATGCGGCGGAAGCGTTGCTCGAACTTGGCATTGGCACAGCGCAGGGCATTGCCCGGGTCCACCTTGGCATGGCGGGCGAGATTCACCGCCACGAACAGCAGATCGCCCAGCTCTTCTTCCAGCCGGGCGGGCTGGCCGCTTTCGCGGGCGCGAAACTCCGCTTCCAGCTCATCGGCCTCCTCGCGCAGCTTGGCCAGCACCGGGCGGTAATCGGGCCAGTCAAAGCCGCAGCCGGCGGCGCGTTTTTGCAGCTTCTGCGCCCGCTGCCATTCCGGCAGGCCACGGGCAATGCCGGCAAGGGCGGA
>JBHADJ010000170.1:0-14081 GCA_041855065.1 Lysobacter sp.
GGAACCACCCGATCCCATCCCGAACTCGGAAGTGAAACGCAGCCGCGCCGATGGTAGTGTGCATCCAGCATGCGAGAGTAGGTCATCGCCAGACCCCTTCCTAAACGCCCCCTCCCTCACAGGTCGGGGCGTTTGCTTTTGTTTGAATGGCAACAAGGTTTGCTGTGGCGCAACAGTGTTTTGCCGGGTATTCTTCCCTGTCATGTCCAGATCTTCCCGATTTTCCTTGATTCGCTTGTTGCGCTATGTCTGGCGTGTGCCGTTCCTGTTGTGGCATGTGTTGGTGAATTTGGCAGTGGTGCTTTTGCTGTTGGTATTGCCGACGCGAAACATGCGCTTGGCAGGCGGGGACATGCTCGGTGATGCGCTGGTGCGGTGGTGGTCGGGCTGGTTGATGCGGGTATTCGGTATTCGGGTGCGTGGTGTTGGCAATGCCTTGCCTGGTGCGGTGATGTTTGTTGCCAACCATGTGAGTTGGATTGACATCGTTGTACTGCACAGTCAGCGAATGATGGGGTTTGTAGCCAAGCGGGAAATTGCCAGCTGGCCACTGGTGGGCTTCATGGCGGTACAGGCCGAGACGATTTTCCATCAGCGCGGCAGTCAGGAATCGTTGGGCGGGGTGCTGGAGTTGATGCAGGCGCGTCTTCAGTCGGGCCGAGCGGTTGGCGCATTTCCGGAAGGCGGAACTCGGGGCGGATTATTGCTGGGGCCGTTCCACGCGCGGATTTTTACTGCGGCGGTGGAGGCTCGCGTGCCGGTACAGCCGGTCGCATTGCGTTATGGTGAGAATGGGCATGCGCAGGCTCAAGTGGCATTTGCGCGTGGCGAGAATTTCTTGCAGAACTTTTTGCGCTTGTTGGGCGAGCCGCCGATTGTTGCGGATGTCGTGTTCTTGCAGCCGATTTTGCCGAGTGAGCCGGAATTCGAGGGGCGGCGCAAGATTGCCGAAACATCACGCGCTCGAATCGAGGCGGTATTGCCGCAACACGCGTGAGCTTGCTCGATAGCCCTTTCAGCCCGCCGCGCAGCCTGCGCAATCGGCATCTGCAATCGGTTCTTTCTTCAAGTTCGGCGCGGGCGCGCTATGCCGATGTCGTATTGCAGGCGACCGGTGCGCAGCATGAAACATGGTTGCTGGAAGCCGGTGAGGGGGTGTGCTTGCAGGGGATTCTGAGCCGACGCGCCGATAGTGCGCCGGAGACGCTGGTATTGCTCCTGCATGGCTGGGAGGGAAGCGCCAACTCCAGTTATGTGAAGGCGGCGGCTGCACAGTTGATTGATGCGGGGCTGGCGGTTTTTCGACTCAATTTTCGGGATCACGGCGATACCCATCATCTCAACCCGGCGATTTTTCACTCAGGTCGAATTGATGAAGTGGTGGGCGCAACTCGGGCTTTGGTGGAGCGATTGGAGGTGAGGCGGCTGCTGGTGGCAGGTTGGTCGCTTGGCGGCAATTTTGCGCTGCGATTGGGGCTGCAGGCGCCGATTGTCGGGTTGCCTTTGCAGGCGCTTGCGGCAATCTGCCCGGCGCTGGATCCGGCGCGGACGATGCGTGCCATGGAAGAGGGTTTTCCGATTTATCTTCGCCATTTCGAGCGAAAGTGGCGGCGTTCCCTGCGTCGCAAGCGTGAGTTGTTTCCAGCCCTGCATGTTTATGATGACGCGGTGCTGGGCATGCGAATGCGACCATTGACCACGTATTTTGCCGAACAATACACCGATTACGGCTCGTTGCAGGGTTATTTTGATGCCTACGATATTTCGGGTGCCCAGCTGCAGGATCTGCCATTGCCGGCGGATATCCTGATGGCGGCCGATGATCCAGTCGTGCCGGTAGAAACCTTTCACGTGATTGCGGGGTATCCGAATGTCAGGATCGAGTTGGCCTCCCATGGTGGGCATTGTGGATTCTTGTGCAATTGGCAAATGCACGGCTATGCCGAAACGTGGCTGCGACAGCGCTTTACGCAAGCGCTTGCAGGCTGAACACACTTCGCCGAGATGATGGGAGTTTGTTAGGCTGGGAGATCTTTGCAATGCAGCCATGGAGTGACTAATGAAAATTCGCAGTGACAGTTTCGAGCAGGCCGGTGCAATTCCGGCGGCGTTTGCACTGGGGGCGCCGGATGGCTTTGGTGGCAATCGCAATCCGCATTTGGCGTGGAGTGAGGTGCCGGAGGGCGTGAAGTCCTTTGCACTTCTGTGCATTGATACCGATGCGCCGACCAATCCGGCACTGGCGGGGGCGCCGGGCGTCGAGATCGAAGTGGCACATCCCCGAGGGGATTTCGTGCACTGGGTGGTGGCCGATATCCGGGCCGATGTGCGCGAGATTGCCGCAGGCGAAGCCGCCGATGGCGTGGTGAAGGGCGGGAAGCCGCCGGCGCGACTGGCCAACGGCGGGCGCCAAGGCGTCAATGACTACACCGGCTGGTTTGCCGCGGATGAAGGCGGAATGCGCGGACAGTACTTTGGCTATGACGGCCCCTATCCGCCGCCCAATGACCTGCGTACCCATCGGTATTTCTTTCGCCTGTTTGCTCTGGACGTGCCCGGCCTGCCGTTGCCTGAGGTGTTTGCGGCCGCCGATGTGCTGACCTTGATGCAAGGTCATGTACTCGCCGAGGCAAGCTGCTACGGCACCTATCGGCTGCACGAGTAACGAGCTGCCGGGCTATCCGCCCCGATCAGGGTGAAGTGGCGGGCAATGGAATCGGCTCGAACGTGAGCCGGTTCCCTTCGGCATCCAGCAGAACCAGGTCGGCCCCTTTGCCGGGACTTTGCAGGAGGCGGAAGGGGCGAGACAAGCTGTTGAGCAGGGCGGCCTCGGCCTCCATTGCGCCTTCTTCCGGGCAATGTTTCCGGTTGCCAAGAAGTGGGTCAACCAGCATTTGCCCATCCAGTGTCGGTCGATACGGACCGATGATGTTGGTGCAGCTGTTGCGCACCTGAAGCGAGTTTTCCTTGAAAAACAAGCTGAAGGGCAGTCCGGGCTTGGCAAGCAGAACACGCAGGCGCTGATTGTTCACGTCGCGCGCATCTTTCAGACGCCAGAAATGTCCGGCCAGGGCAGCATCATCCCAGCCTGGAGGGACATTGCGTGTCGGTGTCGGTGGAGGGGACGGTGGCAAGGCGGGAGGCGGTGCTTCGCCGTCGGGGGAGGCGTGATTGCTGCTTGAGCTGGAACATGCGCTCAAGAGGATGAGCAAAGGCGCAAGCAGAAGGATGGAGCGCATGAGAGATCTCCGGAGGTTGGTAGTCAACTGGCCGCTGGCAGGAACAACAGCAGAGCCAGGCCCAGTATCACGCGGTACACCGCAAACGCGGTGAAGCGGTGGCTCTGGATATAGCGCAGCAGCCATTTCACCGCGACGAAGGCCGTCACCATCGAGGCAAAGAAGGCCACGGCCAGTGCGCTCCAGTTTTCGTTGCCAAGCCCGCCCGCTCGGGCCAGGCTGAGAAACTCGTAGCCGGTCGCCGCGAACATGGTCGGGATGCCGACCAGAAAGGCGAACTCGGTGGCTGCCGCGCGCGAGGTGGTACCGGCCAGAAGGGCCACGAAAATGGTCGAGGCCGAGCGCGAAGTGCCGGGGAATACGCCTGCCACCACTTGCGCCACGCCAACCAGCACGGCGGTCAACCAGCCGACATGGCGGCGTTCACCAAGTTTTTTTGCCCGCCGTGCCGCCAGCTGCTCGGCCACGACCATCCACACCGCGCCGATGATGAGCGCCCAGGCAATCGGGGTGACGGTATCGGGCAGCTCCCAGCCGAGCTTCTTCACCACCAGTCCGCCGATGGCGGTGACGGCAAAGGCGAGGCCAAGTTTCAGCAGATAATCGCGTGCCAGTGCGACATTGCCCGCTTCACCCTCGGCCTCGGGCAGGGGCCGGCCGACGAAGGCGGCGGCCAGTGCCAGCAGTTTGCGCCAATAGATGAGCACGACAGCGAGAATCGCCCCGGCCTGAATGGCGATGTTGAACAGATCGCTGCGAGCGCCGAGCCAATGCTGGGCAATCAACAGATGCCCGGTACTGGAAATGGGCAGAAACTCGGTAATGCCTTCGATGATGCCCAGCAACAGGGCGGCAAGCAGATCGGACATGCGGGTGGTGAAAAACAGGGGGTGCCAAGCATAGCGTGTTCGCAGCCGATACCGGCGCAAGCGCCGACCAATGCCGGACGAGGGGAAAGAACGTGCAATTTTTCCGTCAAGGCAGGTATCGGAGCCCCTCGATACGCACTAGAATTGACGGCCGTGGTGCCCAATCTGACGGTGCTGGCAGCGGCATTCCCGGAGCGGGTTCGCACACCCCACTCCCCACCGCCAGGCCACTCCCATGTCGATCGAACACGTCCAGTCCCTCATCCAGCAGCACCAAATCGAATTCGTTGATCTGCGCTTTGCCGACATGTGCGGCGTGCAGCATCACGTCACCTTTCCCGCCAGCATCGTCGATGAAGCCCTGTTCGAGGACGGGCGCATGTTCGATGGCAGCTCCATCCCCGGCTGGCGCGGCATCCAGAACTCCGACATGGTGTTGCTGCCCGATGCGGCAACGGCCTATCTCGACCCGTTCAGCGCCGACCCCACCCTGGTGATGGTCTGCGACATTCTCGATCCGACCACCATGCAGGCCTATGGCCGCGATCCACGCGGCATTGCCCGTCGTGCCGAAGCCTATCTCAAAGCCAGCGGCATTGCCGATACCGCATTCTTCGGCCCGGAGCCGGAGTTCTTCATCTTCGACTCGGTGCGTTTTGGCAACGACATGGGGCAAGTGTTCTACGAGGTGGACTCCGAAGAAGCCGCCTGGAACTCCAAGCGCGATTACCCCAACGGCAACAGCGGCTACCGGCCGATGGTGAAGGGCGGCTATTTCCCGGTGCCGCCGCTGGATTCGCTGCACGATATCCGCGCCGAAATGTGCAAGGAGCTGGCACGCCTCGGCCTTGAAGTGGAAGTGCACCACCACGAAGTCGCCACCGCCGGGCAGTGCGAAATCGGCGTGCGCTTCGACACCCTCACCAAGAAGGCCGACGACCTGCTCACCCTGAAATACGTGGTGAAAAACGTCGCCCACCGCTATGGCAAGACCGCCACCTTCATGCCCAAACCGCTGGTGGGCGACAACGGCAGCGGCATGCACGTGCACATGAGCCTTGGCAAGGACGGCAAGAACCTGTTCACCGGCGACGGTTACGGTGGCCTAAGCCAGCTGGCACTGTGGTTCATCGGCGGCATCTTCAAGCACGCCCGTGCCATCAACGCCTTCTCCAACAGTTCCACCAACAGCTACAAGCGGCTGGTGCCGGGCTTTGAGGCACCGGTGATGCTGGCTTACTCCGCCTCCAACCGCTCCGCCTCCTGCCGTATCCCGTTCGTCTCCAACCCGAAGGCGCGGCGCATCGAAATGCGCTTCCCCGACCCGATGAACAGCGGCTATCTGATCTTCTCCGCCCTGCTGATGGCCGGGCTTGACGGCATCAAGAACCAGATCGACCCCGGCAGCCCGAGCGACAAGGACCTGTACGACCTGCCGCCGGAAGAGGAAAAGAACATCCCCACCGTCTGCCACTCGCTCGATCAGGCACTGGACGCCCTCGATAACGACCGCGAGTTCCTGAAGGCCGGCGGCGTGTTCAACGACGACTTCATCGACGCCTACATCGCCCTCAAGATGCGCGAAGTCACCCGCTTCCGCGCCGCCACCCACCCGCTCGAATACCAGATGTACTACACCCTGTGAGTCTGGATCGGACGGATATTGGCAGCGGGGACGCCCAAGGCGTGCCCGTTGCCGATTTGCAGGCACGCTTGGCATGTATTCCGCTGCTCCACACCATGCAGGTCGAAGTGCGGCAAGCCGATGCAGCAGTGGTGCGGTTGGTGGCGCCATTGGCGTCGAACGTCAACGACAAGGGCTGCGCGTTTGGTGGCTCGCTGGCAGCCCTGATGACCGTGGCCGGTTGGGGGCTGGTCGAAGTGAATTTGATGCGGGGCGGCGTGCAGGCCGAGGTCTTTGTGGCCGACAGCACGCTGAAGTATCTGCTGCCGGTCTGGGAGCAACTTGACGTGTTGGCGGAAGTTGCCGACGGTGGTGACTGGGGCGCGTTCATGCACGCGCTGGTGTTGCATGGGCGGGCACGAATCTCGCTGGAGGCACGAGCGGTGCTGGCGGATGGGCGGGTGGCCGCGACTCTGCATGGGCGTTATGTGGCCATCTGCAGCGACAAAGTGGCATCATCGTCGCAGTGAATCGACAGGAGGGGCAATGAGCAAGCGATACATCTGGGTGTTGGCTGCCAGCATGGCGCTGAGCGCATGCGCCAGCAGCAGTGGCCAGCAGGCCAAGGCACTGGAGCAGGCGCAATATGCCTGGTCGGCGGCAATTCGCTGGGGCGATCTGGAAGGGGCGCTGGCACAGACGCCGCCGGAAAATCGGCGCGTGCTGAGCGATGTCGAACGCAATCGCTGGCAACAGATTCAAGTGTCATCCTATCGGGTGGTAAGCCATGAGCCGGGTTCCGCAGCACAGGAATCGGTACGCCAGGTGGAGATTGGCCTTGTCAACCGCAACACGATGACCGAGCGCAACACGCGCTACCGTGAAGTCTGGCGCTGGGATGACGAACGCAAGACATGGTGGAATACTGCCGGCTTGCCGGATCTTTGGGGCGGGCAATAGCCGCAATTGCCCGGCTGTGTCAGAATCGCTCCCCCTTTTGCAGACTTTATCGACGTGACGCTTCAAGAGTTCATTGCGTTTCTGGGTCGCCATCCGTTGCTTTCCCTCGGACTTGCCGGGGTCACCTTGGCACTTGTCTATACCGAGCTGGCGCGCCTGTGGCAAGGGTTCAAGGCTCTCAAGCCGGCGCAACTTGCTGCACTGGTGAATGGCGAGGATGCCTTGCTGGTGGATTTGCGTGCGTCCGGCGAGTTTCAGCAAGGACATATTGCCGGCAGCAAGAACGTGCAGATGTCCCAGTTCGACCCGGAAAACAAGCAACTGACAGCTGCCAAGTCACTGCCCGTGGTGCTGGTATGTAAGACCGGCATGAGTGCGGCAAGCGCCGCCAAGCGGCTGGTCAAGGCCGGGTTCTCGCGCGTGTACGTGCTTGATGGCGGCATTACCGCGTGGCAACAAGCCGATTTGCCGCTCATCAAGGGACGCGGCTGATTTTTTCGTCGGACGGCCTTGAGTTGCCTGACATTCATCCCCAGTTACAACATTCAACCTTCCTTCTCTAACGGAGACATCCCATGTCCGAAGAAAACACCAACGGCGCCGCCGCCGAGCAAAACGCCGCCCAGCCCAGCGCCAGCTTCTCGGTGGAAAAAATCTACACCCGCGATGTCTCGTTCGAATCGCCGAACGCGCCGGCCATCTTCAACGAGCAAGGCCAACCGGATCTGACCATGAATCTCAACCAGCGCGTCAGCCAACTGAGTGACACTGCGTTTGAAGTCATCCTTGGCGTGACCCTGACCTGCAAAGTGGGCGAAAAGACCGCCTATCTTGCCGAAGTGCAGCAGGCAGGCGTGTTTGGTCTGGCCGGCTTCGATGCGCCGAGTCTGGATGCCATGTTGGGTGCCCATTGCCCGTCGATCCTGTATCCGTATGCACGTGCAGCCATCAGTGATCTGATCGGCAATGGCGGCTTCCCGCCGTTCCAGCTGCAGCCGATCAACTTCGAAGCCCTGTATACCGAAGGGCTGCGCCAGCGTGCGGCACAGGCGCAGAAGCAGCAGGAAAGCCTGCAGGCAGGCACCGAAACGGCAGGCAACGCCTGATAATCGAGGCTTTCTTGGAAGACAACCACAATCTGCCCGTTGCCGTACTGGGCGCGGGCTCTTGGGGAACCGCCCTTGCTGCGCAGCTTGCCCGGCAAGGGCGTGCGATTCGGCTGTGGGGCCGTGATGCTGCCACTGCATCCGCGATCAATGATCGGCAGGAAAACCCGCGTTACTTGCCGGGAATTGTCCTGCCGTCCGGAATCCATGCCACGTTGTCACTGGAGGAGGCTCTTGATGACGTGGCTTGGGTACTGGTCGTGACGCCTTCGCACGCGTTTGCGCAAACCCTGCAAAAACTCGCCCCGCTGCACACGCCCGGAACGGGGGTGGCATGGGCAACCAAGGGGTTTGAGCCGGGTTCGGGGCGATTCCTGCACGAAGTGGCGGAGGACATTCTGGGACGTGCCACGCCGTTGGCGGTCGTTACCGGGCCGTCCTTTGCCAAGGAAGTCGCGATTGGCCTGCCCACGGCCGTGACGGTTCATGGCGAAAGTCTGCCATTTGCACAAACGGTGGCGACGGCATTGCATGGTGCGAGTTTCCGTGCCTACACCGGCCAGGACATGAAAGGTGCCGAGCTTGGCGGGGCAATGAAAAACGTGCTGGCCGTGGCAACCGGGGTGGCGGATGGCATGCAGCTTGGCCTCAATGCGCGTGCCGGGCTGGTGACACGCGGGTTGAACGAGATCCTGCGGCTGGCGGCGGCCATCGGTGCCAAGCCTGAAACCTTGATGGGGCTGGCCGGGCTCGGCGATTTGGTATTGACCGCGACCGGTGACCTTTCCCGCAATCGGCGTCTTGGTTTGGCACTTGGACGCGGACAGAGCATCAATGAGGCCGTACAGGAAATCGGCCAGGTGGTGGAGTCCATTCAAACAGCGGACGAAGTGATGCGGCTGGCGCAGAAATATGCCGTGGACTTGCCCATTTCACGAGGTGTGCAAAAAGTGCTGCATGGAGAGTTGAGTCCGGAAGATGCCTTGCGACAGCTGCTGGCGCGCGAGCAGAAGCCGGAATATCCCGCCACTTTTTTTGTCTGAAGAGCTCTTTGCGATGCAGAACAGCGATGTGCCGCTGCCGGGCGACTGGCCGGATGCTTGGCCGTTGGATCTGCTTGATGAAGCTGGCCGTGGTTGATGCGCCTTTGGCGCATTGCGGCATGGTTGGCTGATGACGGCTCTCATGCATCAAACGCTTGAGTTTCGCGATGCCAAGAAGGCAGAATCGGTGGACAGGCTGTGGCAATGTTGCAAACGCGGATTGCCCGGCCCCCACTTCAGGACATGTCATGAAAATGCCTGCTCTATTGCTCACCTTGGCTTTGGCGCCTGCCGCTCAGGCACTTGAACCGGCGGCACCGCTACCCTCACTGACCTGTGACGGTGTGGCCTATCTTGCCGCCGATGCCGGCAATGTCACGCTGCGCGCCACACCGGGCAGGCGGGCGCAGGCGGTTGTGCGTTTGCTGGATGCACGACAGCCGCTGTGCATGTCCCATCGCCCGGAAGGTGGGCGCGATTGGGTCTATGTTGTCGCCATGCCGGCCGATGCATCCGGCTGGTGCATGAGAAACGGCATGTATGGCAAGGAAGATGACCCGCTTTGTCGTACCCCACTGCTGCCACTGCAATGGATTCAGGCACCGCCTGCCGGAGAAGGCTGCCAGATGCGACCGCGCCCCGATGTCCGCGCCACCGACCCGGTGATGCATCTTGAAGGTGCCTGTGCGCAAGGCTGGCTGCCACGCAAGCACATCGACATTCTGGCGGGCTGAGGCGTGCACATCATGCGCCACTACCTGCTCATCGCCCTGTTGCTGCTTTCGACGGCCTGCACGCCCCCGACGGCGCAGGATGAAAGCATGCAAGTGCAGAGCACGAAAACGCCTCCCGCTGCCACGGTGGCGCCGGCTGCGCCAGCCGCCGAGTTCGCCAGCCGCTACACCCATCTGCCCGCAGAAGCTGCCGACGTGCTGGCACGCATTGATGAGTGCCTGTATTTTTCCGGCGAATTCAATGGCGATGGCAGCGCCCGCGACAAGGAAGTCAGTGCCCGGATGGATGCACTGGGCTGCGCCGGCGTGATAGAGCAAATCCCGGCGATGTTGCAAAAATACGCCGCCACCCATCCGGATGTAATCACGGCGTTGAAAGCGGTCTTTAGCAACGATTGAGGCAGGCGATGTTGCAATGGGGCAAATGTGCCGCTTTCAGTGCCGCCGATAAACCTCGCTGCCCGGATGTTTGCGAATTTTGCGTGCCAGCGGATTTTTCAGGTCGCAGATGATTAACGTGCCGGGCAATTTGATGCGCTCAATCAGGGCATCGAACTTCTTGCCAAGGTTTCTGCCCTTACCCCAGCGGGGTTTGATCAGCAGCAGATAGTGTGGATCCGCGTAATAGGATGCGGGCAGCACTTTCTGTACCAACCAGGCCTGTTTGCCCCAGTCGGTGCGGGCAAGCTCCGCCACCAGTGCTTCCAGTGCGGCAGCCGGTAAGGCATGCGCCTGCACGGCATCGCGGTGATTGGTCGTATGGCGTGCCAACTGATCGGCCTCCCGGCGTGCATAGGCCAGCTTCCATTGCTGCAACGCCTGCTCCCATTCGGCATCTTCGTGCCGCTCGCGATGGTATGTAGATATCCATTCCAGTGCATCGATTTCGCAGCTGCCATCGTGGCGGATGGCCTCGCGCAGATGGAAAACGCCCTCGCCTTGACCCGCCTGCAACAGGCAAACACCCAAATGAAAATGTACAGGGGCATTATCGGGCGCATCTTGCAGTGCCTGTCGATACAGGGCGATGACGTCACGCTCGGGATACAGGTGCGCTGTGAGCAGGGCATATTCGGCACGCGCCCGGGCATCAAGTTCCTGTTCTGCTTCCAGCTCGGCCAGTCTGGCTTTGTCCTGTTGCAATTGGCCATGCTGCTCTTGCCAATATTCGGCCACATCCATGCGCCAGCTCTGGCTGAAGTTGGCCTCCAGTACCGGCAGCAACGGGCCCAGCCAGGCTTCAGCGGCGGTCTGTGCCGGTGGTGGCGCCAGAACAAGTGGTGCCTGCAATGCGGCCAGTCGTTGTGCCAGCGTGGGATGCGTATCGTCCGGATCGCCCAGACGGGTGGCCAACCGTTGCAGGCGTGCCTCATCTTCGGGATGCGGCTGACGCAGGCTTTGCGCCATTTCCTGCTGAATCCGTGCCGGTGGTTCGGAGATGTCACGCAAGCGGCGTTTGATGTCCGGCCAGAAATTCTTTTCCAGATACTCACCGGCCAGATGCGTCCGCACCAAGGCATGCCCGGTGGCCTCTGTACCAGCCAGCTGCGCGGCCACAGCATCGGCTTCGTATTCGTTGCGGCGTATCAGGGCATAGCTGTAGGCATTGAAATAAGGCGAATACCAGCGGAAAAAACGGCCCAGTATCTTGCCCGCCCAGCCTCCATCATCAAGCGCTTCCAGCAAACGCGCCCAGCTGGTACGCACGCGATAAATCCAGCCGCCAAAGCGACCGTGCCGGCCGCTGAAATGGCCGAATTCGTGGGCAATCACCGAGCGCAGTTGATCGGGACTCAACAGCTGCATCAGTGGCAGCCCCAGCAACAGATAGTAACGTTGCCCAAACAGCCCGAAAAAGCGCGGCAGATTGACCGCTGCGGCATTGAGCTGGTTGTCGATGACGATGCCGTCCAAACGCGGCGCACCTACAGCCTGACGCAGACGTTCAACCTCCGCCTGCAACTGCGGGGCTTCCTCCCTGCCCAGCCGATGACCTTCTGGTGGCGCCAAGCGGATCCACAACGCACGCAGCAACAGCCAACCAAACAGCAGCGGAATCCAGATGATCTTGGCCAGCTTCAGCAGCAAGATGGGCGAAATCAGCAGCAACAGCGCCAACAGGCCGAAAGACAGGCCAAAGGCCAGCAGCAGCAAGCCGACCAGGACGGCATAGCCCAGCAAGGTCAGCGCCATCAGCTTGACGCGATAGATCCTTGGTGAAGCTTGCAACTCGGCTTCCAATCGTTCCACCAATTTACGGTGGCGTGCCATCATCGACATGGGCATTTCCTCCGACCCTAAAGATAACCGCGTCATCGGCCGGAAAGCATTGCCCGGCTACAATTCGCGCCCGTTCAACCTTTTGTGAGTGTTTCCCATGTCCCAGCAGGATTGGCTGTACGAAAACTTTGAACCCACCGGCTCGGCGATCGGCTATCGCATCACCGGCAAGCTGGCCGAGGTGCAATCGCCGTTCCAGAAAATCGAGGTGTACGCATCGACCGATTGGGGCAACGTGATGTTGATCGACGGCGCGATGATGCTGACCTCGCGCGATAACTTCTTCTATCACGAGATGATTTCCCACCCGGCGCTGTTTACCCATCCCGACCCGAAGCGCGTGGTCATCATCGGCGGTGGCGATTGCGGCACCCTGCGCGAAGTGCTGAAGCATCCGGGGGTGGAAAAGGTCACCCAGTGCGACATCGACGAGCAGGTGACGCGGATGGCGGAAAAATATTTCCCCGAACTGTGCGAATCGAACAATGACGCACGCGCCGAAATCCTGTTCGATGACGGTTTGGCCTACATGAAAAACTGCGAGGCCGGCAGCGTGGATATCGTGATCGTCGATGCCACCGATCCGGTCGGCCCGGCCGAGGGGTTGTTCAATGCCGCCTTCTTTGCCGATTGCGCGCGCGCGCTCAAGCCCGGCGGGATTCTGGTGCAGCAGTCCGAATCGCCGCTGGTGCTGCTGGATCTGATCCGCGAAATCCGCAGCGAAATGGGCAAGGCCGGCTTCCGTGCGTTTCAGACCCTGCCCTTCCCGCAGCCCTGCTACCCCTCGGGCTGGTGGAGCGTGACGCTGGCGATGAAGGAGGCCGAGGCCGATTTTGCCTTCCGCAAGGCCGATGCCGCTGGCAAGGGGTTCGAAACGCTGTATTACAGCGCCGATATCCACACCGGGGCACAGCATCTGCCGCCGTTCGTGGCGAAGGCGCTGAAATAACCTGACTGCTTGCCGAATGACGAACGGCTGGCCGCATTGGCCAGCCGTTTTCATGTCCCGCCTTCAGCCTCGCCAAAGTCATGCCGCGCATCCTGCCCGCTTTCACCGGAGCAGACGATGGCACGTTTCTGGCAACGTTTCTACACATGGCAAGTGCTGGCTTTGGCAGGCAGCGGCGTGCTGCTGGCCCTGCTGTTTCACTACAGCCCGCTGGATCTTTGGCTCACCGATCGCTGGTATGACGCGGCCAGCGGTACTTGGCCGTACCGCCATGCCCGGTGGGCAGAACAATGGATTCACCATCATCTGCGCTTGCTCTTGCTGGCGGTGGCGCTCGTGTGCGGATGGCTGTGCTGGCGTCATCGAGCGGCGTGATGCCGCCCGCTATCGCCTGCTGGCTTTCAGCAGCGTGCTGATTCCGCTCGTCATCGCCAGCGGCAAACGCTTCAGCGCCATGCACTGTGCCTGGGACATCGATCGCTACGGCGGCTATGCGCCCTATGCGGACGTGTTGACCGCCATTCCGATGCAGGTGGCTGCCGGGCATTGTTTTCCGGCGGCGTTTCTCACCAGTGCCAGCTGGCTGATGGCACTCGGGCTGTGCTTGTATCCCCACCGGCGCGGTCTCGGCTGGTGCTTCGGGCTGGCCGCTTTCGTGCTGGCCTTGGCACTGGGCTGGGTGCAGCAGATGCGCGGCGCGCACTTTTTCTCGCACACGCTGTGGTCGCTGTGGGCGAGCTGGGCCATCATCGTGCTGCTGCACTACCTGCTCGGGCTGTGGCGGAGCGATGCCCGGCCTGCGACCGACGCCCCCGCTGCGGTGCCCGCCTGTGTACATGAACCGGCCCTGTAATCGGGGCCTTCCGGGATGGCTTTGTCGCGCCATGCTCAAAGATGATGGTGGCCTCATTGGTTCTCTCCATCCATAAGGCCCCCGCATGATCCTGCATGATGTTTCTTCTGTCCGCCGTGGCATTTTCGCGCTGCTGTTGCTGACAACCTTGAGCGCCTGTTCCGCGCAACCGCCCACATCTGCCGACACGCCATCCGGCACATCATCCACCGCGCCGGCAACCGCCAGCGAAGCTGCACCTGCACAGGCGACGCAGGATTGGCGCATCGCCGGGGAGTTCACCAATCGGCACGGCTTTCGATACGTGTACGCGATCATCCCGGCCGGCTTGAGTACTCCCGAATTGATTGACCGCGCTCGCGCCATTCACCAGCAACAGCCGGATGCCTGGCTGTGGCTGCTGGACAGCGATGCCGAAATCGAC
>JBHADJ010000171.1:0-60180 GCA_041855065.1 Lysobacter sp.
CACTTTGAAGACCGGGTGGCGGCGCTGGATGGCAAGGCCATGGTGGTGTGCATGAGCCGGCGCATTTGCGTGGCGCTGTATGACGAAATCGTCAAGCTGCGCCCCGATTGGCACAGTGACGACGACAACGCGGGCGCGGTGAAGATCGTGATGACCGGCGCGGCCAGCGACCCGCAGGCCTGGCAGCCGCACATTGGCAACAAGGCCCGGCGCGATTTGCTGGCCAGGCGCGCACGCGATGCCAAAGATCCGCTGAAGCTGGTGATCGTGCGGGACATGTGGCTCACGGGCTTTGACGCGCCGTGCATGCACACCATGTATGTGGACAAGCCCATGCAGGGCCACGGGCTGATGCAGGCCATTGCGCGGGTGAACCGCGTGTTCCGCGACAAGCCGGCGGGGCTGATCGTGGACTACATCGGCATTGCGCAAAGCCTGAAGTCGGCGCTGGCGCAGTACTCCAAAAGCGATCAGGAAAACACGGGCGTGGACGAGGCGCAGGCCGTGGCGGTGCTGCAAGAAAAGTACGAAATCGTGCGCGACATGTACCACGGCTTTGACTACGCCAGCGCCCTGTCGGGTACGCCGCAACAGCGCCTGGCCATGATGGCGGGGGCCATCGAGTGGATTCTCGACCTGCAACAAAAGCTGGCAGCAAAAGAGCAGACCAAGGAGGGCCAAAAAAACGCGCACCGCCGCTATCAGGACGCCGTGCTGGCCTTGTCCAAGGCGTTTGCGCTGGCATCGGCCTCGGACGAGGCCCGCAACATCCGGGAAGAAGTCGGCTTCTTCCAGGCCATCCGCGCAGCGCTGGTCAAAAGCAGCACCGGCTCCGGCGTAACCCGGCAAGATCGCGAGCTGGCCATCCAGCAAATCGTCAGCCGTGCGGTGGTCTCCACCGAGATCGTGGACATCCTGGCCGCTGCGGGCATCAAAAGCCCCGACATCTCCATCCTCTCGGACGAATTTCTGGCCGAAGTGCAGCAGATGGAGAAGAAGAACCTTGCACTGGAGGCCCTGCGCAAGCTGATCAACGACGGCATTCGCTCACGCAGCCGCGCCAACGTGGTGCAAACCAGGGCTTTCTCTGAGCGATTGGAAGACGCGGTGGCGCGCTACCACGCCAACGCCATCACCACCGCCGAGGTGCTGCAAGAGCTGATTGCCCTGGCCAAGGACATCCGTGCGGCGCGCCAGCGTGGCGAAGAGCAAGGGCTGTCAGACGAAGAAATCGCCTTCTACGACGCCCTGGCCGAGAACGAGAGCGCGGTGCAGATGATGGGCGATGACACGCTCAAGCTGATTGCCCACGAACTTTTGAAGAGCCTGCGCGAAAACGTTACCGTGGACTGGGCCCACCGCGATTCGGCACGGGCGCGGATGCGCGTGCTGGTCAAGCGCATTCTACGGAAGTATGGCTATCCGCCTGATTTGCAGGATGCGGCCGTGCAGACCGTGCTGCAACAAGCTGAGGCATTGTCGTCGGGGTGGTCGGCGTTGCGCGGAGGGGCTGTTTGAAATGAGTTATCGAGCAATTGACAGCGGAAAGCGCGGCTGGCGTGAAGCCCGCGCCGAACTCAATAAATTGCCGCTGGCTGCAGAGGTCTGGAAGGTGTGACATGGCACTGAATCTGGCAAAGACCGTCATTGGCTACCTGAAAAAACATCCCGAGGAGAAGTTCACCGCTCGGCAGATTGCCGAGTGGGTGTTCGCCACTTATCCGGATGAATGCCAGGAAAAGCGGGCCAATAGCCGCGGCGATTACATCAAGTCTGATGCGGATTTGGTGCAGCAGCTCGTCGCAGAAATCAGCTCGCAGCGCCCGCGCATGCAAACGAAGCATCCAGAACTCAAAACGACTGAAGGACGGCCGCGCAAGTACTATTACTCGGAGCGCTCGGACAGTGCCGAAGTGGCGGCGGCCGAAAGCGAGAGCAGGTCAACGGCTACGGATGCAAGTGCTTTGAAGATTGACGAGCACGCTCTGTACCCGCTGCTCTCGCACTACCTGTGGGAGGAGTTTGGCGTTTTCTCCAAGCGCATCGACGAGAAGCGTTCGTCGAACAAGCGCGGGCCGAACGGCAACCGCTGGCTGTACCCGGACGTGGTGGGCATGGAGGACTTGGGCAAGGAGTGGCACCGCGAAGTGCGCGACTGCGTGACGCAGTATTCCGACAAGCGCACCAAGCTGTGGTCGTTCGAGGTGAAACTGCTGATTAACCGCTCCAACGTGCGCGAATGCTTTTTTCAGGCCGTATCGAACTCGTCATGGGCCAATTTCGGCTATCTGGTCGCGGCGGAAATCGGCGGCACTGATACGCTGAAGGAGCTGCGGATGCTGTTCGCCGCCCACGGCATCGGCTTCATCAAGCTGGACGTGGACAACCCTGCCGACAGTCAGGTGCTGATTCCGGCGCGCGAGCGTGACGAAATCGACTGGGACATGGCCAATCGCCTGGCGACGGAAAATCGGGATTTTCTCGAATACATCAAGCTGGTGAAGCAGTTCTACCAGACTGGCGAAGCACGGCGGGTGGACTGGGACGTGCCGGAACTGGACGATTGATCACCGACTCCGGGTGTGCTCGGCGGCGATCCCTTCATCGCCCCATCTTGCCCAGTGTCGATGTCCGGCATGAGCAAACGCCCCCGGCACTTGAGCGGGGGCGTTGTTGCGGAGGTTGCCAGCGCAATCACCTCTGGCAACGTCGGGACTCAAAGCGTTGAGGCGGCGGCCAGCACAGCGTGCTCAGCCGTAATGCACCACGGAGCGGATGGATTTGCCTTCGTGCATCAGGTCAAAGGCGTGGTTGATGTCATCCAGCGGCATGGTGTGGGTGACGAAGGGGGCAAGTTGAATATCGCCTTTCATCGCGTCTTCCACCATGCCCGGCAGTTGGCTGCGGCCTTTGACGCCGCCAAAGGCGGTGCCGAGCCAGCGGCGACCGGTCACCAGCTGGAACGGGCGGGTGGAGATTTCCTGCCCGGCACCGGCCACGCCGATGATCACGCTTTGCCCCCAGCCGCGGTGGGCACATTCAAGCGCGGCGCGCATCACGTTGACATTGCCGATGCACTCGAAGCTGTGGTCCACACCCCAGCCGGTCAGCTCGACAATCACCTGCTGGATGGGTTTGTCATGATCCTTCGGGTTGATGCAATCGGTGGCACCGAATTGCTTGGCCAACTCGAACTTGGCCGGGTTGGTGTCGATGGCGATGATGCGCCCGGCCTTGGCCTGGCGCGCGCCTTGGATCACGGCAAGGCCGATGCCGCCCAGGCCGAACACGGCGACGGAATCGCCTTCCTGCACCTTGGCGGTGTTGTGCACCGCGCCGATGCCGGTGGTGACGCCGCAGCCCAGCAAACAAACATGCTCGGGGTTGGCCTCGGGGTTGATTTTGGCGAGCGACACTTCCGCCACCACGGTGTATTCGCTGAAGGTGCTGCAGCCCATGTAGTGATAAATCGGCTCACCGTTGTAGGAAAAGCGCGTCGTGCCGTCCGGCATCACGCCCTTGCCCTGGGTGGCGCGCACCGAGACGCACAGATTGGTTTTGTTGCTCTTGCAGAACAGGCACTGGCCGCATTCGGCGGTGTAGAGCGGGATGACATGATCGCCGGGCTTGACGGACGTGACGCCTTCACCCACATCCACCACGATGCCGGCTCCCTCATGCCCCAGCACTGCCGGGAAAATGCCTTCCGGGTCGTCACCGCTCAAGGTGAAGGCATCGGTATGGCACACGCCGGTATGGGTGATGCGGATGCGCACCTCGCCGGCTTTCGGCGGCGCCACGTCGATTTCGACGATTTCAAGCGGGCTGCCGGCCTTGAAAGCCACGGCGGCGCGGGATTTGAGGGTTTTGCCAGCGGTGTCGGCGGGGATGCTCATGGCGATACTCCGGGTGGGTCATTTGAGATAGGAACGCACCAAGGCCACCACTTCGTCGATGGCCTGATGCATCTGTTGCTGCTCGCAATCCGGGCTGTCGGCGCACTCGGCATGGCCGAAGGTCTCGCGCAAATGCCCTTGCAAAACCTCGGCCATCAAACCGTTGATGCCGCCGCGCATCGCCGCCAGCTGCTGCAACACTTCGCTGCAACTGCTGCCCGCCTCGATGGCACGCTCCAGCGCCTCGCTTTGCCCACGGATGCGGCGCAAACGAGTAATGACACGCTTTTTTTCGGCAGGACTATGCGGCATGACAGCTCCAGATACTTGGGGGGAGTATATGAGGACCAACAGAAAGCAGCAAGCCGCACATCGGCAGCGGAATGCCGTATCTGTCTAGGAATACTGGCTGCATTGGCCGGATACCGCACCCACGCGGCACGCAATTCACGGCAGATCTGCACTTGTCTCATCCGCAGCAAGCCATGGACGACAAGAGGCCGGCCACGGGCAAGCACGGACGCTTGTCAACACACACGGCAAGGATCGGTTCACGGAAAGGCCTCGTATCATCCCCCCATCCCCAAGGAGACTGCGCATGAAATCGCTTGCCCCTGCCCTGCTCGGCATCGCCGTGATCGCCGGCCTTTCCATCCCGATCCCAACACAGGCACAGGCAGCAGGCGAGGAAGGGCTGCGCTTTGCTGCCGACAACTACCAGCTGCAAACCATCGAGGCCAATGGCGAGCGCATCCGGGTGCGCGCCTATGAAGGCATTCGCTACGTCGCCAACCCGGTGGATGCCAGCCGGCAGGTGATGAACATCTACATCCCGGCGGCCTATTTCGAAGGCGGCGAAGTGGCCGGCAAGACGGCCGAGCGTGCGCCGATTTTCCTGCCCAATCAGATCGGCGGCTACATGCCGGCCGCGCCCGGTACGGCCAACGCACCGGCACGCGGCCCGGGGGCCGGCCGCGTCAGCACGATTGCCCAGGCCCTGATGCGCGGTTACGTGGTGGCCTCGCCCGGTGCCCGTGGGCGCAGCGAAGAAAACGGCAAGGCACCCGCGGCCATCGTCGACCTGAAAGCAGCCGTTCGCTGGCTGCGCTACAACGATGCACGGATGCCGGGCGATGCGGAAAGAATCATCAGCAATGGCACCAGCGCCGGCGGAGCACTGTCGGCCCTGCTCGGCGCCAGCGGCAATCACCCGGACTATGAGGCCGCCCTGCAACAACTCGGTGCCGCCCCGGCCGGCGACGATGTTTTCGCCGTTTCCGCCTATTGCCCCATCACTAATCTGGAACATGCCGATGCCGCCTACGAATGGCTGTTCAATGGCGTCAACGACTACAAGAAAATCAGCATCCAGATGCTGGATTACAACGTGCAGCGGCAGGAAACCGCCGGCACGCTGGATGCGGCGCAAATCGGCCTGTCCGATGCGCTGAAACCCCTGTTTCCGCCCTATCTCAACAGCCTCGGGCTGAAAGATGCCGGCGGCCAGCCGTTGCAACTGGCCGACGATGGCCGGGGCAGCTTTGCCGAGCACATCGCCCGGCTCGTGACCCAATCGGCGCAGACGGCGCTGGATGCGGGGCAAGACCTGTCAGGCACCGACTGGCTCGACATCGCCGACGGCAAGGTGGCGCAGGTGGATCTGGCCGCTTACGCACGCGGCATCGGCCGCATGAAAACCCCGCCTGCCTTCGATGCGGTGGATTTGTCCAGCGGCGAAAACCAGCTGTTTGGCGGCGACGGGCAGGATAGCCGCCATTTCACCGACTTCTCCATGCGCCACAGCACGGCTGAAGGCGGCCAACGCGCACCGGCAGAACAGGTGCGGCTGATGAATCCGCTCAACTACATCGGCGATGCGGCGGCTCGCAACGCGCAGCACTGGCGCATCCGCCACGGCAGCCATGACCGCGATACCGCCGTCGCCGTGCCGGCCATTCTTGCCGCCCGCCTTGCCCAGCAAGGCCATGCGGTGGACTTTGCCCTGCCCTGGGGGCAAGGCCACGGTGGCGATTACGATCTGGATGCCCTGTTTGACTGGATGGACAAGATCAGCACTGCCGAGAATTGATGCGCATCAGGGCACGGACACGATGCCGTGGTGGGTACGCAACACGCCGAGCAATGCCTCGGCATGCGGCGTACTGGCGTTCAGGCAAGGGATGTAACGCAAGCGTCTGCCACCTGCCGCCCGAAATGCCTCGGCACTTTGCAGAGCGATTTCCTCGAGTGTTTCAAGGCAGTCCACCGCAAAGCCGGGGCAGACAATGTCCACCTCCCTGACGCCACCGAGAGCAAGCTGCTCAAGACTCGGCTGGGTATAGGGCGTCAACCAGCGCTCGCGGCCAAAGCGGGACTGATAGGTCAGCAACACATCCTGCCTGGCAATGTCCAGCGCATCGGCAATTGCAGCGGTGCTGGCCTCGCACTGCTCGGCATAGGGGTCGCCTTGATGCACCAGCCTCGCCGGAATGCCGTGATAGGAAAACACCAGCTGCTCGGCACGGCCATGCTGTGCCCAGTGCCGGCGAATACTGTCGGCAACTGCACTCGCCCATGACGGATGCCGGTGATAGTCGCGGATGCAATGGATTTGCAGATCGGCAAAACGTGCTTGGCACTCGGCCAACAAATCTTCCACCGAGGCAGTGGTGGTGGTGGAGTACTGCGGATACAGTGGCAGCACCGTCGCTTGCCGCACACCTTGCCCATGCAGGCGAGCAAGCACTGCCGCCAATCCCGGCTCACCATAACGCATTGCCGGCAGCACAGGACAATCGGGCAGCAGGACTTGCAGCGCCTGCGCCAATGCCACGGTATGTGCGAGTAGCGGCGAGCCCTGCTCAGTCCAGATTTCGGCATACTTTTCGGCCACTTTCGGGCTTCTGCGCGGCAGGATGACCCAATCAAGCAACGGCCGCCACAACACGCCGGGCAACTGCACCACCCGGCGGTCGCTCAGAAATTCCCGCAGGTAGCGGTGTACCGCCTCTGCAGTCGGTGCACCGGGCGTGCCGAGATTGACCAAAACGACACTATGTGGCGCGGGGCTGTGAAGGACTGTCATGTGCATCAGGATAGCCGCTGTCCATCCGACGATTCATCCCTCATCCGGGATTCTCGCCAAACTTGCCGCTATGCTCCTGCATTGTCCGATTCACGAGGAGAGCATCATGCGTCGTCTGTCTGCCTTGGCTCTTGCCATCCTGCTTGCCACCAGCCCCGCATTTGCCGGAGAAGCCGAGGACGCGCGCGCGCGCGATGCGGTGCGGGTGTTGAACGAAAATTTGGATATCCCCGAATCCGCCATCCCGGACAAGCTGTTCGACGAAGCACACGCCATCGTCATCATCCCGGACACCATCAAGGCCAGTCTGGTTTTCGGCGGGCGCCGCGGACTCGGCGTGATGTCGGTCAAAACCACCGATGGACATTGGTCCAATCCGGTATTCGTGCGCTTGACCGGCGGTAGCGTCGGCTTCCAGGCCGGCGTGCAATCCGCCGATGTCATCATGGTCATCCGCAATGATCGCGGCGTCCAGAACATCGTGAACGGCAAGTTCACCCTGGGCGCGGATGCCGCTGCCGCTGCCGGGCCGGTCGGCCGCAATGCCTCGGCCTCGACCGATGCCCAATTCCGCGCCGAAATCTGGTCATGGTCCCGCGCACGTGGCCTGTTTGCCGGCGTTTCGCTTGACGGTGCCGTCCTGCGCATCGACAACGAAGCCAACCAGGCCGTATACGGCCAAGGGGTAACCCCGCGCATGATTCTGGAAAACCGCGCCCCGCAGGCCGGCAGTACCGATACCGTGGCATTGCGTCAAGCGCTGGATACGGCAACCACCAGCGCACACGCCAGACGCAATCCTCAAGCGCCCCCACTGCAATATGCCCCCGTGGCACAACCGCAAACCGCCGGACAATTGCCTGTGGGCAGCACGCCACCTAGCTCACAGAGCAGCACACCCGTCACGCACGGCAGTGGCACTGTCACCACCACTCCCTTGCCGCCGGAGGATTGAACCCCGCATTCGGCAGCAGCGACCAGCATCCCGCTGCCCGCGCGAGCGCAGATGGGCATGGGCACATTTGGCGGGCGCTTTGTTGCCGGCAACGGGCTTGCGGTATCCTTGCCACCTGTTTTCTCATGGGCTGAGTCATGATTGGCTGGCGCGAACTTCTCATTCTTCTGGTAATCGCCTTGATTGTTTTCGGGGCCAAGCGGCTGCGCAACATCGGCGGCGATCTGGGCAGTGCCGTGCGCAGCTTCAAGAAAGGAATGAACGAGCCCGAGGATGAGACACCCACCAAGCTCGGCCATGATGCCGATGGCTCGAAAACCCCCGCCCCCCGTGCGCGCGAGGACGCATCATCGCCCCGGCAGGGCGATTGAGCCGCACAGGCACGCCGATGTTTGAAATCAGCTTCCCCGAGCTTGTCATCCTGGCCGTGGTGGCACTGCTGGTACTCGGCCCGGAGCGACTGCCGCGTGCGGCTCGCTTTGCCGGATTGTGGGTGCGCAAAGCGCGCGCCCAATGGCACTCGGTCAAAAGCGAAATGGAGCGTGAAATCGCGCTTGAGGACATGCGCCGCAGCATGGATGAGGCTCGGCAAACCATGCAGGAAATGAATGCCGCCGTGATGCGCCGCGAGGCCGAAGCCAACGCAGCCACGTCCCCTCCCGACAAGTCTGCCTCGCCTCCCGATTCGTCGGCACCCTGAAGACGATGTCCGCACAAGAATCCACGACGGGCTGGCTATCCCATCTGTACGAGCTGCGCAGCCGGTTATTGAAGGCCACCCTGACCGTCATTGCGCTGTTTGCCGCGCTGGCCGCCTTCAGCAACCCGCTGTACGACATGTTGGCCGCCCCGATGCTGGCCGCACTGCCCAGCGGCAGCCAGATGATCGCCACCGACCCACTCACCCCCTTTTCCACGCCACTGCGTCTTGCCCTGTATCTGGCGCTGTTGCTCGGGGCGCCGGTGCTGCTGTATCAGCTGTGGGCCTTCGTCAAACCAGGGCTGTACCGGCACGAAAAACGTCTGGCGGCCCCCCTGCTGATCTCCTCACTACTACTGTTCTATATCGGCTGTGCGTTCGCCTATTTCGTGCTGCTGCCGGCAATGTTCAAGTTTGTCGCCATGACCCGCCCCGAGAGCGTGCTGGTGATGCCGGACATTGCCCGCTATCTGGATTTTGTCGCCGTCATCGCGCTGGCGTCGGGCTTCAGCTTCGAGCTGCCGGTGGCGGTCACCATCGCCGCACTGCTGGGCTGGGTAAGCCCGGAGCAGCTGCGCAAGGCACGCGGTTATGCGGTTTTCGGTTGCTTCGTGGTTGCCATGGTGGTCACGCCCGGTGACGGCATCTCGATGATCCTGCTCGCCATCCCGATGTGCCTGCTGTATGAAGCCGGCATACTGGCCGCACGCCTCCTTGTTCGCGCCTCTTCCGATGTCGCCTCCGACACTTCCACCTGAGACAGCCAACCGCGCCGGACTATTGCCGCGTACAGCCGCTTGGCTGCTGGATGCCACGGTACTGCTGATCATCGTCTCGCCATTGTCATGGTTATGGCCAGGCGCATCACCAATGCAACTGCTGAAAAACTGGCAAGCCATTGGTGCGGCGATGGCACAGCAGATGCTGTCCAGCGTGCAAGCCGGCGGCAACTTCTTCGATTTCGTGCAGTCGCTATGGCAGCCCGGCACGCCCGTGATGCAGGCATTGCTGGCATTTCTGAAAACCTTTCACACAACCTGTCTGCCGGTACTGCTGGGCTTTCTGCTGCTCGGCCTCTTGTACTGGCCATTGCAGGAAGCCGGCACACACAAGGCCAGCCTCGGCAAACGGGTGTTTGGCCTGCATGTTCTTGATGCTGCCGGCAACAAGTTGCGCAGGCACCAGGCCTTCAAGCGCCATCTGGCGGGCAGCCTCTCCTGGCTCAGCCTCAATGTCGGTCACGCCATGGTGCTCGCACCTGCCCATCTGGCACTGCATGATCGTCTGGCCGGCAGTCAGGTCATCTGGCGGGAAAACGCACGCCGCAAACTGCCCTGGTGGGGGTATGTCTGGCTGTTGGTCTCCCTGCTTCTGCCAGCGGCGCTCCTTGCCTGGCTGATGCTGCTGCTGACGCAATCCATGACCCACACGGCACAACTCCTTTCAATGGCACACAATGCAGGATGAAAAGATGAAAAACGCATTGCTCAAAACGGGCTCTCTGCTGATGTGCAGCCTCGCCGCATTGCATGTACCGCAGGCCCATGCCGCCGAGGAAGAAGTGGTCGAGTTCGATCGCCCCGGCATCGGATTTGGCACCCACACGCTGGCACCCGGCCAGTTCGCGCTGGAGTTTGGCCTGCCCGATGCCAGCCTCACCCGCGACGCCGGCCAACGCAGCACCACCTTGGCCGCCAACACCCTGCTGCGCATAGGGCTTGCCAGACAGCTCGAAATCCAGCTGGGTGCCAATCTGCTGACCAGCCAGCGCGACCACGGCGATGGCGTGAATCAGCGCACCAGCGGCACCGGAGACGGACAGCTGGCACTGAAGCTCGCCCTGCCTTCCACACGCGAACACATCAGCTGGGCAGTCATGGCAAGCACCCAACTGCCCTGGGGAGAAGCACCGCTGGGCGATGGCGGCAATGGCCATGACATCGGCATGAGCGCCGCGTTCGATCTGTCCGAATCGCGGAGCTTGGCGCTGTATCTGGACTACCACCACGGTGACGACGGCCAGGGCTGGTTGTTCTCGCCCTCCTACAGCTTTGCCTTGGGCGAAAAAACTTCGGCCTATGTCGAGGCAGGTATCGGCGAGCGCGCCCAGCATATGCGTGCCATCGGCACCGGCATCACCTGGGCACCCCACCCGCATGTCCAGCTGGATGCTTCGATTTTGCGCGGATTGGATGAGAAGACTGCCGACTGGCAAGGCGGCATTGGTCTTGCCGTGTTTTTCAATCAGATAAAGAAATGAAAACCAATTTCATTTAATTCGAAAAAAATCAAGGTATCGCCGAAGTGCCTTACCACTCAACAACCGCCAGAAAACACACCTGCGCCACCAACGGCCGGAAAAGCCTGAATCGGGTTTGACCCGATACCGGGCACGGCGGATAATCTCCCTCCCCACGTGCGCCTGTTGCGCACGTTCGCCATTGGAGTCATGCAATGCGTAACGCCCGTCTTTATGGCATCGCCGGTTTGGCCGCACTGGCGGCTGCCGTCGCCGTTGCCCAAACTACCGTGAACCCGCTGCCTGAAACAGCGCCGGCTCAAAGCGCCCCGTTGACTGAAACGGCCGAAGCGGCGCCGAGCGCGCTGGAGGCACTGGCCAATACCCATTGGGGCGATCCGATTGCCGGTGCCACCAAGGCAGGCGCTTGCGCGGCTTGTCATGGTCTGGATGGCAACAGCACCGACCCGGCACTGTATCCGCGTCTGGCCGGTCAGGGCGAACGCTACATTTCCCGTCAGCTTGCTCTGTTCAAGGACGGCGAGCGGGTGAACGATCTGATGAAACCTTTCGCTGACGCGTTGTCGGCACAGGACATGCGCGATGTCGCGGCCTATTACACCAGCCGCCACTCCGGTGCCGGCAGTGCCAGCGACACCGTCATCACCGATGCCGCCAGTCCGTATAACGGCATGAAGCTCTACGAAGTCGGCCAGCAGATCTACCGCATCGGCAATGCCGAACGCGGCATTCCGGCCTGTACCGCTTGTCACGGCCCGGCCGGTGCCGGCAATGCCGGTGCTTCCTACCCGCAAATCGGCGGTCAGCAAGAATGGTATCTGGCACGTCGCCTGACCGAATACCGCAGTGGCGAGACGATCCAGAAGGATCGCCACTACTTCGACATCATGGCAGAAGTAGCCAATCGGTTGAGCGACGAGGAAATCCGCGGCTTGGCAAGCTATCTGCAAGGTCTGCATGATCGCACCGATCAGCCGAGCGCCGCACAGGTGGAAGAATTCAAGACCACCGGAAAAATCGCCGTCGCCAAACCGCAGGCGGCACCTGCAGCCAACTGAAAATCGCTTATCAGGCAGGCCTTCCTCGGACGCTGCATGAATCTGCGCACAAGCCGTCAGTCCAAAGGGCTGGCGGCTTTCTGTATCCTTGCTGCCTTCACCCCCGCCTAGGAGGCTTCATGAAACCCTTTCGCCTGCTGATATCGGCACTGCTATTGCTGCTGTTTGCGCTCACCCTGCCCGCCCAGCAATCCACTCCCGTCAGTGGCCGCGACTATATGGTGATCACGGGGGGCGCCCCCTTTGCCCCGCAACCCGGCAAACTCGAAGTTGCCGAGGTGTTCAGCTACCGCTGCACGCACTGCAACGATTTTGCTCCACTGCTGGCCGACTGGAAACGCAGCCTGCCGGCCAATGTCAATGTCGTGCATGTACCTGCCGTATTCATGGCCAACGACCCCTTTGCGCAGGCCTATTACGCCGCACAGAAACTCGGCATTGATACACGCGCCCATGCAGCACTCTTTCACGCCGTCCATGTTGAACACAGCATTCCTATGCGCCCCGATGCCCGCACGCTGGCAAATTTCTACAGCCGCTACGGAGTGAGCGCCGAGCAGTTTCTCGCAGCAATGAACTCCCCAAGCGTCGCCGCCCAGATGGAGCGTGCCCACCAATTTGCCGTCAACAGCCAAATACAAGGCACCCCGACGCTGATCGTCAACGGCATCTATCAGGTTCGTGGCCGCAGCCATCAGGACAACCTGCGCATCGCACGTGCCCTGCTCAATCAATCCCAGCCGGCACGCTAAGCCGGAAACTGTTAGGAGAACTCCAAGATGAAGCGTCAACTTGCCACCCTCATTCCCACCCTCCTGCTGCTGGCCGCCTGCAGCGGTGACAGCCCGGCACCCGCCGCCAACGGCACCGAACCGGCCGCCAGCCCTGACACGACCAGCAGCCCGGCTGCAGCAACCACGCCCGATACCGACAATGCGCCCTCTGCCGTTACCCAGGCGAAGGACAATCTGGTGCCCGGCGTGGACTACGTGGAAATTCCCGGCGGTCAACCATTGCAACCGCTGGATGGCAAGATCGAGGTTGTCGAAGCATTCGCTTACTGGTGCGGTCACTGCAATGCCTTCGAGCCGCTGGTACAAGCCTGGAAGGCCAAGTTGCCCGAAGATGTCCGCTTCACGGTAATCCCGCTCGGCGATGACAAGGACACCACCGCCCGCATCTTCTATGCAGCCCAGACCAGTCAACAACTGGACAAGGTGCATCCCGCCATGTTCCACGCGCTGCATGCCGAGCGCGCCTTTGCACCGAACGCCAGCCAACAGGAAATGCTGAGCTATTTGGGCAAGAAAGGGGTCAATACCCAGTCGCTGGAAGTGGCGATGAACAGCTTTTCCATCAACAACTCGCTGGCACAAGGTTTGCGCTTCGCCCAGCGCAGCGGCATCGAGGGCACGCCAACCCTGGTTGTCAACGGCAAGTACCGCATCACCCGCGGCATGGAAGAAGCCCTGCAAGTGGCCAATGCCCTGATTGCCCGCGAGCGTGAAGCAGGCAAGTCGGCAGCGCCCGCACCGGCCGCCGTGCAGTAACACGCAATGAGCACGCGCCGCCTGAAACTGCTGTCGGCCAATATCCAGGCCGGCAGCAGCACACGCCGATACAGCGACTATGCCACTCGAAGCTGGTCACACGTATTGCCGATTGGCGGCAAGCGCCATGCCCTCGACACCATCGCCGAACTGGCCGGGCAACACGATATCGTGGGTCTGCAGGAGGCCGACCCGGGCAGCTTCCGCTCCGGCTTCACCAACCAGACTCATTATCTTGCCACTCGCGCCGGATTTGCCCACTGGACACACCAGCCCAACCGCAATGTCGGCGGCGTTGCCTCCAGCGCAAACGGCCTGTTGAGCCAGATTGCGCCCATCAAAGTGGAAACCCACCCCTTGCCCGGCCGGGTCAAGGGGCGCGGGCTGCTGCTGGGTCGCTTCGGTCAGGGCGAAGGCGGGCTCGTGATCGCCGTGGCTCATCTTTCGCTGGGCGTGCAATCTCGCCTGTCGCAGCTGGCTTTCATCGCCGAAGTACTGGGGAAAAGCCACAATGTCGTGTTGATGGGCGACTTCAACTGTCGCATCAGTCAACCGGAAATGGATGTGCTGTTTCACCGCACAGGGCTCGAACGCCCGGATGAGGACATTTTCACGTTTCCGGCCTGGGCACCGGATCGTGCCATCGACCACGTGCTGACGACTGCCAGCATCAGGACACTGACTCGTCAGGCCGTTCCTGCCGCGGCCTCCGATCATCTGGCACTGTCGGTCGAGCTGGAAGTTCCCGAGTCCTCCCTGCAGAGCTGACAGGGCAAGATCTACTGCCGCTCCAACTCGGCCAACATCCACTCCAGCCGACCGGCCGCCGGCTGCTGCAACAGCTCGGCGCGCAACTGCGCACGCTTCTGTGCCGGCGTGGAAAACGCCAAACGGCCAAGCACTTCCAGCTCCTGCGGCGACATCTGATGCAGCATCTGCAACAGCGGTGCCCGCTCCGCTTCCGGCACCCAGCCCAGCAATGGCTGCAGACGCGGATACCAAGGCCCGAGCGATGCCCCCAGCCGCCAGCCGTATTGCTGATCCGGTGCCAGATCGGCAAAGCGCTGACGCAAAGCCATTTGCTCGGTCGGCGTCAATCGTGCATAGGCCGCCGCCGCCTCACGCAACGCCTGCTGACGCTCGGCCGGCAATGCCAGCCATGCCCGCATCTGCTCGCGTTGCTGCTGGCGCGTTGCTGCTGGCAACGCCTGCCAGCTTGCCAGCCTTGCCTGCAACCGGCCCAACTGCTCCGGTGCCAGAGCCGACATCGCCACCAAGGGCAGCAACATCCCCATCAGGAGCAACATCCCTGCAAACACGCCTGCCCGTCCATCAAAGCGCATCCTGCACCTCCGCATCGGAGATGCTCGAGCGCTCCGGCATGTCATCGCTGGGCAACGGCGGCTCATAATTGGAAACCCCAAGACGCTCAGCCTGATACCAGGAGAAAAATGCCGTATCCACGGCAATTTCCGCATCCCGGGGCGGGATTTCCAGCAATGCGCGATCCGGATGCCCCAACAATCCTGCTTCTGCTGAGAAGCGTGAAGCGGCCTCGCCCGAGCCGCCAAGACCATGCTGCTCCAAGCGTGCTGCCGAGTCAGCCTGCCTGGCGTCCGGGAAAAGGAATGTCATAACCATGGCAAGCACGCCAAGCCCAGCGACGGCCAGCATGCCGCGCCACGGAACAGGGCGTGCATCAGATGCCTCGGAGCTTGGCACACGGGCGGTCAATTGCTGGCGCGCGCGTGCGATTTTCGCCATGCGATTGACTGAAAAATCTTGCAACATCGGCCAAATTCGCGCACTCAGCAAGGAAACATCCAAGCCGGCCTTTTCCAGCTGCACCATGCCCGCCGTCACTTGCCGCACCGGCAGCTTCAACAGAAGTGCCAAATCGTCCTCTTGCAGTCGGGCAAGCACGACCAGCAAAGCCAATGCCCTCAGCCCGGCTGGCAACGCTTCCAAATCGGCCAGAGAGGATGGCAAGAGCGGCTTGCCAAGCCGCAAACCCGGCATCGCCAGCAAGCACTGCCAGCTTGCCAGCACGGCATTGCCCGCAAGGCCCGGGGCGCCCTGCCTTGCATGCAGCACATGCGCGATGTGTTGCTCATGCTCGCCCTGCGGCGCTGTCACCAGCTCAAGAAACAACAACATGGCTGGAACCAGTGGCGGCGGCGATGAGGCGGAATTGAGCAAGGACATGGTCAGGCGATGATACCGGCTGACAGGCCGGCAAGTGCGCGCGTCGAGAAGTTTTGCACAACCCACCGAGCACAGGCAGATAAGTCTTTGATTGCTGGTGAAACCATTTTTCCGCCCCAAGTTCCACGCATAAGTTATTGATATAAAACAATTATTTCGATATGATCATTTTTTGTCCAAACCTTCTTGCCGCCTGCAGCCATCGGTGAATGCCAGTGTTTTTCAGACCTAATCCACAGACTTATCCACAGCCAATGTGGAAAATGTGACGGCCTTTTAACATCAATGCGTTAGCCATAAGAGTTCTCCTCCACGACAGCTTGTAACCGTAACTGGCGACACCGGCACCCCGGCTCAGGGAAAGTTGTGAACAGCCTGTGGAAAACCTTTGGGCAATCACGTCAGCCTCCTCATCACATCTGGTTTCATGCGCGTTTCACAAGTAACCCGTTGATTTAATTGACTTTAATTTCATGGACAAAAAATATCCAATCCAACCAAAGTCTTGTCAGCGCCTCGCTTTTGGCCGCCTTTGAAACATTCCTCCACAGACTTATCCACATCTCATGTGGAGAATTGAAGAAAGACTGAACAAATCCCCGTCATCTACCCGACAAGCCCCCCCCGTCACCGCCCTCCTTCCGGGAAAACTTCCCACAACATCGGCGAACTGGACAGGAACATCGCTTTGCCGCACACTGGCGACCTCCCTCCGCCATGCGCATCCCGATGCCGCACCTTCTCGTCCTGCACGGCCCCAATCTGAACTTGCTCGGCAGCCGCGAGCCGCAGATCTACGGCCACACCACGCTGGCGCAGATCGATGCCCAGCTGAAGGCCGATGCCGAGGCGGCCGGGGCACGCCTTGAAACGCTGCAAAGCAATGCCGAACATGTGCTGGTGGAACGGGTGCAAGCCGCCCGCAGCGATGGCACCGACTTCATCCTGATCAATCCGGCCGCGTTCACCCACACCTCGGTGGCGCTGCGCGACGCACTGGCCGCAGTGGCGATTCCGTTCATCGAAATCCATCTCTCCAACCCGCATGCACGCGAGCCGTTCCGCCAGCACAGCTATTTCAGCGATCTGGCGCATGCGCTCATCTGCGGCTTCGGTGCCGAGGGCTATCGGCATGCCCTCGCCGCCGCCCTGCGACACCTTCAATCCCGGGCTGCATGAGCCCGCCATTTTCTCTGGCAACCAAAGGTTCCTTTATGGATTTGCGCAAGATCAAGAAACTCATCGACCTTCTGGAAGAATCCAATCTCAACGAGATTGAAATCAAGGAAGGCGAGGAATCCGTCCGCCTCTCGCGTGGTGGCAGCTTTGCCGTCAGCGCGCCGGTCGCCGCCCAGGTGATCCCGAGTGCGCCCGTCGCCAGCGCCCCGGCCATGCCGATGGTCTCGCCCGTGGAAGCGGCCACCGGCGGCAGCCCGAAGAGCGGCCCGGAGCTGCCCGAAGGCCATGTCGTGCGCGCGCCGATGGTCGGCACCTTCTATGCCAGCGCCGCCCCGGACAAGCCGCCGTTCGTGAGTGTCGGGGCCACGGTCAAGGCCGGCGACACCCTCGGCATCATCGAGGCGATGAAGATGTTCAACCCGATCGAAGCCGAAGTCTCCGGTACCGTGCTCGCCATCCAGTGCGAAAACGGCCAGCCGGTGGAGTTCGACCAGCCGATGTTCGTCATCGGGTAAGCCGCCATGCCCATGCTCGATAAAGTCGTCATCGCCAATCGTGGCGAAATCGCCCTGCGCATCGTGCGTGCCTGCCAGTCGCTCGGCATCCGCACCGTGGCCGTGCACTCCACCGCCGATCGCAATCTCAAGCACGTCGCCATGGCCGACGAGTCGGTCTGCATCGGCCCGGCACCCTCGCCGGAAAGCTATCTCAACATGCCGGCCATCATCGCCGCAGCCGAAGTCACCGATGCCCAGGCCATCCATCCGGGTTACGGCTTTCTTTCCGAAAACGCCGATTTTGCCGAACGGGTGGAGGAATCGGGCTTCATCTTCATCGGCCCCAAGGCCGACACCATCCGCCTGATGGGCGACAAGGTGGAAGCCATCCGCGCCATGAAGGCCGCCGGCGTGCCCTGCGTGCCCGGCTCCGATGGCCCCTTGGGGGAAGATGCCGAAACCAACATCAAGATCGCCCGCGACATCGGCTACCCGGTGATCGTCAAGGCGGCCGGCGGTGGCGGCGGGCGCGGCATGCGCGTGGTGCATTCCGAAGCCGCGCTGCTGAACGCCATCGCCACCACCAAGAGCGAAGCCCGCGCCGCGTTCGGCAATGACATGGTGTACATGGAAAAGTTCCTGGAAAACCCGCGCCATGTGGAGATCCAGGTACTGGCCGACGGCCAGGGCAATGCCATTCACCTCGGCGAGCGCGACTGCTCGATGCAGCGCCGCCACCAGAAAGTGGTGGAAGAAGCGCCCGCCCCCGGCATCAGCCCGGAATTGCGCGATGAAATCGGCAAGGTCTGCGTCGAGGCCTGCCTGCGCATCGGCTACCGCGGCGCCGGCACGTTCGAATTCCTGTTCGAGAATGGTCGCTTCTACTTCATCGAGATGAATACCCGCATCCAGGTGGAGCATCCGGTGACGGAAATGGTGACCGGCATCGATCTGGTGCGCGAGCAACTCCTGATTGCCGCCGGCCGCAAGCTCTCCATCAAGCAAAGCGACGTGGTGCTGCGCGGCCATGCCATCGAGTGCCGCATCAATGCCGAAGACCCGGACAGCTTCCTGCCCAGCCCCGGCCTCATCAACCACTTCCACGCCCCCGGCGGCCCCGGTGTGCGCGTGGACACGCATATCTACGAAGGCTACCGCGTCCCGCCGAACTACGACTCGATGATCGGCAAGCTGATCGTCCACGGCAGCAATCGCGCCGAAGCCATCGCCCGGATGCGGGTGGCCCTGTCGGAAATGGTGGTGGACGGCATCAAGACCAACATCCCCCTGCAACAGCGCATCATGGCCGATGCCGGTTTTGCCAGCGGCGGGCAGAACATCCACTATCTGGAAAAACGCCTCGCCGAAAACCGCGAACGTTCATTGAAACTTGCCTGATGCCAACGCCGGGCGGGCGCACAATGCCCGCCCGGCAACCCGCTGCATGAGCCCCCGCGACTACCGCCACTTTTCCACTGTCGCCAAAACCGCCTTTGCCAAGGTAGCGCGCCCGCTGGGCTATGCACCCGCCGGCAGAACACTGTTTGTCCGTCCCCATCTGGCCGGCTGGCATGAAGCCTTCTGGCTGGATACCGGCTGGTCGGGCGGGGATTCTTTCGGCATCGGCTACGGCATCATCGCCTCGGATTTCCATCCTGCCCTGCCCTTGCGCGAAGCGCCCTTGCTACTGCATGAAACTCTGCGCAATGCCGCAGGCGCAAGCGCCTTTTCCCGCGCGAGCCGAGCGCAGATTGCCGCCAGTGCCGAAGCTTTTGCCCGCTTATACCCGCAACAGGCCGAGCCGTGGTTTGCCGCGTTCCAAAGCTGGCAGGACATTGCCAACGAATACGCCCAGCGCCAAAGCCGCTGGCTCGATGAAGCGCGGCTTGGCCAATACAGCGAGTTCATGCCCCCGCAGGCACTCTACGGCCTGTTGCTGCTGAAAGCCGGCAGCCCACAGGCCGCCAGCGGCTGGCTGCAAGAATCCCGCCGTCTGCTTATGTCCAGCAAAAAACGCGAGGACTGGGAAGAAACCTTCCTGCAAGACGTCAACTGCGCACTGGACGGGCTACCGACTTGACTTGGGCGGCGCCTGTACCCAGCATTTCCGCCCCACCCTCACCACTCCTCGACAATGCCCTGGCTGCAACTGACCCTGCCCGTTTCCCAAGCCCGTTATCCCGACTACGAGGCCGCGCTGGAGCGTGCCGGGGCGTTGTCGGTGACCTTGCAGGATGCCGATGCCGAAACACCCGACGAGCAGGCGATTTTCGAGCCGGGGGTCGGCGAAACCCCGCTTTGGCAGCAGATGGTGCTGAGCGCCCTGTTCGAGGGCGACACCGATGCCGATGCGCTGCGCCTGCATCTGGCCGCCGATGCCGCGCGGCTCGACTGGTCGGCGATGACGCTGGAAACGGTGGAGGATCAGGATTGGGAACGCGCCTGGCTCGACCAGTTCCAGCCAATGCAATTTGGCACGCGCACCTTCATCGTGCCGTGGAACCACGACCTGCCCGAAGCGGCGCAAATGCCCGACGCGGCCGTGGTGCGGCTTGACCCCGGCCTTGCCTTCGGCTCCGGCACCCATCCCACCACCGCGCTGTGTCTGGAGTGGCTCGATGCCTTGGCCGACAAGGGCCAGCTTGCCGGGCGCGAAGTGCTGGACTTTGGCTGCGGCAGCGGCATTCTGGCCCTCGCCGCGCTGAAACTCGGTGCCGCCCATGCCACCGGCATCGACAACGACCCGCAAGCCATCATCGCCAGTGGCGACAATGCCGAACGCAATGGTCTGGCCACCCGCCTGCATCTTCATTTGCCGGAAGACGCCCCGGCGCGCACCTATCCGATCGTGGTGGCCAATATTCTCGCCTCGGCACTGGATGCGCTGGCCGAAACGCTGGCCGGGCACGTCGCCCCCGGCGGGCTCCTGGCGATGTCCGGCATCCTCGCCGGGCAGGAGGACGAACTGCTCGTCCGCTATGCGCCCTGGTTCGAGAATCTGCAGGTGCAGAATCAGGATGATTGGGTACGCATCAGCGGCCGTCGTCGCGGATAATGCCCGGCATGAGCGAAGCCAAACCCCTGCCCAGTTTTGCCCATTCGGGCACCCCTACCGACGAGCAAACGCCACAGGCCGACTGGCGTGTCTGGCTGGCGGTGGCCGCACTCGCGCTCAGCCTTGTCTTGCTCATCCTGCTTGCCGGACGCCAGACCTTGGCCGCCGATGCCGGCAGCCGATCGCTGATCGAGCGCGCCTGTGCCATCCTTGGCTGCGAAGTCCCGGTATGGCACGACCTCAAAGCCTTCCAGATGGAGGGGCATGATATCCGCCCACACCCGCAATTGCCGGGCGTTCTGCGCATCCGCGGCGGCTTCAGCAATCAGGCGCGCTGGGCACAGGACTGGCCGGAGCTGGTGCTGACCCTTTCCGACGCCAGCGGACAGCCGTTGGCACAGCGCGCCTTCCAGCCCGAGGAATATCTGGGTGCCGCACCCGACGAGTTGCTCGGTGCCGGGCAAACCGCCAGCCTGCAATTCGATGTGCACGAGCCAGCCGGAACAGCCGTCACCTTCCAATTCGCCTTCCACTCCCCGCAATCTGCTCATTCCTCCCGGAGCCGAGAATGATTCCCCGGCCAAACGCACCACTGCGCGAACACGTTGCCCAAGCCGTGCGCTGCTATCTGCATGATCTTGATGGTGCCACCATCACCGATCTTCATCAGGTCATGCTGCGCGAGCTGGAAATCCCGATGCTGACCGAGGTGCTGCGTCACTGCCAAGGCAACCAGAGCCGTGCTGCCAGCATGCTGGGGCTGCACCGCACCACGCTGCGCAAGAAACTGCGCGAATACCAGCTGGGCTGATTCCTGCAAACCGGGCCACGACAATCCGCCGCACACGGCTAGAAAGCACGCACCGTGCTATTTGCCAAACAACTGCCGCAGCAAAGGCTGCGCCCAGCACGCTTCAAGATCGGCAGGTTTATAGGCAATGGCAATGCAGCGGCCTTCAAGCTGCGCCACCAAATCAATATCCAGCGTGCAAACCGCCGCATTGCGATCGCGGCCGGCAGCCGCCTCGATGGCCTTGAGACGCGACTGCAATGCTCCGTATGGCAAAGAGCTTTCGATGATGGCCGCGGCATTGAGGTAGCGCGACTGGCTTCCGGCATCCCGCGTCGGCAAGGGACCCGCATGGGCAAGGCAGACAAATTCCGCCTGCAATCGCTGCACTGCCAGACGAAAGCTCGCAGCACGCCGATGGTTGGATCCCAGAAGAAGCAAATACTGCATGAGTCGACTATGCCGTTCGCAGAATTTCCACGCCAACATCCTGACAACCCAGCGCCGCCGCCGCCAATGGCTTGTGCAGCTTGAGCCGCACATGCCGGGTCGGGAACTCGGCCAAGATCAAGGTGGCCATTTCTTCAAGCAGCGTTTCCAGCAATGCATGCCGGGTTTGCGCCGTCCATTGTCGCAGTCGGCCAACGACCTCGGCATAGTCCAACGTATCAGCCAACGCATCACTGTGCCCGGCACGCTGGCAGTCAAAAGCCAGTTCGACATCCAGAATCAACGGCTGCGCTGCATGGCGCTCGCTTTCATACACGCCGATCACAACCTCCAGCGCCAGACCCTTGATGAAGATGAGGTCACTCATGCCACCTCCACGGCCGACAGACTTTCCATGTCCCAGCGCGGGACGACCTCGATCGCGAGGCTCCCCTGTTGCCCGGCCGCCAGCCGCAAGGCTCCGGCAAAGGCGATCATGGCACCATTGTCGGTACACAGTTCGGGGCGGGGAAAACACACCCGCCCGCCACTCTGCCGGGCATGAGCCTGCAAGGATTGTCGCAACCGTCGGTTGGCACCCACCCCCCCGGCAACCACCAAGGTTTTGCAGCCGGTTTGCATCAGTGCACGCGTGCATTTGATGAGCAGCGTATCGACCACGGCATCTTCGAAGGCATGCGCGATATCCGCGCGCGTGGCATCGCTCTGATCACTGTCGCGCCATGCCATGAGCACCTGTGTTTTCAACCCGCTGAAGCTGAAATCAAGTCCCGGTCGGTCGGTCATCGGACGCGCAAAATGGAAGCGACCCGCTCGTCCCTGCTGCGCCAGCGCTGCCAGCGCCGGGCCACCCGGATAAGGCAATCCCATCAGCTTGGCCGTTTTGTCGAACGCCTCGCCGGCAGCATCGTCGAGTGTCTCGCCGAGCAGACGATATTCCCCGATCCGGCGCACTTCCACCAGCTGGGTATGTCCGCCGGATACCAGCAATGCCACGAACGGCGGCTGCGGGGGATCATCTTCCATCAGCGGTGCCAGCAAGTGCCCTTCCATGTGATGGATGCCGATGGCAGGAATGTCCAGGCCGAAGGCAAAGGCGCGTGCCGTGGCGGCACCCACCAACAGGGCGCCTGCAAGCCCCGGACCTGCGGTGTAGGCCACGCCGTCAAGCTCGTTTGCGGCGATGCCAGCCTCCTCCAGCACATGTCGCAACATCGGCAACAACTTGCGCACATGATCCCGGCTGGCCAACTCCGGTACCACGCCGCCATATTCGGCGTGCAGCGCAATCTGGCTGTATACCGCATGCGCCAGAAGCCCCTGCCCTTGCGCGTAAATGGCTACGCCCGTTTCATCGCAGGAGGTCTCGATACCCAGAACTTTCATACAGAATCCGCTCATGCAAGATGCGCACGATAGGGCCTAGGGAATTTTTTTTCATCCTCCCTTGCAAATCCGGTTTGTCTCGGGTTATGATGCAGGGCTTTCCGGCGTTGTTCGCCAATTCTTTCAACTTCGAGATTTCTATGCCCAGCGTCAAAGTCCGCGAAAACGAGCCGTTCGAGTTTGCCCTGCGCCGCTTCAAGCGCACTTGCGAAAAGGCCGGCGTGATTGCCGAAGTCCGCAAGCGCGAGTTCTATGAGAAGCCGACTCAGGAACGCAAGCGCAAGGCTGCTGCTGCGGTGAAGCGTCAGGCGCGTCGCACCGCCCGCGATGTGACCAAGCGTCAGCGTCTGTACTGATCAGCACGCTTGGCGCGCATTGCGCGCGATATTGCGTTCACGAAGCCGGCCAAAAGCCGGCTTTTCGTGTTTCCATGCCAAAGCCCCTACAAGGAGTCCCCATGTCTCTCAAAGAGCGTCTTGTCGATGATATGAAGACCGCGATGAAGACCGGCGACAAGCCGCGTCTTGCTACCATCCGGTTGATCAATGCCGCCATCAAGCAGAAAGAAGTGGACGAACGCATCACTCTCGATGATGCGGCCGTGCTTGCGATTCTGGAAAAAATGGTCAAGCAGCGGCGCGACTCGATCAACCAGTACGACGCTGCCGGACGCGAGGATCTGGCGCAGATCGAGCGCGACGAAGTCACCATCATCGAAACCTATCTGCCGGAAAAACTCGGCGAGGCTGAAATCAATGCGGCCATCGAAGCCGCCATTACCAGCACCGGCGCCCAGGGGCCTGCCGACATGGGCAAACTGATGGGCGTACTCAAACCTCAGCTTGCCGGCCAAGCCGACATGGGACTGGTATCCCGACTCATCAAGCAGCGTCTGGCTGGCTGATGCCCCTGCCGCTTTCGCCGCCGTGGAGCACCCGGATCAATGCTCTGCTGCGGTACGCCCAAGCCAGTCTGCCAGGGCGCGCGGTACTGCGCTTCATCGATCTGGATCTGATGAGCCATGCCGCTGCACTGGCCTTTTATGCACTGCTCTCTCTGGCACCTCTGTTGTTGCTGCTGTTGTGGCTGACTGCCTCGCTGCTGCCTTCGGCTCAGGATGCCCTGCTGACGCAAATCCGCGAATTGGCCGGCCATGAAGCTGAAGCCATTTCCCGCACCGTGTTGGCCAATGCCAAAGAGCAACCAAGCGTAGGATCACTGGCCGGGCTATGGAGTACCTTGCTGCTGTTTGTCGGTGCCACCGTGGTCTTCGGTCGCCTGCAAGCCACGCTCAACCTGATTTTCCGCAGCGATGCAGAAAATCTCGGCGGCATGCTGCGCTGGTTGCGCAAACGGGTGTTTTCCTTTGGCGTGGTGTTCGCACTCGGCTTTCTGCTGCTGCTCTCGGTTACCCTCACTACCGTATTGCAGCTCGTGTTTGCCCACATCCCGAGTCTGCTGCCGATTGCCGGGCACATTGCTGCCGCCTTGCTGTATACGCTCGGCTTTACCCTGTTGTACAAGTATTTGCCCGATCGTGCCGTGCGCTGGCCGCTCGCCCTGAGAGGCGGCTTTCTGACCGCACTGCTGTTCATGGCCGGACGCTGGCTGATCGGCCTGTATGTTCTCCACGCGGCCCCCGGCAGTGCCTATGGTTCGATGGGCGCACTGGTATTGCTTCTGGTGTGGATGTATTACGCTGCATTGGTGTTTTTCATCGGCGCGCTGTTGACCGCCTTGCTGGACGAACCGGCGCCGGCCTGCTGAATCCTCTCCTCATGGCTCTTGTTCCCGACAGCTTCATTGATGAGCTTCTGGCGCGCACCGATATCGTCGAGGTGATCGGCAACCGCGTGCCGTTGAAAAAACAGGGCCGCGAGTTCTCCGCCTGCTGCCCGTTCCATGACGAGCGATCGCCTTCGTTTACCGTCTCGCCGGACAAGCAGTTCTATCACTGCTTCGGCTGCGGCGCACACGGTACGGCAATCGGCTTTCTGATGAATTACGATCGGCTGGAGTTTCTCGACGCGGTGGACGAGCTGGCCAAGCGCGTGGGCATGGAAGTACCGCGCAGCAACACCCAGCGGGCTCAGGCGCAGACACAACCACTGCTCGATGTGATGAGCGCCGCACAGAATTTCTTTCGCCGCGCCTTGTCCACGCATGAAGAAGCACGTCAGTATCTCGCCACCCGCGGCGTGGATGCTGCCACGGCCGAACTGTTCGGCATCGGCTACGCACCACCGGGATTCTCCGCCCTTCGCGATGCCCTCGGCCACGATGCTTCTGCCCTGCAGCAGATGGAAAAGGCCGGCTTGCTTTCACGCAACGACCGGGGCCATGTCTACGACAAGTTTCGCCACCGGCTGATGTTCCCCATCCATGACCGGCGCGGCCGAGTCATTGCCTTTGGCGGCCGGGTCATTGCCCCCGAGGACAGCCCCAAATACCTCAACTCACCGGAAACACCACTGTTCCACAAAGGCCGCGAGCTGTATGGGCTATGGCAGGTGAAGCAGGCACACAGCCGGATCCCGCGCCTCATCGTGGTGGAAGGCTACATGGATGTGGTGATGCTGTTCCAGCACGGAATCCACGAAGCAGTCGCCACCCTGGGCACGGCCACCACCGCCGAACATGCCGAACTTTTGTTCCGCAGTGCCGCCGATGTCTACTTCTGCTTTGATGGCGATGCCGCCGGTCGTCGTGCTGCCGTTCGCGCCATGGAGGCCGTGTTGCCCGCCATGCGCGATGGCAGACAGGCATTTTTCCTGTTCCTGCCCGAAGGCGAGGATCCGGATACGCTGGTTCGTCAGGAAGGCGCAGCCGGACTGAATGCCCGCCTGACACAAGCCATGCCGCTGTCGCAGTTTTTCTTCGAGCAAATGCAGCAGGATGTGCAGTTGCACACGCTGGAAGGAAAAAGCCGCCTGAGCGAGCGTGTCAAACCCTGGCTGGCACGCCTGCCGGCAGGCAGCTTTGCCGACTTGATGCAACAACGGCTTGCCGAATTGACCGGCATCCATTCCCCTGCTGCCACGCCTGCGCGCCCGACCCACATTCCACGCCACAATGCCGGAGCGCGCCCGTCAGCACAACGCCCGAGTCTGGTTCGCAACATCATCACCCTGCTGGTGCAACAACCCGCACTGGGCACGCAAGTGGCGCTGCCAGATTCGCTCGCCAACCTGCGTCTGGAGGGCATCCCGTTGTTGCTGGAATTGCTTGCCTGCATCCACCAGCGCCCGAACATCGGCACCGGCAGCCTCCTGGAAGCCTTTGCCCAACATCCGGCCAGTGCCGCGCTCAATCGTCTGGCCACACAACAGCTGCCACCGGGCAACATCGACGTCCTGCGCGACGCACTGGCACAGCTGGAGAAGCAGGCCCTGCAGCAGACGCTGGGCGATTTGCAGGCGCGCATGGCCGAAGTGGGCCTGTCCGGCCTATCCGAGAACGAGCGACAACTGCTGCTGAGCTTGCCACGTCGTTTGTCGCAAACGGCAAAGCCATAGCGGCTGCGCTTCCTTACAATAGCGGCTTTCCCATCCCCAGCGTGCTCCCATGACCGATGCTGCCAAGGCCACCGAGGCCTGCGCCCAGCGCGAATACGAAATCCACCGCGCCGATCTGCCCCTGTCCTGCCCAACGCCTTCGATGGCACTGTGGAACTCCCACCCGCGGGTATATCTGCCCATCGAAGCGGAGGGCGGCAAGGCCGAGTGCCCGTATTGCGGCGCCCGCTTCACCCTGATCGACTGATCCTGCCGATGCCGCGCCGCCTGACCGTGGTGCAGCTGCTGCCGGCACTCGAGTCCGGTGGCGTGGAACGCTCCACTCTGGAAATCGCCACGGCACTGGTCAAGGCCGGTCATCGCGCCATCGTCATCTCCGCCGGCGGTCGCTTGTGTGCCGACCTGCACGCAGCAGGCGGTGAGCATATTCTGCTGGACATCGGCAGGAAATCATTGCGAACCCTTGCCACCATCGCGCTGTTGCGCCGCATTCTGCATGAGTCTCAGGCCGATATCGTGCATGCACGCTCGCGGTTGCCGGCCTGGATCGGCCATCTTGCACTGCGCGGCATGTCCGGCGAGCGGCGCCCGCATTGGATCACCAGCGTGCACGGCCTGAACTCGCCATCCCGCTACAGTCGCATCATGGTCAGCGGCGAACGCGTCATCTGCGTGTCCGAGACAGTGCGCGAATACGTGCTCGGGCACTATCCGAAGACCCCGGCGAGCCGTCTGCAAGTGATTCCGCGCGGTATCGACCCGATCGAGTTTCCACGGCGCCCCGCAGTTGCCAGCGACGCTCGCCGCCTACTGGCAACGCAATATCCGGCACTCGCCGGTGAAGGCCCGCTGCTGTTGCTTCCCGGACGCGGCACCCGTCTGAAAGGTCATGCCGATGCCATTCGGTTGTTGGCACAGCTGCGTCAACACGGTCTTGATGCGCGGCTGTGGATGCCCGGTGCCGAGGAGGCCGGACGTGAGACCTATCTGGCCGAACTGAAGGCCCTGGCCGCACAACATCACTGCGATACGGCATTGGCCATGACTCCGGCCACCCACCGGATTGCCGAGGCCTACGCCATGAGCAATCTGGTCTTGCAGCTCTCGCGCAAGCCTGAGGCCTTTGGTCGTACCGTACTGGAGGCGCTCGCCGTCGGCACCCCGACACTGGGCTGGGCACATGGTGGCTGCGGTGAACTGCTGGCCCGCCTGCAGCCCGAAGGCGCCGTCGAGCCATTTCACACCGAACAACTGTTCACCCGCGCGCTAGCGCTGCTTGAGCACCCGCCCATGCCACCGGCTACCATTCCCTTCACTCTGCACGCCATGCAGGCGGCCACTCTATCGTTGTATCAGGAACTTGCATGAACAGCGCATCTCCCGCCACGGCTCCCGCCCTGCCACCGGCCAGCCCTCCGGTCGGCTGGCGCTGGGCGCCTTTCTGGGTTCTGACCTACGTCACCCTGTGGCCGGTTTCGCGCGTGTCCGAGGCAGTTCTCTCGCTGGGTGCCATCACTGCATTGGTCCTGCTCCTCAAAGCACGCTTCCGCGACGGCAAGCACCTGCTCGCCCCCGCTGCCTGGGCGCTCACGACGGCGCTGTTCTTCTGCTACTGGCTACCGCAACTGTTTTCCAGCCCCGATGCGCTGGATATGGGCGATGCGCTGAAGAAGACACTCGGCAACCTGCGCTACCTGCCCTTCTTGTGGCTCATCGCCATCGCCGTTGCCACCGATAACGGTCGGCGCACGGTATTTGCCGGTCTCTCCACCATCGCGGTGATCTGGAGCATCGACTTGCTGTTGCAAGCCATCGGTGGCAACTCGACCAGCCTGCTCAACAATCTGCTGGATGGCGGCTATCAATGGGTACGCGACAAAGCCATGTGCGAAGGCCAGCTGGCACGCGGCAACGGACGGATAAATGGCATCTTCGGCACTTGCAACCCGGTATTGGGCATCGTGCTTGCCAGTCTCTCTCCATTCGTGCTGGAAGCGGCCCATCGGCGCATGGGCGGACGCGGCTGGTTTCTGGCCGCTGCCGTGCTCGGCTTTGCCATTCTCATGGCCGGTGCGCGCGCTGCCTGGCTGACATATGCCTTGGTACTCGCGATCTCCGGCTGGCGTGCGCTCGGGCCGAAAGTCCTGATCGGACTCGGACTGTGCGCGGCGCTCGGCCTTGCCGGCATTGCCAGCGTCTACCCGCCACTGGCAGAGCGCATTCAGCGCACTGCCGCGGTATTCGACACACAGGCACAAGGGTTGGATACCGCACTGTCGGGGCGTGCCCGCATTTGGGCCGGCGCATCCTGCATGATCGAAACACATCCGATCAACGGCGTTGGCGTGCGCAACTTCCGTCACGCCTGGCCTGAGTGCGACCCAGCGCAGACAATCGCCTGCGCCCCCAATACCGAATGCCCGGCCACGACTGCCGCCTGGGGAAAAGGGCCGGCTCTGCATGCCCACCAATGGGTACTTGAAGTATTGAGCGAAACCGGTGCTCTCGGCATGATCCTTTGGTTGGCCGGCATCGCCCTGGCCTGGCGTGCCTGGCGCTGGGCCTCCCCGCAGGCACGAGCGCGCGCCCGACCAGCCGCACAGGCACTGGCCGTCACGCTGTTCCCGCTCAACACCCATCTGGCGTTCTACTCCGCCTTTTGGGGCGGTGTTTTCCTGCTGCTCGTGGCCCTGTATGCCGGCAGCCTGCTGGCGTGGGAAGCCAATACCGATACTGCCGATGATGATGTCCACAACACTCCATGATCATCAAGACCCTCCTCCCCGTTCCCAGCACATCCTGCTGTCCCCGCCCGATCCCCGGGGCATTGCCCGCGTGCTGATCGGCTACCTGCCAGCGTTGCCGACCTCTCCCGCACGACCAACACACCGGGTCAAGGCAGCTCTGCCCACACGGCCGACATGAGCAGCCTTCCGAACTTCCGGCTGATCTCGCTGCGTCCGACAGGCCAGCATGAGAGTCTGCGGCGTGCCACGATGCGACGGGGCGGGCAACTGCTGGCCATGGCACCCTGGCGGATCGTGCCGTGCACAGCGCCCGAAGCCAAGGCCGATCTGGCGGCTGCACTGGCTTGTCCACTGGTGATCTTTACCAGCCCGCAAGCCGTGCGCATGGCAGCACGACTGGCTCCCCTGCAATCCCGCCCACAACAAGCATGGCTAGCGGTAGGCGAAGGCAGCCGGCGCGCCCTGCAACGTGCCGGCGTCCGTCAGGTCAGTGCACCACAGCGCATGGACAGTGAAGGACTGCTTGCCTTGCCTGAGATTGCCAAACTTGATGCAGGCGACACGATCGGTCTGGTGAGCGCACCCGGCGGACGCGGCGAAATCGTCCGAAAACTATCGGCACGCGGCATTCATGTACAGCGTGCCGACATCTACCAACGCCAGCCGCTGCGCATCCGGACGTCCCGTTGGCAGGCATTGCAACAAGCATTAGACACCCCTACTCCCGTCCATCTTGCCCTCAGCAGTGGCGAAGCCTTGCAGTTATGGCTGGCTCAGGCACCGCAAGACCTGCCGCTGGACAGAATCCACGTACTGGCCGCCAGTGACCGCCTGGCACAACAGGCACGGCAGGCCGGGTTTGTCTCGCTGCACATTGCCGCCAACGCACGTGCCGACGCCTTGCTGGCCGCCCTACCCGCCACCGTTTGATGTGCACCGCAACGCTCTGCGGCGCCTGTCTCCCCGGCATGGCGGCGGCATGCCCTATTCATGCAGATCAATGCATTGCGAGCTATCTTTCACTCCATGCGTAAACTTCATGCGGCCTTTGCTCTTTTGTGTTGCGGCAGTCTGCTGAGTTGTACCAGTGCGCCCTCACCCAAACCCGTGGCAGCGGCACTGCCACTGCCCGTCACCCATGTCCCGCCGCTTGTGCCGGCCACCCTGCAAACACCCTTGCAGCAGCGACTGTTGCTGGCCGCACCGGATATCGATCCCGGCATACTGGCGCTGGCATTGGAAGCTCGGCAGTGCGCATTGCGTCAAGGCAGCGGACACCCGGATGACCGACATCTGGCGGTGATTGATTACACCCTGCCATCCAGCCGCAAGCGCCTCTGGCTGTTTGATCTGCAGCAGGCTCGCCTTGTCCATCACGAATACGTTACCCACGGCCAGGGCAGCGGAGAATTGCTGGCACGGCGTTTTTCCAATGTCGAAGGCAGCCTGCAAACCAGCCTCGGTCTGTATCGCACGGCCGAAACCTATTTTGGCGCCAATGGCTATTCACTGCGGCTGGACGGGCTGGATCGCGGATTCAATGACGCTGCCCGATCGCGTGCCATCGTGATCCACGGCGCTTGGTATGCCGATCCGGCATTGATTGCCCGTCAAGGCCGGTTGGGGCGCAGCCAGGGATGCCCGGCACTGCGCCATGAAGTTGCCGGACAAATCATCGATACCCTCAAGGAAGGCCAGTGGGTATTCGCCTACGCCGATCACGCCCCATGGCTGGAAGACTCCAGCCACTTTGGTTGCAGTGGCCGCAATGCCCGGCAAATCATCGCTCAGGCACGCACCCGGCAAGGGGGAATTGCCCCGCTGCAAGAGCTGGCCGAACACTGAGCACGACACCGCGACACGCCATCTTCGTCCCTCCTCCCCAAAGAGAGCCGAGCATCTCGGGAAGTCTGCACCATGCCATGCCACCAACGGCCGGCTCTATGTGCACGGCGCTCGGTCATGGGCAGGCGCCTGACCGCATATCCCACCCATGCCAGTGACGACTGACTGGCTTTCCGGTTCGATCTGAACGGCGCCCGCCCGATGGAAATGGCACATATCCACAATCGTGGCGATTGCGCTAATGTGCGGCGAAACGCCCATACTCACTGGAGACAGCCAAATGAAGAAGACCTTTTTCCTGCTCGCCGGCCTCGGAGCCGCCTGTTTGAGCACGCATGCACTGGCTCAACACAACACTCCCCCCGAATCGCGCAACGACCGTAATCAACAGCAGTCGCACCATGAAACGGCACAGCACGCCAATCCGCAGCCTCAACAGCACGGCAGCGCCGCGACAACCGTTGCGCAGGCACGTCGTCTCAAGGATGGCGCAAGAGTGACGCTGCGCGGCGAGATTCGCCAGCATCTGCGTGGCGAAACCTATGTTTTCCGTGACTCCAGTGGCCAAATCAATGTGGAAATCGATCACGACGATGGCCCGCATGTTGCACCGGGCGATCGGGTCGAGATTCGTGGCGAGGTTGACAAGGAGCGGCGTTCGGTCTCCATCGACGCGGATAGCGTGCGCAAGCTCTGAGCAACTGCGCTGAACTCCCGGGCACATCCATCACGGTGTGCCCGGGAGCCACACAGCAAAGCGTTTTACAGCACCACCCGCCAGACACCGCTCTGCCATATCCGCCCGCACTGGACAGCCTTGCGATAGCCTGCAAGAGGTACTGTGCACGTCTGCAACACCCAAGGATCGTGAGACAGCCGATGCGGGCGACGGTTCTCGGCCGGCGGCACGGCACCCCGATTCACACATCCACCCACCTCTCGCCACGCAGTGCCGTATTGACCACGGCAGCTTGCAGACAATCACGACGCGAGGCTGCTTGTGCCATGGCCATTTTTGTTCGGCAAACTGTACCTGCGGCCAAATGACATGCTTCAACGCCGGCGAACAGGGATCTTGCCCACCGGCATGAAGGCGATTTCGCCTGCGCCATCACGAATCGGGGTGCCCGGCTCCGGCGCCCAGGCATGGGCATAGATGGCCTCCCAGCGCATCGGGAAATGACCCTCGGCAGTGCGCGGGTAGGCGGCTTCGGCACGGGCAAAGCGTTGCCGGCCACTCAGGGCATGACGGCGTGCATGCAGGGCATTGGTGGCGCCCATCGCTTGCAGGCTTTTCAGCACATCGGCAAAACCGGGCTTGTATTCCACCAGCACGTCGCGGTCGAGCACCGGCTCGCGGAAGCCCGCCGCCATCAGGGCATCACCGAAGGGCGCAATCGCGGTGAACGGGCTGACATGCGGATGGTCATCGGCAGCGGCAAAGGCTTCGCGCAATTCGCGCAGGGTCTCGCTGCCGAAAGTGGACACCAGCAACAAACCGCCCGGACGCAACACGCGACGAAACTCGGCAAACGCCGCCGGCAAGTCCTCCACCCATTGCAGGGCGAGATTGCAGAACAGCACATCGGCACAGCCCTCGGCAAGCGGCAATTGACGCAAATCGGCCGCAATGCGGGCAACTTCGCGCCGCCGCAGCCACTGGCCACGGGTGTTTTCACGTGCCGCATGCAGCATTGGCAGGGCAGCATCCAGCGCCAGAATGTCGGCCTTCGGCCAGCGTATGCGCATGGCATGGGCAGCACGCGCCGGGCCGCAGGCAATGTCCAGCACCCGCGCCGGGCTGGCCTCGGCATGGCGCAGGGCGTAGTAGTCGAGCGATTCCAGAAGGCGCGATTCGATTTCCTGCTGAATCGCCGAGGCGTCGGCATAGCCGGCAGCGGCGCGACCAAAGGCACGCCGCACTTGTCGAGCATCGAAAATCACCGCACTCATGCGCTGCTCTCCTGCAAGGCGCGCAGTGCCACGGCAACCTGATCGGCGTGGGTGAGGAACGGGGCATGGCCGGCATGTTCGATGACGGTATATTCGGCATTGCTCGGCAATGCGGCGGCGGCCTGCATGGCACGCGGATCCACCAACCGGTCACGACGGCCGGCAATCCAGTGCGAGGGACAAGGCAGACTTGCCAAATCGGCACGCAAATCGCTGTGCTCAAGCAAGGCCAGCCCATCCGCCAATATTTGCGGAGCAGGCTCGCCACGGGCAAACAATGCGTCGCGCAGGCTGCGCAATTCTTCCTTGGCATGGTCGGAGCCGAATGCTTCCAGTGCCAGGAAGCGATCCAGCGTGGCGTGCCAGTCTTCCCGCAGGCCGCTGGCAAAGCCCTCGAAAACCTGCATCGGCATGCCGTGCGGCCAATCGGGCTTGCGCACGAAGCAGGGCGTTGCACACAACATGGCCAGGCCGCGCACCGGCAGCCCGGCACGTGCCGCCGCCAAAGCCACCAAGCCGCCCAGCGACCAGCCGCACCAGAGCGCATCGGCGGGCAAAGCATGTCGCAGTGCCTCCACGCAGCTCTGCAATTGCAAGGGCACGCTGCTGTGCCTGGAATGGCCATGACCGGGCAGATCCACCACGTGCAGGCGAAAGTCTTCGGCAAGCCGCGCCAGCAAGGGCGCAAATACGCCACCATGCATGGCCCAGCCATGCAGCAGCACCAAATCTGCGGCGCCGTGGCCGAGTGTCTGGATATGAAGGTTCATGCGCCGTGATCGGTACGAGCTGCGCGCACTTCGCGCGGGTCTTGTTGCAGGCGGGGACGGGCAGCAAGCCAAGTGAACAACACGATGCCAAGCGTGACCAGCAGCGCGCCATACAGTGCGCCGCCACGCGGCCAGGCCTCCTGCAGAAGCATTGCGCCGAGCAAACTGGCAAATACCAGCTCGGCCGCCTGCATCGCTTCGGCCGCCGCCAGCGCCGTCGGGTTGTTGCGCACCATGCCGGTCGCCTTGAAAAACAGGATGGTGGCGATGACGCCGGCCGAAAGCGCCACGCCGGCGGCAAGCAGCATCTGCTCCCCCGAAGGCGCACCAGCACGCTGCCAGGCAAAGACGGCCAGCAACAGCCACAAAGGCTGGCTGGCCAGCGTCATGCCGAACACGCGCTGGGTAGCATCGAGCGTTTCGCCGGTTTTTTCCAGATGCAAAAGCAAAAGACGGTTGCCCAGCGGATAGCACAATGCCGACAACAGCACCACGGCCAAGGCCAGCCAGGCCGCCGCATCGAGTGCGCCATCGGCATGCGAAAGCTGCATCCACAACACCCCGGCCAGAATCAGCAGCGCCACACCCCAGATACTGGGCGGGACATGACGCCGAGCATCCCGGTACAAAAACGGGGCACAGACAATTCCGGCAATGATGGTGAACTGGAAACTGCCCGCGATCAGCCAAGCCGGCCCTGAAGTGGCCGCAAAGGACAGCAGGCTGTAAAACAGCACAAACCCGATCGCACTGCACCCGAACCATGCCCAGGGATGTCTTGCAATCGCGCTCAACACCGGCTGGACTCGCCCCCGCAGCAATGGCAGCAGCAGCGGCAGCGTGATGAAGTAACGCAGGCAGGCCGTCCATGCCCAATGCCCGCTATCATTGGCGCTGGCGCGATTGAGCACGTAGGTCAGGGTGAAGAACAGCGCCGAGGCCAGTGCCAGGACAATCGCCAGAACCGCCTGACGCCCCTCCTGCGATGGGCTCATGCCTTGTCACCCAGTTGCTCGCGTGCGCGGCACAGCGCCTCGATCAAGGCATCGACATCCTCCATCGCATGCAAGCTGGACAAGGTGATGCGCAGACGCGCACGACCTTCGGGAACCGTCGGCGGACGGATCGCCGTTACCAGAAAGCCCGCATCACGCAATGCCGAAGACATGGCCAGTGCCTGCTCGGCCGTTCCGCAAATCAAAGGTTGAATCGGTGTATCCGAATCCAGCAACTCGAAGCCGTGCCTCAGTGCGGCACTGCGCAGACGCAAGCTCAGCGCCAACAGTTTTTCCCGTCGCCAATGGTCGCGGCGCGCCACCTTGATCGCCGCCAGTGCCGCCGCTGCCTGTGCCCCCGGCAACGCGGTGGTGTACAGATAGGGGCGAGCTGTTTCGGCCAGATGGGCAATCAGCTCGGCATCACCGGCCACGATGGCGCCATGACTGCCCAATGCCTTGCCCAAGGTGAGCATCTGCAATGGCACTTCGTCGACACCGAGGTGGGCCGCCGCCACGCTGCCACGCCCTTCCGGGCCAACCACGCCGATGCCATGCGCGTCATCGACATACAGCACGGCATGCTGCACCTGTGCCACCAATGCCAGATCCCGCAGGGGTGCGATATCGCCATCCATGCTGAACACGCCATCGGTCACCACCATCGCGGCACCGTCAGGCAGGCTGCGCAACTGCCGCAAAGCACCTTCGGCATCGGCATGCGGATAACGGCGCAAATGGCAGCCGGACAGGCGTGCACCGTCAATCAGGCTGGCATGGTTGAGCCGATCCTGCACGCACACATCGCCCTCGCCAAGAAACGCCTGAATCACCGCCAGATTGGCAGCCCAGCCGCTGGAGAACAGCAACGCCGCGGGTACTTGCAGCCACTCGGCCACGGTCTTTTCCAGCATCTCGTGCACGGCCAGATGACCGCACACCAAATGCGAAGCGATCCCGCCACTGCCGGTACGTCCCGCCTCATCTTGATGGGCAGCCACCACTGCAAAATTCTGGGCAAGGCCGAGATAATCGTTGCTACAAAAATTGACCAACCAGCGCCCGTCCACTTCCACCCGAATGCCGTTGCGACGCTGGACGCTCAGACGATTGCGGCGCAAGTTCTTTTCCTCGCGCTGCTGCCTCGCTGCCGCTACCCGTTGTCGCAACGCAGGCCGTGTCATGCTGCCTCCGCATCCTGCGCGGGAGCCACGATGTCGGCATGCACGGTATCGCCGCAGCCATCGACATCGGCTCCAGCAAACGGCATCGGCTTCAACCCCAGACGGGCAAACAACGCCTCGTCGCGGCTGACTTCCGGATTGGCGGTGGTGAGCAGCTTCTCGCCGTGGAAAATGGAATTGGCACCGGCCATGAAGCACAGCGCCTGCAATTCGTCGCTCATCGTTTCGCGCCCGGCCGACAGACGCACCATCGAGCGCGGCATCAGGATGCGGGCCACGGCAATGGTGCGCACGAACTCGAACGGGTCCAGCTCCTTTTCCTCCGCCAACGGCGTGCCGGCCACCCGCACCAGCCGGTTGATCGGCACCGAATCCGGGTGCGCCGGCAAGGTCGCCAGGGTATGCAGCAGCCCCACCCGCTGCGCCCGGCTCTCACCCATGCCGACGATGCCGCCGCAGCAGGTCTTGAGCCCGGCATCGCGCACATGGGCAAGGGTGTCCAGCCGATCCTGATATTGCCGCGTGGTGATGACGTCGCCGTAGAAATCCGGCGCGGTATCGAGATTGTGGTTGTAGTAGTCCAGCCCGGCGTCCTTCAGCGCCCGAGCCTGCGGCTCGCTCAACATGCCGAGAGTGGCGCAGGTTTCAAGGCCGAGCGCCTTCACCCCGGCGATCATTTCCGCCACCTTGGGAATATCGCGGTCTTTCGGGCTGCGCCAGGCCGCGCCCATGCAGAAGCGGCTGGCACCGGCCGCCTTCGCCTGGCGCGCCTTTTCCAGCACATCTTCGCAGGCCATCAGCTTGGTTGCCTCAACGCCGGTGTGATAGCGCTGCGCCTGCGGGCAATAGCCGCAATCCTCCGGGCAGCCGCCGGTCTTGACCGAGAGCAGGGTCGATACCTGCACCTCGTCGGCATTGAAATGCGCCCGATGCACTCCGGCCGCACGGAACAGCAGCTCGGTAAACGGCAGGGCGAACAGGGCAGCGACTTCCTCGCGCGACCAATCATGACGAAGCGGCGGCAGGCCGACGGAGATCTCGGACATATCTGACAGACAAGCGAAAAATAAAAGCGCAGTCTGGGAAGCATGAAGATGCCTGTCAACTTTTTTGCCCATTCCGCGCTGCTTGCGGCAAGTCGTTGGTTGTGGCCACTGCGCTGTCTGGTCTGTGCAGCTGCAGGCAATCCTGCCAGCGGGCTTGATCTGTGCCAGGACTGCGAGCATGCACTGCCCTGGAACACACATGCTTGTCTGCGCTGCGCAATGCCCTTGCCAGGAGCGGATGGCGGCACCCTTTGCGGTGCCTGCCTTGCTCGCCGGAACGCACCGCTTGACCAGGTCCATGCGTGTTTCCGTTACACCGCCCCGCTGGACAGATTGTTGCCCGCATTCAAATTCCATCAATCGCTGGCGGCCGGACGACTGATTACCCAGCTCATGGCAAAGCAATGGCAACGACAGAAAATCCCGCGTCCGGATCTGGTCATTCCCATTCCCCTGCACGTTGGCCGATTGCGTCAGCGTGGCTACGATCAGGCACTGGAAATCGCCCGGCCATTAGCGCGCGCACTCGCGCTGCCGCTGGCACAACATGCGCTGTATCGTCTGCGCGCCACCCATGCCCAGTCCGAGCTGGACAAGGCAGCACGCAAGCGCAATCTGCGCAATGCCTTTGCCCTGCACGCAAAACATCCCCTGCCCGCCCACGTCGCCCTGATTGACGACGTGATGACCACTGGCGCCACACTCGAATCCGCCGCCCTTGCCCTGCGTCGTGCTGGCGTCCGGCGCGTGGATGCCTGGGTATGCGCCCGCGCCTGATGGTTTTGGCATCATCATTCCTGTCTTCTTAAGCCTTTCTGGGCGAAGATAGCAGCGTTTTTTCGACCCATTTTGCTTCGCACGTGCCGTGAATACCCTCCCTGCCCCCGCCGTACTGCTGCAAAACCTCCGCTTGGTACGCGGTGGCCGGGTCATTCTGGACAACATCAACTTGCACGTCCCCAAAGGCAGCATCACCGCCATCCTGGGGCCCTCGGGATGCGGCAAGTCCACCTTGCTTTCCGCACTGACCGGCGAGCTCGTTCCAGCACAGGGGCGAGCGGAAATCTTTGGTGAGCCGGTTCCGCAGGCCGCCCGCGAGTTACTGGCGATGCGCAAACGCTTCATCGGCATGCTGCTGCAGGGTAACGGCCTGCTGACCGATTTGACCGCTGCCGAGAACGTTGCGCTGCCTTTGCGCACGCATACCCGCCTGCCTGCTGCCGTCATCGACACGCTGGTGGAAATGAAGCTGCATGCCGTTGGCCTGCGGGCAATCGGCAATCTGTATCCGCGCGAGCTTTCCGGCGGCATGGCACGCCGAGTGGCGCTGGCGCGCGCGCTGGCGCTCGACCCGCCGCTGATGATCTACGATGAGCCGCTGACCGGGCTGGATCCAATTGCGTCGGGCGTCATCATGAGCCTCATTGCCCGACTCAACCGCACGCTTGGCCTGACCAGCATCATCGTCACCCATCATGTCCACGAGACACTGCCGATTGCCGACCATGCCGTGGTAATGGCCAATGGCGGCATCGTGTTCGACGGCACCCCGGATACCTTGCAAGCCAGCCCGGATCCGCTGGTGCAGCAGTTCCTGCAAGGCGCGCCGGATGGCCCGATCGCCTTCGACAGCCCTTCAAGGAGCGCTGCATGAATATCGCCGCCATCCTGCGCAGCGTCGGTCAGGCCGGGCTGTTTTCCTTCCAAGTGTTGCGCGCCTCGCGGCCGACACGCGACCTGTTTGCCGAACTGGTGCGGGAAATCTACAAAATCGGCGCCCGCTCGCTGCCCATCATTGCCGTGGGTGGCGCATTTGTCGGGCTTTCGGTGATTCTGCTCGGCTACCGTGCGCTTGATACCTACGGTGCCAGCAACCAAGTCAGCCTGATGCTTGGCCTGGGCCTGTACCGCGAGCTGGCACCGGTGTTGACTGCCTTGCTGTTCATCGGCCGAGCCGGCTCCTCCATCGCGGCAGAACTGGGCCTGATGCGCGCGACCGATCAGATTACCGCCCTTGGTCTGATGGCGATTGACCCCATGGCCAAAGTGGTGGCGCCCCGCTTCTGGGCAGCGGTGATTGCCGTGCCGCTCTTGACCGGATTTTTCATCAGTTTTGCCATTCTGGCCGGCTGGTTCGAGGCCGTGCATGTGCTCGGGCTGGACTCGGGCACGTTCTGGCAGGTGATGAAGGATGCGGTGGATTTCCGCGACGACTTCCTCGGCGCCTTCCTCAAGGCCGGCGTGTTCGGGGCAGTCTCCGCGCTGGTGGCCAGTTTTGTCGGCTTCCACTCCGAGCCCACCATCGAAGGCACTTCGGTTGCCACCACCCGTGCGGTGGTGAATGCTTCGCTGCTGGTGCTGATGTTCAACTTCGTTCTGTCGGCCTTGATGTTCCGCTGACATCACTACAGGTAATCCCCATGAGTCTGCGTGGTCCCCGTCTTGAATTTGCCGTCGGCAGCTTCCTGCTGCTGGCATTGGCCACCCTGCTGGTTCTGGCACTGGCTTCCACCAATGGCCAGCTCGGCCTGTCCAAGGCCAGCTATCCCCTAAAAGCACGCTTCACCAGCATCGGCCAATTGCGCGTCAATGGGCCGGTCAAGATCGGTGGCGTCACCATTGGCCGCATCACCGACATTGAGCTGGATCCGGAGCGCTTCGATGCACAGGTCACGCTTGCCATCGACAGCAAATTCAATGCCCTGCCCGCCGATACCATGGCGGGCGTATTCACCAGCGGTCTGCTCGGCGAGGCCTATATCGGCCTGCAACCTGGCGGCGACATGGAGATGCTGAAGGCAGGCGACGAAATCGCCTTCACCCAGCCCGCCGTCGATCTGCTGCAACTGGCCGGCAAGTACATGTTCGGCGGCAGTGGCGGCAGTGAAAGCAACAAGGGCTCCGACATGCCCGATTCAGGCAGCGCACAAGAAGATGCGCCCCAGCAACCTTGAAGAAACACACCGGAGTTGATCGATGACCCGCCCCCTGTTCTCCCTGACCGTTGTCGCCATCCTGACCATCGGCAGTGCCCTGCCGCTTGCCGCACAGCAACGGGCACCGGCAGTCGGCAATACCCAGACCAACTCTGCCAGCCGCGTCGTGCTCGACAACAGCACGCGCATCCTGGCCACGCTGGAAAGCCGACGCGCCGAATTCCGCCGCAATCCGAGCGCACTCAACAGCTTCATCAATACCGAATTCAACCAGCTGTTCGACCGCGATTACAGCGCGCGTCTGGTGCTGGGTCAGCACCAGCGTGCTGCCAGTGATGCCGAAATCCGCCAGTTTGCCGATGCCATGGCCGAAAGCCTGATGAAGACCTACGGCACCGCTCTGCTGGATTTCAATACATCGCTGCGAGTGCGGGTACGCTCGGAAACCGCGCTCCCGGGCGGACGTGGCGTGCGTGTCTCCACGGAACTTGTCCGCAGCGGAGGCGCGCCGGTACCGGTGGACTATCTGCTGCGCCAGGTCGGCGGGCAATGGAAGCTGTTCGACGTGATGGTGGAGGGAGTTTCCTATGTGCAGAACTTCCGCAATCAACTCGCCACACCCCTTGCGCAACGCGGCATCCGTACCGTCACCAGCGAACTGCGCAGTGGTCGGGTACAGGTCGATGTCAAGTAATGCACCTTTGCAACTGACGCGGGAAGCCGCCTCGCTGGTATTCAGCGGGGCACTGTTGCGCGAGGCCATCACTCCGGCACGATTGCGCGAAGCCGAGCACCTATGCAAGGGTGCCGCAACCTTTGATCTTGCCGCCGTGACCGCCATCGACAGTGCCGGGCTGGCATTTCTTGTCACCTTGGCCAAAACGCTTCCCGCACTGCAAATCCATACTTCTCCTGACGGCTTCCCCGATCTGTGCTCGGCCTATCGGTTGGATGCCCGGCTGGCTTTCGCCAACGGCTGAAACTCTGTCATGCTGTCTTCCCGCCTCACGAATGGCTCGCTTCTCCTCGCCCTGACGCTTGCGCTCGGTGCCTGCAACAGCACGCCCAAGCCATCCGCAACGCCTCCGCAAAGCATAAACACGGCAACCGATCATCCGACCGCCGTCGTGCCGGATGCCCATGCCACAGCAACGTTGCAGTCCGCGACAACCCCGGTTTCGCAGAACCTGCAGGGTGAAACCCGGATCGCGGAAGTCGCCATCATCAAGGAGCTGCCTGCCAGCACCGACGATACAACGGCCGCAATCCCCCAAGCCCCTGCCCAAGATACCTCCCCAGCACCGGCAGGCACCAGCGAGCAGGAGCAAGTGCTGCCTGCGCTGCCGATCGAGGAGGATTTTGCCCTGCTGTACGGCAATGCCGAATACAACCCGGTCGCCGATCCAACCCTGCCGCCATCCGTGCAGATGCCGGAAATTTTCGACCCGTGGGAGGGTTTCAACCGGCGGGTGAACACGTTCAACAGCGTCTTCGATCGCGTCATTGCACGCCCTATCGCGCGCGCCTATGTCTGGCTGCTGCCACGCCCGATCCGCCTTGGCATCAGCAATTTCTTCGACAACCTCGGCCAGCCGGCCAATGCCCTCAATGCCTTGCTGCAAGGACGCCCCAAGGACGCCGGTTATGCCATGGTGCGTTTCATCATCAACAGCACGGCCGGACTTGGCGGCTTCTTCAACCCGGCCGGCAAGCTCGACATTCCCTACATAGACGAAGATTTCGGACAGACGCTGGCCGTTTGGGGCTGGCGCAACTCCCGCTATCTGGAGCTGCCTTTCTTCGGGCCACGTACCGTGCGGGATACTTTCGGCCTCATTGGCGACGCACCGCTTTCGGCACCACGCTACATCGAAAGAGACCGTATCCGGCTGCTTGTCCAGGGCTTTCAGGTCGTCGATCTGCGTGCACGCCTTCTCGCCATTGACAGCATGCGAGGCGACGCCTTCGACGAGTACATCCTGCTGCGCGATGCCTGGTCGCAACGGCGCAACTATCAAATCACCCGGGACCTGAAGCACCAGGACGCCGTCGAGAGCAACGACCTGCCTGACTACCTCAACGATCCCGAGGAAAATCCAAGCCTTCCGGCCGAGGTGGTTCCGATTCCGCTGCCAATTCCCGCCCAGTAAACCGGACAAGGCAACGCCTCGGCACAAGCGGCTCTGATTCCCCCATTCCCTATTGCACGCCCGCTTGGCATCATGGCGGCTCTTTGGCGATTTCGGGGGCGTTCATGCAAGGCTGTCATGCGGCTGCAGAAGAAGTTGTCGGGCTTTCGGCACTGGTCGCCGCGCTCGACCGAGCACTTGCCAAGGCCGGCAATGCCCCGGCTCAGGCAGTGGCCGATACCTTGGCCACACACGTGACACGGGGCGAGTTGCAATTGCCTCCAGCCTTCTCGCACACCCGTGCCGAGCAGCACATGCGCCGCCAGATTCATCACAGTACGTCGCTCGGCTATTGCATCGTGGTGATGAGCTGGGCGGCGGGTCAGGGCACGCCGATTCACGACCATGGCGGTGCCTGGTGCAGCGATTGCCTGATCGAAGGGCAACTGCAAACCACCCTTTTCCGAATTGCCGGCCAGGACGGCTCGCATTACCGGCTGACGCAATATGCACAGCGACAGGCCAGCCTGCCCGGCAGCCATGAGGCACTGCATTCGGATGCCGAGTTGCATGCCGTCTGCAACCCCGGGCAGCAAACGGCGATTTCGCTGCACGTCTACCAGCAACCACTGCATGCCTGCGGCGTCTATCTTCCCGATCCGGCACGACCCGGCCATTACCTGCGCGAATCACTCTCCCTGCAACTGGAGGCGCAGACATGAAAATCGCCATCGTCGGTGCCGGCTTCTCCGGCAGCACCCTTGCCATCGAACTTGTGCAGAAAATCGCACAAGACACGTCTTTTTCCCTGATCCTGCTGAACGACCAGGGTCAGCCCGGTACCGGTATCGCCTATGGCCAAGCCAGACCCGAGCATCTGCTCAACGTCCGCGCAGCGGACATGGGTGCCTGCGCCGACAACAAGGCGGATTTCGCCGAGGCACTCGCCCTGGACGAAGCCGAGCGCCGCGGTTTTCTGCCGCGCCTGCGCTATGGCGACTATCTGCACCGCCGCATTGCCGAGACAGTGTCCCGATATCCACAACATCTCTCCCTGGTGAGCGGTGCGGCTCGTTCAATCACACGGACGGCACAAGGTGGTTTCGTCATTCAACGGGCAGATAATGCGCCCCCCCTGCATTGCGATGTCGTGGTGTTGGCCACCGGCGCCTTACCGCCACTGCCTCTGACCGGGGTTGCCCCGGCACTGCTGCAAAGCCCGGCCTATATCGCCTCCCCTTGGCAGGACGGTGCACTTGACCATGTTCCTGCCACTGGTCGGGTATTGATTGTCGGTGCCGGGCTCACCATGGCCGATATCGTGCTGTCGCTGCACCAGCGCGGCTTCCACGGAACCATCACCACACTGTCCCGGCGCGGACTGGCGCCGCTTGCCCATACCGAGCAGCCAGCGGCACCTGTTACCTTGCCCGAGGATGTCCGCGCAGCCTTGGCACATGCCCGTGTGCGCCCGCTTGCTCATGCCTTGATCCGAGCCGCCCGCAAGGCAAATGACTGGCGGCCACTGATCGATGCCATGCGTCCGCATACTCAGGATTTCTGGCAAAGCCTTGATGCCAGTGAGCGGGCACGCTTCATACGGCATTTGGCACCTTACTGGGACATTCATCGGCATCGACTGGCTCCCGGAGTGGACGCGCATCTGCATCACGCTCGCCAGCAAGGATGCCTGCAATCACTGGCCGCCCGCCTCGTCGAAGCGCATCCTGCCCCATGCGGTGGCGTGGACGTACGCTTTCAGGCGCGCGGTCAACAGACGCAACAGACTGCACATTTCGACGTGCTGATCCGCGCCACCGGGCTGGAAACCCAGCTGGCACGGACACCTCACCCACTGTTGGCGCAGTTGCGTGATGACGGGCTCGTGCAAGGCGATGCGCTCGGACTCGGGCTGCGCGTGGATGCGCAATTGCGCACGATTGGCCGTGACGGCAAGGCCGTTGCCGGCCTGTACTATCTCGGCCCGCTGCTGCGTGCCGATTTCTGGGAGCTGATCGCGGTTCCGGACCTGCGGGTCGCGGCACGCGATCTGGCACGCCATCTGGCCGAGCGTGCCGACAAACCATCGGATGACGGAGGATTGAGCCAGCACACATCCGCCGCAAGCCGGTAGGCACGGCACTACTACCGCCTCTCGGACAAGAGGCTTGATCAAGCATGTAATAACTGACAATAGCGCAACCTGCGCTTCACGGCACTTTGTTCCGCTACTGCGGCGTTTAAAGATCATATGCCTGCGCATCAATGGCAAGGCACCGCTAGTTGTAGCCCGTGACGTCATCGTCCGTCGACTGACAACGTGGCTACAACGAAGTCAAACCAGTCCCCACCGCAGCTGCGGACACATCCCACCTGCTCTGTTCGCCGCCAACCATAGATTCCAAACCAACCCTGGCATCCTGAGCTTTATCAGCAATCCCTGATCTGGCGGTTTGGGCAGGGCAATTGTTCTTGACAACGGAATGAAATTCAGGCTCCATACATGTAGCCTCATATGTGGCTAATCAAACTTGTTGAAGGATCAAGAAGCCTTGTTGATGCAAATGAATGTAATTCGTGAGCTGTCTCTGGAGGAGCGCGCGCTTGTTTCTGACGGGGCGCATGGCAATACAGTTGAATTTCCCGGAGTCGAAGTGCGACCAGAGGCTGATTATCCATCTGATCAGGAGCCTTACTGGGATCGTGGAGAGGATTATCGTACTGAATCGACGCCTTATGATTGGGTTGATGCTCAAGCCGATAATTTTGCACGGCAACTTGTGGAGAAGATAAAGGCGGATCCTGCGTACAACTCTCGTGAAATCGGCGCGATCATCTATAAAGACTCTGTGACAGGGGAAATGAAGGTCAGTCCCTTGGGGTATGCGTCCTCGGGAAATCCTGGGGCGATTAGTTATCCGATAGATCAATGGGGAATATCGCCAAGTGAAATCATTGGAATTGTCCATTCGCACCCTACCGGGGTTTTCGATGAAAAATTACACTGGTTGAACATCTATCCGTCTGACGATCGAATTATCAATGGTGATAACTATGAGGGCGGCGACTGGAGAATGGCCGATATTCTGCGGGATCATGGCATGAATGCAGATACGTTTCGTTACTACATCATCGGCCCTGACAACATCACGAGAGAATACGATTTCACAGATCGTGACGCCGAAACACCAGGAATTCCACTAACACCGGAAAGTAAACCATGACTCCCGCTTTTCTGATTGCTGCTCTGCTCACGACAGCTGGCTCGGCAAATCCACCCGCCTCCACATTGACGGTGATCACGACGGAAGATGGTGTTCCAGCAAGCTCCTATCAGTCCAGTCATCACTTGAGATGTGGGGGAGTTGACTTCAGTATCTCGATTGATTCGCCCAAACCCGTGAGGCTGACGAGCTTGACAGTCAATGGAGAGTCTTTACCCGCAGCCGTTCTGGAGAGCATCAATTCCACATTGCCGAGGACATCATGGTTCAAGGAGGTCGTGTCATCTTGCACCACCAGGGGGCAATCTCTGACGCTGATATTGAGCACGGACAGCTCATATGTAACTGTTCCGCTGGAGTTCGAGAACGGAAATTTCACCAATGCGGGTGAATATAGCCGATGAATGGACTATTCTCCCGCCATCCCTTTTATGGGCGGATGGTGGGAGTTTTGACTAGCCACTTTCAAACCGTCTGGCGAGGCATGATGATATGCCAAACCAAGTAAATGTTAACACAAGAAAAATAGACCTCCATAGATGAATTGCGCCGAATGGATTCAAAATCGGCATGCAAGCGGTGTTCCAATTGAGTGTATTGCTGCGGAGGCATTGAGAGGGTCAATACAACTGCCTGGTGGAGTTGAGAGCATCAATGACCTGTTAGAGCAGATATCCGTTTCTTGCAGAGTGATGGCGGGCGCGCTACACCCGCGTACTGACTACGCAGGCCCGAACCACCGTCTGCGGGCGCTGATGTCAGGAGCTTTTGCTGCTGGCAGCAGACCCATCGGGACAATCCGTGCCATCAAATGGATTCGCTTTTTGGACGTCAACAAGGCATTTTTTGGGTGTTCATCCGAGGATCTTTGAAGTGGATCTGGTTTGAGAAACTCCATCTGGCTTCACCTCGGGTGAACAATCTATTGGGAAATTACACCTACCGCCGCTGACGACGCTTTTGCGCCTTGAGTGCCTCCGCCAGCTCACCGGCCAGCTTCCGATAATTGCCAAGCCGCGCCGCATCCAGTTGCCCTGCATCAATCGCCGCACACACCGCGCAGCCAGGCTCGTGCTGATGGCGGCAGTCGCGGAAGCGGCACGCCCGAGCCAGCTGTTCGATATCGGCAAATGCCGCCGAATCCAGCCGCTCCTCGCCGGTCGGCTTCAATTCACGCATGCCTGGCGTGTCGATCAGACAGCCACCCTGCGGCAGGGAAAACAGGGTTCGATGCGTAGTGGTATGCCGCCCGCGCGCATCATGTGCCCGCACCGCACCGGTTTTCATGCGCGCTTCTCCCAATAGCGTATTGCCGAGGGTGGATTTACCCGCACCGGAGGAGCCGACCAAGGCCACCGTGCAGCCACCCCCGAGCCATGGCGCCAATACCGCCACGCTTTGCGCATCCTTGGCATTGACCTTCATGACGGCCACCCCCTGCTCGGCCAGCGCGGTCAATGCCATCAACGCAGCTGGTGCATCCTCGGCAATATCCTGCTTGGTCAGTACCACTACCGGAGTAACGCCGCTGCCCTTGAGCAACAGCAGATATCGCTCGATCCGGCGTGGATTGAAATCCGCATCCAGCCCGGTCACCACGAAGGCTGTATCGATGTTGGCAGCAATCAACTGCTGGCGGTAATGCTCACCGGCAGCAGCTCGCTTGATGAGCGAATAGCGCGGCAACAAAGCCACGATCCGGGCACGGGCAGCCTCGCCCTCCACCAGCACCCAATCTCCAACGGTCGGGCGTTGCAATGGGTCGCAATGCCTTCGTTGCCATTCCGGCAACGAATCGGCCGGATAGCACTGCGCGCTGCCATCTGCCACCACATAGCCGGAACGGTGCTGCTCCACTACTCGCACCGGCCTTGCCGCAGGATGTGCCTGCAACAAAGGAGCCCATGCCTCGGGCAATACCGAGGGCCAGCCAATGCGAGCCAGCAGCGACGTGTTCAAGTGCAGGAAAAAGCAATCGTCATGGCGGCGATTCTAGCTTGTCCACGGCGGCGGCATTGCCCTGCCAGCCGCCCGAGAAGTACTTGCCAAGCCCCATCAATGGCCGTGCTTGTGGTTCGCTGCGCTCATCATCAACTTGTCGGTATAGGCAATACCGATGGCCGACAGAATGAAGACGCAATGGATGATGGTCTGCCACAACACGCCCTGCACCGTGTAACTGGCGCCTTCAGCCCCCAGATTGCTGATGGCAATGAAGGTCTTGAGCAGGTGAATGGAGGAAATGCCGATGATGGCCATGGCCAGCTTCACCTTGAGCACGCTGGCATTGACGTGCGAGAGCCATTCGGGCTGATCCGGGTGGCCATCCAGCCGCAGGCGGGATACGAAGGTTTCATAGCCGCCGACGATCACCATCACCAACAGATTGGAAATCATCACCACGTCGATCAGGCCGAGCACCATCAGCATGATTTCCTGCTCGCTCCACTCGGTGGCGTGACCGATCAGATGCCACAGCTCCTTCATGAACAGGAACACGTACACCACTTGGGCAGCGATCAGGCCAAGATACAGCGGCAATTGCAGCCAGCGCGAGGCAAAAATGAGGCGCGGCAGTGGGTCGAGCCGGAAAGATTGCTGTGCGTTGGGATCAGGTTGGGACATGGAATCGCTCACGATGAAAAGCGCAAAGATTAGCCGCGCCTTGGCAAAAGGCAAAGCACGCCGTGCGGCACCTGCCAGCGACCCGCCCTGCAGCGGTTTTCGCAAGCAAGCACACGCCGCACACGGCTTTCATGCAGCGCAAAATGCACTTATTCCAGTGCCACCCGGGGGCGCAGCCAGTAGAACAGGGCGATCGCCGGGACAATCAGCAATACCGTGAGGAAGAAGTACAGCGCATAGCCCAGCGCCAGATCGGAAAGCCCGAGGTTCAGCTCGAAGCGCGCCACCAGCCGCCCGCCCAGCGCGCCGACGTTCTCCACGATCCAGCCGGAGAATGCGCCCAGCAGCTTGCCCGGCAAGGTAATCAGGGAGGAAAACAGGGCATATTGGGTGGCGGTGTAGCGCTTGTTGACCAGCGCCGAGAGATAGGCCACGGCCGCCGTGCCGAGGAAGCCTTGGGCCAGGTTCTCCCCGGAGATCACCAGCGTCAGCACGCTCAGATTGCCGTTGTTGAAAATCAGCAGCAGATACAGGAGATTGCTGAGCGCACCCAGCACAATCGCCCAGATCAGCGCACGCTGGATGCCCCAGCGCGCCACCGCGATGCCGCCGAGGAACGCCCCGCCAATGCCCACCCAGATGCCATACACCTTGGTGATCGCGGCAATCTGGCTCTGGCTGAAGCCCTGATCGAGATAGAACGGCCCGAGCAGGCCGCCAACCATCGCCTGATCGGAAATCTTGAACAGCAGCACGAACAGCAGCAGCATCGCCGCCACCTTGAAACCGAAGCGGCGGAAGAAATCAACAAACGGCTCCACCACGCCGACATACAGCGACTGCCGCCAGTTCTCCGTGGCGATGCGCTGGTTTTCCGGCTCGCGCGCCAGCAGCACGGCCATCAAGGGCAGCAGCAGGAAGGCCGCCAGCACCTTGTAAACCAGCGCCCAGGGCAGATGGTCGGCGAGAAACAGCGCGCCGGCACCGGTCAGCATCAGTGCGATGCGATACCCCAGCGAGTAGGTCGCCACCAGCGCCCCCTGCGCATTTTGCGGCGCGATTTCCACGCGGTACGCATCCACCGCAATGTCCAGCGTGGCGCCGGCAAACGCCACTGCCAGCGTGATCCAGATGAAAGCGGCAAGATTGCCCGGCGTCACCCACCCCATGCCGAACAGCCCGGCCATTAGGATGACCAGCGCCAGCATCAGCCAGCTGCGGCGCTGGCCCAGCCGGTGCAAAAGCGGCAGGCGCAAGCGATCGACCAGCGGCGCCCAGAGAAACTTCAGCGAATAGGCCAGCCCGGCACTGGCAATCAGGGTGATTTCCTTCAGCTCCAGCCCTTCCTTGCGCAGCCAGTAGGCCAGCGTGCCCGCCACCAGCAGGAACGGCAGCCCGGAAGCAAAGCCGAACAGGAACATCGTCCATGCCGAAGGCGCGGAAAACGCCTTCCATACCGACACCTTCTCACCGCCGCTCATGCCTGCCACTCCGGCCAGTCATAGCTCACCAGCAGCGGCGCATGGTCGGAGAACTTCGGCTCGGCCAGCACCTCGGCCGCGCGGATGGCCGGTGCCAGCCGGGGTGTCACCAATTGATAGTCGATGCGCCAACCCACATTGTTGGCACGCGCCTGCCCGCGCTGGCTCCACCAGGTGTATTCATCCGCCACCTCGGGCTTGACCACGCGGAAGGCATCCTTCCAGCCCCCGGCCCGCGCGCGCACCAAGCCATCATGGCACTCGTCGTCGATCAGGCCGGACAGCCAGGCACGCTCATGCGGCAGGCAACCGGAGTTTTTCTGGTTGCCTGTCCAGTTCTTGATGTCGTTGCGACTGCGCACGATGTTCCAGTCCCCGCACAGGATGTAATCCCGGCCACTGGTCAGCCACGTCTCCAGAATCGGCGCCAGCCAGCGCATCACGTCCTCCTTCACCGCCTGTCGCGCTTCGCCGGAACTGCCGGAAGGAATGTAGAAGCTGACCACCGAAAGATTGCCGAAGCGTGCCTCGATATAGCGCCCTTCCTCGTCAAAATCCTCGCGCCCAAGCGCGGTGCGCACCTCGTCCGGTGCCCGACGACTGTAGATGGCCACGCCGCTGTAGCCTTTTTTCAGGGTGGAATCACGGAAATGCGCGTGATAGCCCGGCGGCAACAGCTCCGGCACCTGCAACTGCGCCGTCTGCGCCTTGGTTTCCTGCACGCACAACACATCCACTTCCTGCGCCGCGAACCACTCGAAAAAGCCCTTCTTGCCCGCCGAACGCAGGCCATTGGCATTGAAACTCATCACCCGCATCCGCGGCACCTCGGCTTGCAACAAACCGGGGATGATAGCCCACCGCCATCGGAAAGCCGATGCCGCTGCAAGACGCTTGTCGGCAAGCCTCGCCCGCGCAAGCGCTGCCGGCACGCCCTGGCATCGCATTCGCCAAAGCGCGGGCAGATGCGGCATCATCCGCACCCGACTTCCACAGGATTCACGGCATGTCTGCTGATTACCGCACCCGTTTTCTTGCCACCGCACTCAAGGCCGAGGCGCTGCGCTTTGGCGAGTTCACGCTCAAGTCCGGGCGTGTCAGTCCGTATTTCTTCAATGCCGGACGTTTCGACTCCGGCGCGGCGCTGGCGGAGATCGGGCGTTGCTATGCCGATGCGGTCAACGCCGCGAACCTGCGCTTCGACGTGCTGTTCGGCCCGGCCTACAAGGGTATTCCGCTGGCCACGGCGGTGGCCTGTGCCTTTGCCGGCGAAGGGCGTGATGTGCCGGTGGCCTTCAATCGCAAGGAGGCCAAGACGCATGGCGAGGGTGGCAATTTGATCGGCGCGCCGCTGGCCGGGCGCGAGGTGCTGATCGTCGATGACGTGATAACCGCCGGCACCGCCATCGGCGAGGCACTGGCGCTGATCGATGCGGCCGGCGGCCGGGTCTGCGGCATCGTCATCGGCCTTGACCGGCAGGAAATCGTGCGCGAGGACGATTCGCGTTCGGCCGCGCGCAGTGTGGCCGAGGCACATGGCATCCCGGTCATCTCGGTAGCAAACCTTGCCGACCTGCTTGATTTTTCCGCGCAAAAGCCCGAACTTGCGCAGTATCAACAGGCATTGCAAGACTACCGTGCACGCTTTGGCGCACGCTCGGCCTGATCGTCAATCACAGGGATTCCCATGCACATCGCTTATCGCTGCGCGGCATTGGCCGCTCTCGTTTTCATCGCGACACTGCCCGCGACCGATACCCTGGCGCAGGGCAAAAAGCTGTATTGCTGGGACGAAGGCGGACGCCGCGTCTGTGGCGATGCGCTTCCAGCCAGCGCAGTGGACAAATCGCGCACCGAGTTCAGCGGCCAAAGTGGCCTGCCGCAGGCACGGGTTGGCCGCTCGCTGAGCGAGGCCGAGCAGGCCGCCGCCGCCGCCGCCGCTGCGCAGCAAGCAGAAGCTGCGCGACGCGCCGCTGCCATCGAACGCAACACCGCCGCGCTCAGCGAAAGCTACAACACCGAGGACGACTTGCGCCGCGCGTTTGCCGAGCGCTACGAGCTGCTGGACGAAGGCATCAAGGCCGCACAATCGGCCATCGAAAGCCAGCGCCGCAGTCTGCTTGAGCAATTGCAGGCCGCCGCCAACATGGAACTTGCGCGCGGCAAAGTCAATGAGCGACTGGCCCAGAACGTGCAAAGTCAGCGCCGGGCGCTGGAAGATGCCTTGCGCGGACTGGCTCGTCAGCAAAGCGCCCGCGCAGCGCTGGATGGCGAGCTTGCCGATGCGCTGGCACGTTGGCGCAAGGCGCGCGGTCTGCCGGAAACAGCACCCGGCACCCCCGCGGCGCAGCCCTGAGAGCCTCTCATGCAGCATTCCATTGATCTTGGCGAAGTCGAGCTGCACGCTTTCCATTGGGACAATTTCGATCGCAACATGCTGGCGGCTCATCAGCGAGTCATGCAGCACTTGGGGCTGGAGGTTCGCTACTGGGAAGAAAACATTGCACATGGACAATGGCTTGACCGGGTCGTCGGCCAGGCACGCAGCAAGGTCATCGGCATCATCGAGCCGGATCTCATCCCGCTCTCGCGTCAGGCCGTGCAGGAAGCGGCGGACTATGCCTGGCAGAACGACAGCTTCATCGGCTGTGCCCAGGCCTCCAATCACATCCATCCGGCCAGCCACATCTTTGCTTCTCCGGCTTTTTTCTTCATCACGCCAAGCGCCTATGCCCGCCTTGGCCGGCCTTCGTTCATGCCGAACAAGCGCGGTGACGTGGCGGAGGCGCTTAGTTTCATCGCCGAGCGACGCGGCATCCGCTATCGCACCTTGTTCCCGACCTGCTTCGAGCGCGAGCCGCGCGAAGGCGCTTGGCCGCTTGGCTCATATGGGTTGTACGGTGTCGGCACAGTGTTCGCCGATCGGGTTTACCACCTGTTCCAGAGCCGTTACGGCGACAATGCGGCGCTGTTCGTGCGACGTTGCGACGAGCTGATTGCCGGCAGCTTTTCCACGGCCGGTTTCCATGATTCCCGTGCGCTCGATTTTCCCGGACGCGTGGTGCCGGTCAAGCGGCCTCGCTGGTATCTGCGGCCATTCATGTAAGCACGGCCCGACACGGTTCGCTTCACCGTCGCGCCATCACAAAGTGTCGCGATTGCGTCCGATCCACGGTCGATACCACTCGCGCAGGCGTGCCATGTCCGCGTCCATGTCATCGCTCATCCGCAAAGCCTGACCAATCCCCATTACCTTGTCCGGGTAGTGGAAATACATCGGGATGACCGGCACATCGGCACCCTGGGCAAGTTTCCAGAAGCCGGTTTTCCACTTTTCCACGCGCTTGCGCGTCCCCTCCGGGGCAATGCCGATCCACAACTGGTCGGCATCGCGCAAGGTCGAAATGCTTTGCACCACGAAGCCGCCCGGTGCGCTGCGGTCAATCGCGATCACGCCGAGTTTGCGCAGCAGCCAGCCCAGCGGCCCCCAGAACAATTCCTTTTTGGCCAGAATGCGCAAATCCAGCCCCATGGCCAGAAGCGCGGCAAAGCCCCAGATGCCATCCCAATTGGAAGAATGCGGTGCGCCGATCAGTACCGCCTTGGGAACATCCGGGAATGCGCCTTCCATCCGCCAGCCGGCCAGCTTCAGCAGTTGCCGCGCCGCACCGCGGATCAGCGGATTGACCTTGCGGCGCGGCACCTGTGGCGGCAAGCCGAGTACGACGCCGTCACGCAAGGGAGTTTGCGGATGCGAGGGTGGCAAGTGGGTATTCATCCGTCCCAATCCTTGCCGCTGCGCGCGCGCTTGATGTCGGCACGGCCACGCTTGGCATCCAGCCGCCGCTCGCGTGCCGCTCGGCTGGGTTTTGTCGCAATGCGTGGTTTGGGGGCGACAAGGCCATGCTGGATGAAAGCCGCCAATCGTTCGCGGGCATCCTGCCGATTGCGCTCCTGAGTACGGAAACGCTGCGCCTGAATCACCAGTACGCCCTCGCTGGTCATGCGCCGATCGCGGCGGGCCAGCAAGCGCTCCTTCACGGCCAGCGGAAGCGTCGGAGAGCCCGCCACGTCAAAGCGCAACTCGACAGCGGTCGCCACCTTGTTGATGTTCTGGCCTCCGGCACCGGAAGCGCGCACGAAGCGCTCACTCAGCTCATCCTCGGCAATCACGATGTGGGGTGCAATCTCCAGCATGCGCGCACTTTAACAAGCCTGCCGATGTCATGCCCATCCCTTGCAACACAAAACGACGATTCGCCCGCTTCAGATCGCTCTGGAAAAACGCGTCGGCTCACTCTCCGTACCCGGCGCGGCCAGATAGGCGTCAAAGCACATGGCGATATTGCGCAAAAGCCAACGCCCTTGCGCACTGGCCTCGATCCGGGTTGGTTCGAGCCTGACCAGGCCGTCCTCGGCCAGCGGCACCAGTCGCTGCAATGCCTTGGCAAAGTAATCGTCGAAATCGATACCGTGTCTTCGTGCATGGCGGGATTTTTCTATTCGACCATGACACATCAACTGCTGAATCACTTCGGCGCGCAGTTCATCATCCGCCGTCATTTCCAGCCCACGCCAGACCGGCAGACGACCGGCATCCACCGCCGCCTCCCATTCCGGCAAAGTTCGCGGATTCTGGCTGAAGCTCGCCCCGACATGGCTGATGGAAGAAACGCCAAGGCCAATCAAGTCGCTTTCGGCATGCGTGGTGTAACCCATGAAATTGCGATGCAGGCTGCCCCGGGTCTGAGCGCGCGCCAAGGCATCGTCAGGCAAGGCAAAGTGATCCATGCCGATATACACGTAGCCGGCCTTGCCAAGCTTGTCGACGGCAAGTGCAAGCAGCGCCATCTTGCTTTCGGCATCCGGCAGGTCTTCGGCCTTCAACTGCCGTTGCGCCTTGAACAGGCTGGGCAAATGCGCATAGCTGTATATCGCCAGACGATCCGGACGCAACGCCAGCACGGTGTCCAGCGTGGCGGAAAAACCTGCCAGCGTCTGCTTTGGCAGACCATAGATCAGATCGACATTGATCGAGGCAAAACCATGCCGGCGACAGGCCGCAAGCACTTGCTCGGTCTGCTCAACGCTCTGGATGCGATTGATGGCCGCCTGCACATCGGGGTGGAAATCCTGCACTCCGAGACTGGCACGGTTGAACCCCATTTCGGCCAATGCGGCAATATCGTCCGCCCCAACAAAGCGCGGATCAAGCTCGATGGAAATATCCCGATCCGCACGTTCGGAAAAAGAAAATGCCCGTCGCAGAGAGTCCAGCAAGCGGCCTATCTGCGGTGGTGAAAGAAAGTTCGGGGTTCCACCGCCAAGATGGAGCTGGGTGACTTCACGATCGGCATCGAACAACGGCGCCCACATGCCGATTTCGCGCTCAAGCCGTTGCAGATACGGTTCGCTTTTGCCGGTATCGCGGGTGATGATGCGATTGCAACCGCAGTAAAAACACGGACTGACGCAATACGGCACGTGCACATACAGCGAAAGCGGGCGCGGAATTGGATCTCCATTGCTGTGCGCGATGGCCTGTCGCAACGCGGTTTCATCGAACGCTTCGGAAAACTGCGGGGCAGTCGGGTAGGAGGTATAGCGCGGCCCCGGCGTATCGTAGCGGCGCAGCAGCGTGGCATCGGGAAGTACGGTGGCGTCCATCGCGGCAGGGTGCACGAGCGGCCGGGCAGGCACCTTGATTGCCGTCAATCAGCCATCAATCGCGGCATTACCCGCAGAGGCGGCGTTCCCAGCACCCGTTGCAGGATTTGCAGATTGTCCTCGAACGCCATCATGTCCGGATCCACCGGGTTGGCGATCCAGCCAAGACAGGTACAGCCATCGGCCAGAATGGCACGCTGCGTGACCCGTGCCTGATGCACACAACCCAGTCGCACCCCCACCACCATCAATACCGGCAACTGCAAGGCACGCACCAGATCGGCCTGCTCCAGCGTGACACTCAAGGGCGCAGCCCACCCCCCGACACCTTCCACCAGCACGCCCTCATGCAGCGCCTGCAAGCGCACAAACGCCGCTTGCAGAACGTCGAGCGCGATGTCGCGACCCGCCGCCTGTGCCGCCAGCTCCGGTGCCAGTGGCAGGGGCAGCGCATACGGGTTGCGCAGTGCATAGGGCGCCCCAGTTTTGCCATCGGCCTGCTGATGCGCCAACGCATCTTCGCTGCGCCAACCCTCGGCCGTTTCGATGCAGCCACTGGCAACCGGCTTCATGCCGACACGATCAAGCCCGTCGACACGTGCATCGGCAAGCAAAGCGGTGGTGACATGGGTCTTGCCGATTCCGGTATCGGTACCGGTGATGTAGAACGAGGCAGGCAGGTGCTGCATATGCCCTCAGGCCATCACTTTTTCCAGTATCCAGAACAGCAGCGCCGACAACAATGCCGAAGCCGGCACGGTAATCACCCAGGCCGCCGCCACGGTCAAGAAGTGCGAGCGGCGCACCAGCTTGCGGCGGGCACGCTCCTCCATCGCCAATGGCTTGCCCTTCTTGATGCCCAGTTCGCGGGCTCGCTTCTCGGCATGCCACTCCCGGAAGAAGCCAACCCCGAAAATCGCACCGACCGCGATGTGGGTGGAGCTGACCGGCAAGCCGAGCCAGGAAGCAACGATCACGGTCACTGCCGCCGAAAGCGCCACGCAATAGGCACGCATCGGATTCAGCTTGGTGATTTCACTGCCCACCAGACGGATCAGGCGCGGACCAAACAGCATCAAGCCGAAGCTGATGCCAAACGCCCCGACCACCATCACCCAGAGCGGAATGCCCACCTTGGCATCCACGCCGCCACCGCCAATCACGTGCACGATCGCTGCCAGCGGGCCGACGGCATTGGCCACGTCGTTGGCGCCATGGGCAAAGGAAAGCAGCGCGGCCGAACAGATCAGCGGCAAGGCAAACAGCTTGCGGATCGATTTCTTGCGATTCTCCAGGCCTTCGGACTGACGGCGCACCAGCGGTACCGACACCAGCCAGCTGACGATGCCGATGCCAAGCCCGATGACAAGCGCCATGCCCAGCTCGATCTTGATCAGCTTGGACAGCCCCTTGAGTGCCAGATAGGCACCGAAGGCACCGGCCATGAAGCCGATCAGCACCGGAACCCAGCGCCGCGCTGCCGCCAGCTTGTCGGCCTGATACAGGATGCGGCTCTTGATGAAGGCAAGAAATGCCGCCGCAATAAACCCGCCGAGCAACGGCGAAATCACCCAGCTGGAAGCAATCTTGCCAAGCCCCGGCCAGTTCACGGTTCCCATGCCGGCCGCCACCACCCCGGCACCCACTACCCCGCCCACGATCGAATGCGTGGTGGATACCGGCGCACCCATCACCGTGGCAAGATTCAGCCACAATGCCGACGCCAACAGGGCAGCCAGCATGGCCAGCACGAAAATCCGGCTATCTGCCACGGCTTCCGGCGCGATGATGCCCGACGCAATGGTATTGACCACATCACCACCGGCAATCAACGCTCCCGCTGTTTCGAAAATGGCGGCAATCAGCAGCGCACTGCCAAGCGTCAGCGCATTGGCACCGACCGCCGGTCCCATGTTGTTGGCCACATCATTGGCACCGATATTGAGTGCCATGTAGGCCCCCACCACGGTCGCCACCACCACCATGAACGTGCCGGGCTGGATGCCGGTAAAGCCGAGTGCGGCCGCACCCACCAGCACGATGAAGGCCAGGGCGATACCCGGAGCCACCAGCGGACGGGCAGTGAAGGCCGCGGCCTGTTCCAGCAGGCTGATGCGGCGCAGGTCCTTGTCCAGCGTTTTCCACTGGTTGACGGGCTTGCCTGAAGGGTCTTGCGAAGAGGAAGAAGACATGAAGGTTTCTCATCGGCACCGCCGCAATGACGGTGCAAAAACGGGATTGGAAATCGGGGGAAACTTGGATGATCAGGGAAATCCGGTGGCTTGCAGCAACAATTCGGCCAATTCTGGCTCATGAACCACGGCCGCCGCATCCGGCAACGACCACCAGCGCCGCTCACGCTGTCCGGCCTCGGGAAAATCATCGGCCAGCGTGATGTTGCGCATCCGGAAAACACGGATTTCCAATGGTCGGGCGGCCTTTCCGGCCAATGCCTTGATGCAGTGATAACGGCCAATCGATTGTGGTTCCACCTCGCCGCGCACACCAGCCTCCTCCCAGGCTTCCTGAGCCGCCGAGCCTGCCAAGTCGAGCCCGGCCATCGGCCATCCCTTGGGCAGAATCCAGCGCCGCTTGCCGCGACTGGTAACCATCAGCACCTCACGCTGTGCACCGTCATCACGCAAGCAGAGCGCCGCCACCTGCAGGCGGCGGGGGCGCTTGCCCACGAGTGAGCGGAGAATTTCGTTGATGCCCATCAGGCCACGTGTTCGTTCGACATGGAAAAGCGCATTTTAGAGCGATTGCCGGCCTCTGACCGTCCCCGCCATGCGCAGAGGGGACGCCTCGGGCAGCGTCCCCTCATCGACACGATCCGTTTTCGCTCAGCCGGCGCGGCTGGCGCGCTTGCGGTCGGTTTCGCTGCGCAGCTTCTTGCGCAGGCGAATTTGCTTGGGCGTCACTTCCACCAGCTCGTCGTCGTCGATGAACTCCAACGCCTGTTCCAGCGAGAACTTGATCGGCGGGGTGAGGGCGAGGGCGTCGTCCTTGCCCGAGGCACGGAAGTTGGTGAGCTGCTTGGCGCGCAGGGCATTGACCGTCAGATCATTGTCCTTGGCGTGGATACCGACCAGCTGGCCTTCGTAGATTTCTTCCTGCGGCTCCACGAACAGGCGACCACGCTCCTGCATCGCCATCTGTGCGTAAGCGGTGGAGGTGCCGGTGTCGTTGGAGATCAGCACGCCGTTCTGGCGCTGGCCGATGGCACCTTCGGCCTTCGGGCCGTAGTGGTCGAACACGTGGAACAACAGGCCGCTGCCGGAGGTGAGAGTCTTGAACTCGGTCTGGAAGCCAATCAGCCCGCGCGCGGGAATGATGAACTCCATCCGCACCCGGCCCTTGCCATCGGGCTCCATGTTCTGCAGCAAAGCCTTGCGCTCGCCGAGCCGCGCCATCACGCCGCCCTGGTATTCCTCTTCCAGATCGACCACCAGCTGCTCGTAAGGCTCCTGCATCACCCCGTCGATTTCGCGGATGATGACTTCCGGGCGCGAAACGGCCAGCTCGTAGCCTTCGCGGCGCATGGTTTCGATCAGGATCGACAGGTGCAGCTCGCCGCGCCCGGATACCTTGAACTTGTCGGCATCGGCGGTGTCTTCCACCCGCAGGGCGACGTTGTGCTGAGTTTCGCGCATCAGGCGATCACGCAGCTGGCGGCTGGTGAGGAACTTGCCGCCGGAGCGATCCTTGTTGCCGGCAAACGGCGAGTCGTTGACCTGGAAGGTCATCGAGATGGTCGGCTCATCCACCGACAGCACCGGCAATTGCTCGACCGCGGACGGGTCGCACACGGTTTCGCTGATGCCAAGGCGCTCGATGCCGGAGAAGGCGATGATGTCGCCGGCCTGCGCTTCCTTCACTTCGATGCGGTCAAGCCCCATGAAGCCGAGCACTTGCAGCACCTTGCCGTTGCGGGTCTTGCCGTCCACGTCGATCACCGTCACCGGCATGTTGGTGCGCACTTTGCCGCGCTGGATGCGGCCGATGCCGATCACGCCGACGTAGTTGTTGTAATCGAGGCTGGTCACGCGCATCTGGAACGGGCCTTCCTCGCTGACCGGCGGCACCGGCACATGCTTGATGATGGCCTCGAACAGCGGCGTCATGTCGCCTTCGCGCACGCTTTCGTCGAGCCCGGCATAGCCGTTCAGGCCCGAGGCGTAGATCACCGGGAAATCGAGCTGCTCGTCGGTGGCACCCAGACGGTCGAACAGATCGAAGGTCTGGTCCAGCACCCAGGCCGGGCGTGCACCGGGACGATCCACCTTGTTGATGACCACGATCGGCTTGAAGCCCATGGCAAAGGCCTTCTGCGTCACGAAGCGGGTCTGCGGCATTGGCCCGTCGAAGGCATCGACCAGAATCAGCACCGAGTCCACCATCGACAGCACGCGCTCGACTTCGCCACCGAAATCGGCGTGGCCGGGGGTATCGACGATGTTGATGCGGTACTCCTCGCCCTCGGGCGATTTCCAGCGGATGGCGGTGTTCTTCGACAGGATGGTGATGCCGCGTTCTTTTTCGATGTCGCCCGAGTCCATCACGCGCTCGGCCAGCACGGTACGCTCGTCGAAGGTATCCGATTGCTTGAGCAGCTGGTCAACGAGGGTTGTTTTGCCGTGGTCAACGTGGGCGACGATGGCGATATTGCGCAGATTTTTGATGGACATACGAAAAGGCCGCATGCGCGGCCATCTGAAATTGAAGAATGGTTGCAAATTATACGCCGACTGCCGCGCACACGCATGAGCATGCTCAATACGCCCGTCATGCGCAAGGCGCACACTGTGCATGCAGAAGTTCCTGCCTCACCCATCTTCCAAGGAGAATCCATGATCCAGAACGTTTCCGGTGACATCCTGCACAGCCGCGCCCAGGCCATCGCCCACGGCATCGCCCCGAACGATGATTTCCACAGCGGCCTTGCCTTGGCACTGCGCGAGCACGCCCCGTCGCTGTACAAGGACTTCCGCCACTAC
>JBHADJ010000172.1:0-4282 GCA_041855065.1 Lysobacter sp.
ATCACCAGCCGCTGAATCTCGCTGGTGCCCTCGTAGATTTCGGTGATCTTGGCGTCGCGGAAATAGCGCTCTACCGGCATTTCCTTGCTGTAGCCCATGCCGGCGTGGATTTGCACCGCCTGATGAGCAATCCACATCGCCGCTTCCGAAGCAGTGAGCTTGGCGACGGCCGCCTCGGTGCTGAAACGCTCGCCCTGGCCTTTTTTCCAGGCCGCGCGCAGGGTCAAGAGCAGCGCCGCATCGAGCTTGCATTTCATGTCGGCAATCTTCGCCTGAATCATCTGGAATGCCCCGATCGGCTGGCCGAAGGCCTTGCGCTCTTTCACGTAGGCCACGCTCGCCTCATACGCGGCACGGGCAATGCCGATGGCTTGGCTGGCAATGCCGATGCGCCCGGCATCGAGCACGCTCATGGCGATCTTGAAGCCCTGCCCTTCCTCGCCCAGCACCTCGTCGGCATTAACACGGTAATCGTTGAACTCGATTTCGCAGGTAGCCGAAGCGCGGATGCCCATTTTCGGCTCGGTCTTGCCGCGGCCAAAGCCTTCGCGCTCGGTGTCGATCATGAAGGCGGTGATGCCGCGCGCGCCCTTCTCCGGCTCGCTCATGGCGAACAGCACGATGTATTTGGCCACCGGCCCCGAGGTGATCCAGCTTTTCTTGCCATTGATGATGAAGCTGCCATCGGCCTGCTTTACCGCCCGGCAGTTCATCGCCGTGGCATCGGAGCCGGACTGCGGCTCGGTCAGGGCAAAGGCGCCGATTGCAGCGCCCTCGGCAATCGCGCGCACGTATTTCTGCTTCTGCGCTTCCGTGCCGTAGGTGAGGATGCCGTTGCAGAACAGCGAGTTGTTGACCGACATGATGGTGCTGTGCGCCGCATCGGCCGCGGCAATTTCGATCATCGCCAGCACATAGGCAATCGAATCCATCCCGGCACCGCCGTACTCGCCCGGCACCTCGATGCCCATCAAACCGTTTTCGCCAAGAAGCCGAATATTCTCCAGCGGGAACTCGCCACTGGCATCGAAATGCTCGGCCGAGGGCGCGATCTTCTCCCGCGCAATCCGGCGTGCCACATCCTGAATCAGCAACTGCTCTTCGCTAAAGCCAAAATCCACGGCAACCTCGTCAGCTTGATGGAGTCGGCATTGTAGCAAGGCGGGAAGCGACGGGCGCCATCTTGAGTGCATCTCCGCTCTCTGCAACACCACACTCCAAAGACACGCAACGACAGCGTGCCACGCATCCCTCCCCGGCCTCACCAAAAATGAAAAAGCCCCGCAGCGCATGGCATGCGGGGCTTTGCCCGGAAGGCAGACGACAAACTTACAACTGGCTTTCGTTGATATCCACCCGGGCCCGTTTGCGCAGGGATTGCAGATAGGCTTCGGCATCGGCACTGCCGGCACCAAGCGCCATCAGCGTCCCCTCCTGACGCTGCGCCTCTTCGGGCAGCTGATCGAGATCGGCCTGATGCGCTGCCGTCACCTGATAAACCAGATGTGCCCCGTTGGGCAGTGCCATTTCACCAATGGCCGGCTTGCCCGGCTCCGGCACCGGCAAGGCAAATACGGCGCGCGTAATGTCCGGCCCCAGCGGACTCGTGGCACGCGCCAGACGCGGCAACACGTCCACCTTCGTACCATTTGCCACGGCAAGGCTTTCAAGGCTCTTGCCAGCACGCACATCGGCCACCATGGCTTGTGCCGTACTGGCCAGCGCCTGACGCGCCTTGTCGGCACGGATATCGGCAATGACGCGATCTTTCACTTCTTCAAGCGGCTGTGCTCGGCTGGGCGTATGGGCCACCACCCGCAACAGGACACTGTGATCGTTGCTGATATTGATCGGGTCACTGACCTGCCCGTTCTGGATGCGGGTTTCGGAGAACGCCTCCCGCGCCACCTGTGGCGAAGCAAGAATGCCCTCGGCATTGTCTTCGCTCACCGGTCCAAGACGCTTCACTTCCAGCTTGTGCTTGGCCGCCACATCGGCAAACCCCGACGGATTGCGCATCACGTCATCAATCAACGCAGAAAGCTGTTCGTTGTAGGCACGCTCATTGGCCGTTTCCTGCAACTCCTTCTCCAATTGGGCACGCACCTCCTCAAACGGCTTGATGGTGCTGGCACGCACTTCACGCAGCTTGATCACATGCCAACCGAAGTCGGTACGCACCGGTTCGCTGATCGTATTGGCTTGCAGCCCGAACACGGCATCCTCGAATGGCTTGACCATGCCGCCATCACGCTCGATCCAGCCCAGATCACCACCTTTTTCGCTGGACCCCGGATCGCCGGGATTGGCTTTGGCCAGGGCAGCAAAATCCGCCCCTGCGCGTGCCTGCCGGGCAATTTCGGCCGCCTTGTCCTGAGCTGCCTTCTGAGCCGCTGCATCAGCATCGGCCGGCACCGGGATCAAGATGTGCGAAACCAGACGCTGCTCGGCGCTGCCGAACTTGCTGCGTTCGCTGTCGTAACGAGCCCGCAATTGCGCCTCGTCGATGGCCGCCGGCGTCAACTTGCTGCCCTCGACTTCGACATATTCGAGCGTGACCGTCTGCGGCGCTTGATAATTGGCAGCGTGCTTCTGGTACCACGCCTTGATCTCATCTTCCGAGACCGGCAAGGCATCCGCCTTGGGGCTGAGCAAAACCGCGCTGACATCCCGGGTTTGCATCATCAGCGCCAAGGTTTGATTGCGGCTCTGCGGCGTGACGAAGGCCGAACCGGCGATGCTGCTCAACAACCCCTGACGCAACAAGTCCTCCCGCACCTGCTCCTGGAATTGCTGCGGGCTGAGCCCCTGACCGGAAAGCATCCCTTGATAGCGCTGGGCATTGAAGACACCATCCACCTGAAACGCCGGCACTTGCTCGATGGCCTTGCGCACCTGCGCATCGGAAACCTTCAGCCCGGCCTGATCGGCTGCCATCAAGGCCAATCGCTCGTCCACCATCTGCTCAAGAACGCGACGACGGTTCTCGATCGACTCGAATGCACGGCTGTCGAACGATTCACCTGCCTCAAGCCGCGCTTGATTGCGCGCCATGTCAAAGCGTTGACGGAACTCGTTGGCATCGATTTCAACCTTTGTCCACAACATCGAGGCCGGCCACCATGCGGGCGCCGAACGCCACCATGACGGCGGTGTCTGGATACGCACCACATGATTGCCGCCCGATTGCGAGAGGTAATCGTTGACCCCGAAAAGAGCAAAGGGAATGATCAGCAGCCCTAGAATGACCGTGGCAACCCAGCCACTGGATTTTTCACGTAACGCTTGCAACATGGTTGGCTTCAACCGGACGAAAAGGAAAGACTGCGAAGTCTACCCTTGCCAGCCCCCCCTTGCATACCGATTGCCGACATGCGTATCATGCGCGTCCGTTTTGCAGGCACGCCTGCCACGCGGGAGCTTAGCTCAGCGGTAGAGCGTCTCCCTTACAAGGAGAGGGTCGGGGGTTCGATCCCCTCAGCTCCCACCAAATAACTCGAATGAGTTGGCGATTTTGAGATGGCTACCTCTCAAATCGCCACCCAAACAAACCAGAAGAATCAACGCCCGAACATGTTGTGGCAGGCAAGACGCGATGGCAGCCCGCTGCCACCCTTGGCCCCACAAGCCGATAACGCACGGGCAACTCCGCTCTGAACCAAGACCACCCAACCTGCTCGTGCACATCCCATCCGATGCACCGGCTGCGCTTTGACGTGCCGGCAAGTGGCATTCACAAACAAGCCATCGCCCCTGAAGTGCCGCATACCCACAAAAGTACACAAGCCCAATAAGCCATCAAGGCTTTTCTGCTTCTGCTCAAGTAACGGCGCCCATTGATTGCGCAACCGTTCGGCGCGCTTCGCGGCGGACAAGGCAAACCGCATGACGATTGCCCCGGCACACCACAACCGGCAACCCCGATGAAACCAAAACATCCAAGACCGCTCATCGGCAGCCTTCGGCCAGGACGGATGTCAAGGCGGCCTTGATCCTTGTCGCCATAACCGCGTGAAGGATACAAACCCGGAAATACCTGCCCTGTCACCTGCCCGCCCTTCGGCTGAGAACCTTGCAGCTGCCGGAGTTTGCGGGATGTCCCGGGAAAAGCGCTTGCTCGCTGCGGCATTCTTCACTGCCAAGGCGGTCAGCTTGTGAATGCCTGCCCCATGTTCGAACCATCTCAATGCGCCGACTAGGGCCTGTTAACACTACCGTAACCCGTCGGCGATGAGAGCAGAGCAGATGAAGGCAAGGAACATCACGTCGAGCTTCTCAGACC
>JBHADJ010000173.1:0-5679 GCA_041855065.1 Lysobacter sp.
CCCGTGACCACCATCTGCCCCACTCCGGCCGCGCGCGCGCGCGCCAACACCGCTTCGCGGTCATGGTCGAAGCTGTCATGGGTGAGATTGGCACCGATGTCGATGAGCATGGCGTCAAGTCCTGAAAAGGCGCGCATTGTCACACAAGCCACGCCTTGATGCGCCCCTCGCCTGGCCGATATCGGCATCCACCCGCATCGAGTTGGCCGGACACTCCTTCCATCAACAAGCACACATGGAAACTGAATACGGCATAACCTGAATACAGGTAAAAGATGCAACTTTTGTTAATAGCACGTAAAAAATGCATTCAGTTTTTTGATGCCCGCCACAGAATGCGGGCGCGCTCACTTTCCTCCCCACATCGTAGGTAATTTCCATGATCAATCGCCATCCACTGGCGTTGGCAGTGCTTGCCAGCCTGCTTTCGCCGTCCCTGGCTTTTGCCCAATCCACCGAAGAAGCCGAGCAAACCGGCCAAAGTCTTGACAAGGTCACCGTCACCGGCACGCGCATCGCGCGCGATGGTTTCGTCACGCCTTCGCCGGTAACCGGCATCAGCGCCGAAGAAATCCGTGCCACGGGCGCCACCAACATTGGCGAACTGATGGTCAGCATGCCGCAGCTCACGCCGTCTTCCACGCTCGGCAATACCGGCGGCGGCAGCATTGGCACCTCCGGCCTGAACCGCTTGAACCTGCGCGGCCTTGGCGTGGCACGCACCCTGGTGCTGGTCAATGGCCGTCGCCATGTTGGCTCCAGCGCCGGCTCCAGCGCCGTGGACGTCAACACCATCCCGGTGGAATGGATCGACCGCGTCGAAATCATCACTGGCGGCGCCTCGGCCGTGTACGGTGCCGACGCCGTGGCTGGTGTGGTCAACTTCATCCTGAAGAAAGACTTTGAAGGCTTTGCTGCCCGTCTGCAGGCAGGCAAGGCAGAAGAAGGCGGTCTGCATCGCTATCTGGCCAGCGTCACCGGCGGAAGCGCCTTTGCCGAAGGCCGCGGCAACATCGCTGCTTCGCTGGAATTCAGCGACCAGAACAGCGTGATGGTGTCCGACTACGAACGTGGCCGCACCCAGTGGATCACCATTCCCAACCCGAACTACGATTCCAGCCAGCCCTCCAGCCAGAGCAACCCGCAAACCGTGTATGCCGGGCCGGGCGGTCTGTATTCCTATTCCACCGGCGGCACCTTCACGGCGGGCGGAACCCGCTACCTGTTCAATCCCGATGGCAGCGTGCGTAGCGCCAACATGGGAACGGTGTACGGCACCCGCTGCCTGGACTGTGACTATCTCGACCTCAACGAAGTCACCGAGATGCAGCCCGAATATCGCCGCATCGGCTTCAACACCCAGGTGAGCTTCGACATCAACGAAAACCACCGCTGGTTCTTCGAGGGCAAATACACCCTCATCAACTCCAAGAATTTCCACCAGCCGGCCTTCGGCGTCTACACGATCCAGCGCGACAACGCCTACATCGATGCCGACCTCGCCGCCATCATGGATGCCAACGGCCTGTCCAGCATCGGCATCGGCCGCTTCGACGTCGATGCCGGCAACCGCGGCCAGAAAATCCAGCGCACCACCCAGCGTTACGTGACCGGCCTTGAAGGTGCCCTCAACGAAAACTGGGATTACGAAGTCTCGCTCAACTACGGCCAGACCGAAGTCAAGAACCTGTTCCTCAACAACCGCATCCGCGCCCGCTGGACGGCCGGCATGGACGCGGTGCTGGATGCCAATGGTCAGATCGTCTGCCGCAGCGGGCTGGAAGGCTGCGTGCCGTTCAGCATCTTCGGCAATGGCGCGGTCAGCCCGGAAGCGGCCGCCTGGATCAACGTCAACTCTCCCGATTTCACCCGCGTAACCCAAGCCGTATTCTCGGCCTCGGTCAATACCGGCAATCTGTTCAGCCTGCCGGCCGGTGATGTCGGCTTTGCTGCCGGCGTGGAATATCGCCGCGAAAAGAGCTACCGCACGGTTGACCCGCTGGTCACCTCCGGTGCCACCTTCATGACTGCCTTGGTCGGCAGTGGCGGCAAGTACTCCGTGAAGGAAATCTTCACCGAATTCAGCATCCCCCTGCTGGCCGACGTGCCGCTGGTGGAACGCCTGTCGCTGGATCTGGCCGGACGTTACTCCAAGTACAGCACCGCCGGTGGCACCAAGACCTGGAACATCGGCCTTGACTGGAGCCTCAACAGCCAATTCCGCGTCCGCAGCACCTATGCCCAAGCCGTGCGTGCCCCGAGTATCGGTGAGCTGTTCAACCCGCAATCGCAGAATTACAGCAGCATTTCCGACCCCTGCAACAACGCCGCCAACAACAGCAACCGCCCGGATACTGCTGCCGACCCGACACTGCGCCGCGCCAACTGCGCTGCACTGGGCATTCCGAGTGACTGGGAAGACACCTATGCCAGCAGCCGCCCCGGCGTTTCCGGCGGCAACCCCGATCTGCTGCCGGAAACCGCCCGCAGCCTGTCGGCCGGCTTCGTCTGGCAGCCCGAGTTCATCAAGGGCTTTGGCCTGTCGGTGGACTACTGGCGCGTCAACCTGAAGGACGCCATCGGCACCGTTACCGCCCAGACCAACGCCACCCGTTGCGTGGATGCCCCCGGCGGCATCAACAACGTGTTCTGCAGCGCCATCCTGCGCGCACCGGTCGGCGGCTACACCGATGCCAATGGCAATGCCTTCCCCGCCTACAGCATCTACTACTGGACGGCACTGGCGGAAAACCTGGCACAATCGCGCCGTATCGGCGTCGATATCGAAGCCGACTACCGCTTCGATCTGGCAGGCGGCAAGGCCGTGACCCGACTGGTTGCCACCCGTCTGCTGCAATCGCGTGAATGGGCATTCCAGGACTTCCCGGACGAGTACAAGGAATATCTCACCTACGTGGAAGACCCGCGCTGGCGTGCCAACCTGAACTTTGCCTACAGCCGCAATGCCTGGAGTGCGTCCTGGACACTCAACTATGTCCACCACAACCTGCGCGTGGAGCCGGAAAGCTACAACAGCAACCCCGGCCAAATCGCACCAATCTGGAACGGCAGCCACGTCACGCACAACGCGCAAGTCGGCTACAAGTTCAAGAATGGTCTGGATGTATCGCTGGGTGTCAACAACCTGACCGACAAGGAAGCGCCGTTCAACTACTACGGCACCGGCACGGGCTCGGCACAGTACGACACCATTGGCCGTTACCTCTACATGGGTCTCAATTACAAGTTCTGATCCTGAAAGAGAAAGCCCAACCCAACTGCCCGGCAACCCCGGGCAGTTGCCAGGAACAAGCGAGGCCTGAGCCCGACACCCTGTCCGGCTCAGGCCTCCGCGTTTGTGGCGCCGCGATGGCAATCACCCCCGCCATGAGCAATGGCAAATCGGTACCACTCGATATCCCAACCCTGCCCCGGCCGGCCACCATGCCGCCCGCCGCAATTCCAGCAATATCGGCTCGCAGCACGTCGAATACCCGACACACCAACACGCCCATGGTTACCGCCACAAAAAATCACACGATCACAACACGGATGCGCGTACACCCATTACGGATTTCTCAAATCCGGATCCTGCGCATCGACAGCCCCGCCAACACGAGGGACAAGACGCTCTTGACATGCGAAGCAAACGCCGCTGGAAACCCCACACCTTTGCGTGCATGAAAGAGGCAGGGATTGCAGCACGCTCGTGACAAACGCCCTCTACCAAGGAGGCACGAACATCCCGTGCTACAGCAACATCAAGATGGCGGAGACTGAGCCCTCCGCTTTACACGTTCCCCACCACCGGATACATCACCTCGCCCCAATCGGCCTCGGGGCTTTCCGCCATCAGGCGAATCATCAACGGCACGATTTCCGCAAGCAAGGCACAGGCCTGCTTCAACTGCTCGCGATTTACCCGGCTGCCGCAAGTGGCACCGCCATGCACCAGCTGGTTGCGCAATACATACAGGCGATCAAATACGATTTCATACACCTTGACCGTATCGCCGGCCAACACCGCCGCCGTAGCCTGCTTGCGCGCCGCCGCAAATGCCACCTCCCACTGCCCGCTGGCATCATGATCGCGCAGCGCCTTCCAAAACGGCTGGAATACGAACTTGTTGTCAATCAACATTCGCACCGAACCGGTAAAACGCTGCATCACCAGCGCATGCAGGCTACGCGCATCCAGCTCTCCACAAACACCGACAGGGCTGTGCAACCCTGTCGGTGGCGTTGCTCAAGCCATCAGGCCGGAAGAGCGGTAGCAATCTCATCCGCCTTCTGCTTTGCCGTTGGCAGCAAGTTGCCTTTCTCGTCCAGAATGGGCGTATCAATCAGCAGCTTCACCAATTGCGCATATTTCACTGCTGTAAAGGTCGTCGCTTTCGCCTCTGCATCAAAGGTGGCGTAGTCTGTGCCGGCGCGCTCAATCACCCTTTCAAGGTTATGGCTTGCCTTGCGCAACTTGGTGCCCGTCATGGAAAGAAGCCTGTCCATTTGATGCGTGACCTGGGTGATGGCTGCCAGTTTTTCACATACCAAGTCTGTCTCTTCGGCAAATTTGCGTGCTGACTCATGATTGGCGCTAGCATTGGCAAGGGCCTCCTCCGCCTTGTTGCCCATGATATGGCCAGCGATGGCAAGGGCCGGACCCATCGCCATAGCTCCCAGTACCGTAGTGCCCAAAGCAATACCACCACCACCGCTGGCGATAGAGCCGCCACCAAGCCAAGCCAAGGTGGCATTGGTCGCCGCTGCACCGCTCAGGCTGTAAATCGCCGTGCCGGTACTGGCCTTTGCCAGCAGCATGGTGCCGTTATAAGCCCCAAACGCCAGCGCCGCACCACTGGCTGCCCCCGTTCCCAAACCAAGGCTGGTATCGACCACCATTTGGTAATCCTTGCGCAGCTCGCACAAGGTTACTTCCGGGCTCTGCCCGGCATAGAGGCGATCAAGCGCGGGCGAATTTTCCAGCTCGACATTTTTCAGCTGCCCAAAAGTATTGATAAACAGCTCGACCGAGCCTTCAAGTGTCCGCGCCTTGCGCTGCCCGTATTCGATGAGCTTTTCGTTTGTCGCTTCTCGCCGCTGATCAAGCTTCTCGTTTGCTTTCCTTACAATGCTTTGCGCATCAGCATTTTTATCATTTGCATCCGAGTGGTCAATTACCGCCCCGACACCTTTGACCGCACCATAGAGGGCAGCAGCGCCTGCAGGGATAAGGAAAAGAAGTGGAATTGCCATGATTGCTCCTTTTTATTCAAGAATAAGATAGAGTGCTTTACGAACTTCGCGATTGACGCTCTGTGCATGCGCCAAGAGATCGTCAAAAATATCGCCATCAATACCCAGCTTTTCGGCCAGCGCATCAAGAAGAAATTTCTCGACACCTCCTACCCCGTCCTCCGCCAGGCACAACTCAATCAGCTCAAACAGGAATATTTTTGCAGAGCTGGAAAACACCTCCACATCATACCCATCAATGATTGATATAATTTCCTTTTTGCAAATCTCCTTGCGATGCTCCATGTCATTTTGCTTGCTGACAGGGAGCTGCTTGATGGCAGCCAGCAATGAATCATGCCTCGACAATCTTTTAAAATCATAATCATCCATTCCAGCCTCACGCTTAAACGAGGCAAGAATTGCCACTTCAGCTTCTGATTCGGC
>JBHADJ010000174.1:0-3743 GCA_041855065.1 Lysobacter sp.
CGGGCGGGGTGGCCGGGGCAGTGGCGGGCAGGAGCAGGGCGAGGGCAAAAAAAATCCGGACAAAGGGCTTCATGGGGGCTTCCAATTGCAGGGCTTCGGGGTAGTGTAGCGGTTGGAAGAAACTCCGGAGCCTGCCCTGCCTGCGCCCTCACCCAACTCTCCGGGCGTTTTAGAATGCGCCGCCCCACTTTGCCGGAAGCCCATCATGATCACGCTGTACGGACTCAAGAACTGCGATACCTGCAAGAAAGCGCGCAAATGGCTGGAGCGCTTCGGCATCGAATACCGCTTCGTCGATGTGCGCGAAAATCTGCCCAGCCCGGAGATGTTGAACGACTGGCAGGCGGCCGTCGGTGGCTGGCAACTGCTCATCAACAAATCCTCCACCACCTGGCGGCAGTTGCCGGACAACCGCAAGACGCCCGGTTCCGATGCCGAATGGCGACTGCTGCTGCGCGAGCATCCGGCGCTCATCAAGCGCCCCTTGCTGCAATTGGCCGATGGCCGTATCTGCCAGGGGTTTTCCGACAACAGCTACAAAAAGCTGTTTGCCGCGAATGACGCATGAGCGAGGTGCTTGCCCTTGCCAAGGCGCTGATTGCGCGCCCCTCCGTGACTCCGGACGATGCCGGCTGCCAGCGGTTAATTGCCGAGCGCCTCGCCCGCGCCGACTTCGCCCTGCGGCACATGCGCTTTGGCGCAGTGGACAATCTCTGGGCCTCGCATGGGCGCGCGGACGATGCCGGCCCCGTGCTGGTGTTTCTGGGCCATACCGACGTGGTGCCGTCGGGGCCTGAGGCGGATTGGTCAAGCCCGCCATTTCGGCCGGAAGTCCGCAACGGCCATCTGTACGGACGCGGCGCAGCCGACATGAAGGGCAGCGTGGCCGCCTTCGTGCTGGCACTGGAGCAATTCGTCGCCGCCCATCCGGACCATCCCGGCCAGATCGCTTTGCTGCTCACCTCCGATGAAGAAGGCGCCGCCATCGACGGCGTGCGTCGAGTGGCCGAAGTGTTCCGGCAGGAAGGGCAGCGCATCGACGCCTGCATCACCGGCGAGCCGTCCTCCACCGCCGTGCTCGGCGACTTGCTGCGCGTTGGCCGGCGCGGCTCGCTCTCGGCGAAGCTCCATGTCAACGGCGTGCAAGGCCATGTCGCCTACCCGGAGAAGGCGCGCAACCCCATCCACGCCGCCTTGCCGGCGCTGGCCGAGCTTGCCGCACGGCAGTGGGATGAGGGCTACGAGAGCTTTCCGCCCACGTCGCTGCAAATCACCGACACCCATGCCGGCAACCACGCCAACAACGTCATTCCCGGCCAGCTCGAAGTCCTGTTCAACCTGCGCTACAACCCGCATTGGGATGCGCCCCGGCTGGAAGCGGCCTGCGAGGCCATCCTGCAAGCGCATCGTCTCGATTACCGCATCCACTGGCATCGCAGCGGCGAGCCGTTCTACACCGCCGAAGGCCGCCTGCGCCGGATTGCCCGGGAAGTGCTCGGCGAAATCCGCGGACACCCCCCACAGGAAAGCACCGGCGGCGGCACTTCCGATGCCCGCTTCATCGCCCCGCTCGGTGCCGAATGCATCGAGGTCGGCCCGGTCAATGCCAGCATCCACCAAGTAGACGAGCGCATCGCCCTCGCCGAGCTGGAAGCCCTGCCCGGCCTGTACCTGCGCCTTGCCGAACGCTTTTTTCTGCACCACGACTGAAAGCCCGTTTTAGTCCTGCACCGCTTGCGTCTGCGAGCGCAATTCCTGCCCCTTGCCGCCTTGCAACATCCGCACGCGGCCGGCGCTGTCAATCGTTTCCGAGCGGTGCGCGACGTTTGCTTTCATGATGCTCAGTGCCTTGGCCACCAAGTTCACCAGCTGCTCGTTGACCGCATCCAGATGACTGGTGGCTTCGCCCAGCAACAGAATCTTCGGCTGCCGATACAAGGCACGGGCAAAAATATCGCCACTGATTCCCGCAGCCGCACGGTAAAGCGGCAATCTTTCAACACCCTCGGCACGATGAAATTCCAAGCCCTCCACCTCGATGCCGGTATCGGCCAATGGCGTCGGCACGGATTTTGGCTCCGGCGCCTCCGGTTCGGTCAGCACAATAGCCGCCAGCCGCTTGCCGCAGCGTGCGCAATACCATGGCCTTGCTGGTCAATCGGACTTGCGCCAGCGCCGGCCAATGGCCGGGGCAAGAATCATCACCTTGTTGCCTCGGATGCTTGCCAGCACCACAAAGTGGTTCAAATCCCGATGCAGGATGCAGGGCAACGTCAGCTTGCCCAGACTCTCCATATCCAGCCGCAAGGCACGGGTTTGCAAACCCAATTGCCGGGCAACACGGATCAACTGGTTGCGTTTGACGTCCTTGAGCAATAGCGGGAAGCACTGGCGAAGTCAGGAAAAGAACGGCTTCAACCCGTGCACGAAGGCCACATCCACTATCTTCATTCCGAAGCACAACAAACAACCGGATCAACCCCACAAAAATCAATCAGCAAAGGAAAAGCTCCCGGAATAAGCGTTGAACAAAACATGCAGAGGAGTTATTGCAACCAATGACCACAAAAAATTTCTTTTCACAAGAAGAACCGCAACAGAAGCAAAGACAAAGTGCATCACAGTCGGGGGAATTCTCAGCAACAAATAGTCAACAAATCCAAGGGCGCCACCAGAAACATTCAACAATCCCGCAAAAAACTCAAAAATGCTTATGCCAACAGCAAAAAACATTGCAGACCCCCAGGGCGAAGCCGACTCCCTTGAAAAATTCACCCGCTCAACATCCTCCACCCCCAGAATAAATGCAGAATAAAAAACCCAATACTTCTCCACATCCTCAATTCCAACAATAAAATAAGATGCAAACAGACCCAAAAAAATTACAAGCAAAGCCCTCAGAATAGAGATGAAAAAATCCAGCATCCCCGGACTGGTCGGGGACACCAGAAAATAGAAATTACTTATGGCCAATCCAATCCTACTCATCAACATCAACCATTCCCACAGACCTGATTACCATGATCAACAGGTGACAAAATATCGAAAAGCCCGAGCGTGGCGGGCGCATCAACAAGATCACCAACCGCCATGCCAGCTACGGCACATGCCGCAGCACCGCCAACACCCCTTGTCAACGCGCCACAAATCGCCCCTGTCACAGCGCCAGTGTACTGCCCAACGGGGAATTCAGAACCCCCGCCATCATCACCATTGCCGCCATGAGCAAAATAAACTTCATTAAAATCCAACTCGCGCGCGACATCATATCCAGCCACTTGGCACATGCCCTATGCGCCACCGCTTCTGGCGGAGCGCCCGGATTCTATGCCTGACCGGGCATTGCGTCGATAGCCCGCCTTGCGCAATGACACGCGCTGGCGCACGCTCGATACGGTACCGATGATCCCCCCCTGACCAATGGCACTTGCAAGTCATCGCAGCCCGTGTAGAGTGCCCCGACAATGCCCATCCCGGGTCTACCACTGGACATCCTCCCATGCGTCATATTCTTGCCCCACTTGCCTTGGCTGCTGCCATCACTGCGGCTATCGCCGGTTGCTCGCAATCCGGCGGAACCCCGGAAGCCACGGCCACCGGCGGCTACCGGCTCGACGAAAGCAAGCTGCCGCCGGTCAACCGCTTCGCCATCGGCGACATCAATCCCGAGATCAGCGCCTGCACCGATTTTGCCGGACACATCAACAGCAAATGGCTGGCCGCCAATCCGATTCCCGGGGATC
>JBHADJ010000175.1:0-25114 GCA_041855065.1 Lysobacter sp.
ACATGCGCTTGTAGCGGCTGATGACATCGCTGATGGTGTAATTGCGCACATGCCCCATGTGCAGCGCCCCGGAAGGGTACGGCAGCATGGCAAGGCAATAGTATTTGGGCTTGTCGGTCGATTCGCCGACTTCATGCGCCCCATTGGCCTGCCAAAAGGCTTGCGCGGCGGCTTCGACGGTGGCGGGATGGTAGGCGGAAGAAGCGCTTTCCTGAGACATGGACACACAGCGATACAAAGGGTGGGAAAGCGTAACCCAGCCGGCCCCAGTGCGCCATTCCAGCGGCTGCATGATATGCATTGAAAATGTATCTTTTCATTCGCATGAAAAGATATTATGGTAAACCCCCGCCACTACCTTTCCCCACGCATCATGTCGTCACAGCAATTCGAAACCCTCGCCCTGCACGCGGGCTATCAGCCCGATCCGACCACCCATGCGGTCGCCGTCCCGATCTACCAGACCGTGGCTTATGCCTTCGACAGCGCCCAGCACGCGGCCGATCTGTTCGATCTCAAAGTGCCCGGCAACATCTACAGCCGCATCATGAATCCCACCTGCGCCGTGCTCGAGGCACGGCTGGCGGCACTTGAGGGCGGCATTGCCGGGCTGGCGCTCGCTTCCGGCCAGGCAGCCATCACCTACGCCATCCAGACCATTGCCGCCCAGGGCGACAACATCGTCAGCGCCGAATCGCTTTATGGAGGCACCTGGAACCTGTTTGCCCACACGCTGCCGCAATTCGGCATCGAAACCCGCTTTGCCGATGCGGGCGATCTCGCCGCTCTCGAAGCTCTGATCGATGCCCGCACCAAGGCGTTGTACGTGGAGAGCATCGGCAACCCTTCCGGCCGCATCGCCGACATCCCGGCGCTGGCAGAGTTGGCACACCGGCATGGCATTCCGCTGATCGTCGACAACACCGTCGCCTCGCCCTGGTTGTTGCGCCCGATCGAGCTGGGGGCGGACATCGTGGTGCATTCTCTGACCAAATACATCGGCGGTCACGGCACCTCGATCGGCGGGTTGATCGTCGATGGCGGACGCTTTCCCTGGGCCGAACATGCCGCACGCTTCCCGCAGCTGACCACGCCCGATCCGAGCTATCACGGTGTGGTGTATACCGAGGCACTGGGTGAGGCGGCCTTCATTGGCCGTGCCCGCGTGGTGCCGCTGCGCAATACCGGCGCCGCACTCTCGCCGTTCAATGCCTTCCAGATTCTGCAGGGACTGGAAACCCTCGCACTCCGGATGGAGCGCATCTGCGAGAACACGCTGAAAGTCGCCCGCTACCTGCAAGCGCATGAAAAAGTCGCCTGGGTCAGCTATGCCGGCCTCGAGAATCATCCCGACCATGCCCTTGCCCAGCGTTTGCTGGCTGGGCGCGCCTCGGGCCTGCTCACCTTCGGCCTTGCCGGCGAAGACGGCCGCGCTGCCGGCGAGCGTTTTCTCGATGCCTTGAAACTCTTTACCCGTCTGGTCAACATCGGCGACAACAAATCGCTTGCTACCCATCCGGCCAGCACTACCCATCGTCAGCTCGCACCGGAAGAATTGCTGCGTGCCGGTGTTCGGCAGGAAATGGTGCGCCTGTGCGTCGGGATCGAGCACATCGACGATCTCCTTGAGGATCTGGAACAGGCGCTGGCCGCCGCCTGAGCCTGTCTGCATGGGGCGACGCCGTTCGATGCGGCAGCCGCCCGTGCTCATGAGGGAAGCGCAGCCACGGATGGCTGCCATGCAGGCGAGGGACAGGCATCGCCCAAGTACCGCTGCCGGTCATTGCGACCGGCACGGCTTGTCTTGACCATCGGGCGCGGAGGGCTCAGGGCAGTTGCGGCACCGCCGTTGGTTTGCCGTGCGCGTCCAGTGCGACCATGGTGAAGTGGCCGCGGGTGGCGAGGCGGGTTTCGCCGGTCAAGAGGTTTTCGCAGTGCATTTCCACTTCCACCTGCATCGAGGTGCGGCCGGTGGCGGTGACGCGGGCGACGAGTTCGACCAGAGCGCCGACCGGGACGGCGGCACTGAAGTTGATTTCTTCCGAACGGGCGGTGACCACGGTGCGGCGGGCGTGGCGGCTGGCGGCGATGAAGGCGGCCTTGTCCATCCATGCCAATGCCTGGCCGCCGAACAGGGTGCCGAGGTGGTTGGCGTGATGGGGAAAGACGATCTCGCTCATCCGCACCACGGCCTGTGCCGCGTCAGAATGCGTGGTCAAAGCTCACCTCGCCCTGCACGCCGACTTGATAGGCGGAAACGCGGCGCTCGAAGAAGTTGGTCAGCTCCTGCACATCCTGAAGTTCCATGAACGGCAGCGGGTTGCGCACGTTGTAGACCTTTTCCATGCCGAGCTTGGCGAAATGCTGGTCGGCGCAGTGTTGCAGGTACTGGCGCATGTCGCGTTCGGAGATGCCGGCCACGCCACCGGAGAGCACGTCTTCGGCAAACTGCATTTCGCATTCGATCGCCTCGGCCAGCATGGCGTATACCTGCTGCTTCATTTCCTCGTCGAACAGCTCCGGCTCTTCTTCGCGGATGGTGCGCACGGCCTCGAAGGCGAACTCCATGTGGCAGCTTTCGTCGCGGAATACCCAGTTGGTGCCGGAGGCAAGGCCGGGCAGGAGGCCGCGCGAGCGGAAGTAATAGACATAGGCGAAGGCGGCGAAGAAGAACAGCCCTTCGATGCAGGCGGCAAAGCAGATCTGGTTGAGCAGGAACTGGCGGCGCTCCTCACGGGTCTGGATGCGCTTCAGGTTCTGGATGGAATCGATCCACTTGAAGCAGAAATCGGCCTTTTTCTTGATCGAGGGGATGTTTTCCACCGCGGCAAAGGCGCGCGCGCGCTCGGCCGGATCGGGCAGGTAGTTGTCCAGCAGGGTGAGGTAGAACTGCACGTGCAGGGCTTCCTCGTACAGCTGGCGCGAGAGGTACATGCGCGCTTCGGGGGCGTTGAGGTGCTGGTACAGGTTCAGCACCAGATTGTTGGCGACGATCGAGTCGCCGGTGGCAAAGAACGCCACCAGCCGGTGAATCAGGTGCTGGTCGGCCGGCGACATTTTGCCGTGCAGGTCGGAGATGTCGATCTGGAAGTTGATTTCCTCCACCGTCCAGGTGTTCTTGATCGCATTGCGATACATCTCGTAGAACTGCGGATAGCGCATCGGGCGCAGGGTCAGTTCGAAGCCCGGATCCAGCAGATGCTGCGGGCGATCGGCAGGGGCGGCGGCGGTCGGGGCAAGGTCTTGCATGGGTTGTTTTTCCGGTGGTACCGCTTTCGGCGGTCAACAAGGGGGCAGGGAGCGGGACACGGCGGCACCGGGCGATGCCTGTCGCGTCCCGCATACCTTGGCTTACTGGCAGGCTTCGCAGCTTTCGGGGTTCTCCAGCGAACAGGCCACTGCCTGTGCCGGGGTGTAGCTCGCCACGGTGGTCTTGGCGATGCGGGTGGCCGGGCGCGAACGCAGGTAGTAGGTGGTCTTGATGCCGCGCTTCCATGCGTACATGTACATGGAGGAGAGGGCGCCGATGTTCGGGCTTTCCATGAACAGGTTGAGCGAGGCGGACTGGTCGATGAAGGCACCGCGTTCGGCGGCCATGTCGATGAGGCTCCGCATCGGCAGCTCCCACGCGGTGCGGTACACCTTGCGCAGCACCTCGGGGATGGCGTCGAGCTGCTGGATCGAGCCTTCGGCAAGCTTGATGGCATCGCGCATCTCCGCCGTCCAGAGGCCGAGTTTCTTCAGCTCGTCGATCAGGTAGCGGTTCACCTGCAGGAAGTCGCCGGAGAGCGTTTCGCGCTTGAACAGGTTGCTCACCTGCGGTTCCACGCACTCGTAGCAGCCGGCAATCGAGGCGATGGTGGCGGTCGGGGCGATGGCGATCAGCAGTGAGTTGCGCAGGCCATGCGCCTTGATGCGCGTGCGCAGCGCCTCCCATTGGGCGGTGTTTTCCGGAGTCACGCCCCAAGCGTCGAACTGCAGTTCGCCGATGGAGGCGCGGGTGTCGGCAAAGCTCGGGTGTGCGCCCTTGCTCTGTGCCAGTTCGCAGGAGGTATCGAGGGCATGGAAGTAGATGGTTTCGGCAATCTTCTTCGACAGCGCGCGGGCTTCGTCGCTGTCGAACGGCAGGCGCTTCTTGAAGAACACGTCCTGCAGGCCCATGCAGCCCAGCCCCACCGGCCGCCAGCGCAGGTTGCCGCGCCGTGCCGATTCGATCGGGTAGAAATTGAGGTCGATCACCCGGTCAAGCTGGATCACTGCCTGCCGCACGGTTTCGCCGAGCTTCTTGAAATCGAAGTCGCCGTACTCGTCCAGATGGCGGGCAAGGTTGATCGAGCCGAGGTTGCACACCGCAGTTTCCTCGTTCGAGGTCACTTCCAGAATCTCGGTGCACAGGTTGGAGAGGTGGATGACGTTCTGCGGGCGCAGGGTCTGGTTGCTGGCGCGGTTGCACTTGTCCTTGAAGGTCATCCAGCCGTTGCCGGTTTCGGCCAGGGTGCGCATCATGCGCGCGTACAGCTTGCGCGCCGGCACGCGCTTGCTGGCCTTGCCCTGTTTTTCGGCTTGCAGATAGGCAGCCTCGAAGGCTTCGCCGTACAAGTCCACCAGCTCCGGTACCGTGCTCGGATCGAACAGCGACCATTCCTGGTCCGCTTCCACTCGCTGCATGAACAGGTCCGGCACCCAGTTGGCGAGGTTGAGGTTGTGCGTGCGGCGCGCCTCGTCGCCGGTGTTGTCGCGCAATTCGAGGAAATCCTCGATGTCGGCATGCCAGGTTTCCAGATACACGCAGGCCGCGCCCTTGCGCTTGCCACCCTGGTTGACCGCCGCCACCGAGGAATCGAGCGTTTTCAGCCACGGCACGATGCCGTTGGAATGGCCGTTGGTGGAGCGGATCAGTGCCCCGCGTGCGCGCACCCGGCTGTAGCCCACGCCGATGCCGCCGCTGAACTTGGAAAGCTGGGCGATGTCGCCATACTTGGCATAGATCGATTCGAGCGAGTCCTCGGGCGAATCGAGCAGGAAGCAGGAGGAGAGCTGCTCGTGCCGGGTACCGGCGTTGAACAGTGTCGGCGAGCTCGGGATGTATTCCAGCGCACTCATGGTGCGGTACAGCGCAATGGCTTCGGCGGCATCTTCGGACAGCGCCGAGGCGATGCGCAGGAAGAATTGCTGCGGCGTTTCGATCACCTTGCGGCTGTGCGGGTGACGCAGCAGATAGCGGTCGTACAAGGTGCGCAGGCCGAAGTAGTCGAAGTGGAAATCCTGACTCGGGTCGATGGCATCGTTGAGCTTGCGCGCATGGGTCTGGACGAAGCCGAGCAGGCGGTCGTTGATGAGGCCCACTTCATGCCCGCGGCTGACCGATTGCGAGAACGCATGGATTTCCTGCCCGGTGACTTCCTTGCCGATGACATTGGCAAGCAGGCGTGCGGCGAGCTTGCCGTATTCGGGTTCCTCGCCGATCAGGAGCGCGGCGGTGCGGATGGAGAGCTCGTCCAGCTCGCGCGTGGTGGCCCCGTCGTACAGGCCGGAAATGGTGCGGGTGGCCACCCGCATCGGATCCACCGCATGCAGCCCCTCGGCCGAGCGCTGGATGGCGAACACGATCTTGTTGAGATCAACCGCCTGACGGCTGCCGTCGCGTTTGGTCACCGTCATTGCATGCGCGGTGGCCGGCGGAGTGAGGGAGAAGTTTTCACCGGGGGCGGTGGACTGCACGGGGGAAGCGGTCTGACTCATGACGGATCTCGGTGAGGCGGCGGAGGGTCTGAAGTGAAGGCCGAAAGCGGATGGAGCAAGGCTTGGCGCGGGCAGGAGGGCAATTCGTCCAGCCCGAGGATGCGCAATATAGTGGGTATTTTTGCTTCGTCAACACAACATGTAGTGATTGAATGGCGTTTGTCGGTGTCAAACCGCAGCAATCCGAGGCAGGACAAGGCTGGAAAAATTTTGTGACGAAGATCCGATTTTTTGATGGGGGCGGCAAAGCTGTCAGGATGAATGCGGCGGGTGCGCAAAATTCTCCGAAGACACGTCTCGTCGCTTGAGCGCGTGGATCGAATATCGGGGGAAGCTGACCCGGTTGCCCGGCGACATGCCGCCGGAGGGTGCGAATTTCCTCGCGGGTCGGGCATGTTTTCCGGCAGACTGAACACAGGAGTGCCGAGCGCAGGATGCCTGTATGCGCAGGCGTATAGTGCCGCCTTCGATATGGCAGAATTGTGGCGCGTGAATACTTCGTCTCTCCCTGCCTCGTTTCTCCTGCGTGATCCCCATGGCGCGCATCCGGATGTGCCCCTGCATGCGGGGCGCAATCGATTGCGCCATGAGGCCGGCAAGGGTTGGCGACATGTGGCAGATGGCGAAGCGCCGGTCATCGACATCCAGATCGATGCGATACGTGGGCTGTGGCTTTCGGTGTGCGAGGGCAACGGCGGGCTGCATGTCAATGGCCGCCTGGTACGGCGTTTGATGCGTGTTTGCCCGGGCGACAGCCTGTATTACGGGCAGAGTGAAGTCTGGCTCGGCTGTCTGGAAAGCCGCCATGCACACACGCTGCCGGCATTGCCCGAGGAAGGCCGACGCCAGCCGCTGCCGGCGCCGCTGTTGCGTGGCCTGTGCGGATCCCAGCATGGGCAGGCCTTTACCCTGCTGCCGTCCCGCCGGATCGGCACGGAAGGCGTTCTGCCCGAAAGCGGGCGTCAGGCAGCCGACATTGCCGAAATCTATCAGGCCGAGGGCGCTGTCTGGCTACGCATGTGCAATGCCGGACAGCTTTGCCGGGTCAATGCCGAGATGTTGAGTCAGGCGCGTCTGGAGCCGGGTGACCAGATCGTGTTTGCGCCGAGCCAGCGTTATCTGGTGGAAGCATCGGTGCCGGCGCCGCTGGAGAGTGAGCCGCAAGAGCAGGCAGCCGCGTCGCCCGTGTCGCCACCGGAACCGCCGGTCGAATCCGCCCGCAGCGCGCTGTGGTTGGTGCTGGCCGCACTCGGCATGGCGGCCTTGCTGGCGGGGCTTTTGTTGTTCGGAGTTCGCTAGAACAGGATTGGCTTGCGAGGGTTGCCGAGATTGTTGAAACTTCGCCGGTGAACACGCCGAATACCCCTGATTTTTTTGCTCGCTCGGAGGCGCTTCAGCCCTTGGCCGAGCGCATGCGCCCGCGCACGCTGGAAGAGATGGTCGGGCAAAAACGCCTGCTCGGCGAGGGCAGCGCCCTGCGCCGGGCGGTGCAATCGGGACATCTGCATTCGATGATTCTGTGGGGGCCGCCGGGCTGCGGCAAAACCACTTTGGCGCTGTTGCTGGCGCAGTACGCCCAAGCCGAGTTCATCGCCATTTCGGCGGTCATGGCGGGGCTTCCGGACGTGCGCAAGGTGCTGGCTGAGGCCGAGCGGCGCTTTCAGGCCGGTGTGCGCACTGTCCTGTTCGTGGACGAAGTGCATCGTTTCAACAAGGTGCAGCAAGATGCCTTCTTGCCGCACATCGAGCAGGGCAACATTCTGTTTGTCGGTGCCACTACCGAGAATCCTTCATTCGAGCTCAACTCCGCCTTGCTCTCGCGCTGCCGCGTGCATGTGCTCGAGGCGGTATCGCCCGAAGACATCCTCGCAGCATTGCAACGCGCACTTGCCGAGCCGGAACGAGGGCTGGGCGGGCAGGGCATCGACATTGCCGAGAGCGATCTGCGAGTCATTGCCCAAGCTGCCGACGGCGATGTGCGGCGCGCCTTGACGCTTCTGGAAATCGCCGCCGAGCTGGCACAGGACGGCCAAGTCGGGCGTGAGCTGATCGAGCAAGTGCTGGCCGATCGTACCCGCCGTTTCGACAAGGGTGGCGATGCCTTCTACGACCAGATCAGCGCCCTGCACAAATCGGTGCGCAGCTCCAACCCCGATGCCGCCCTGTACTGGTTTGCGCGCATGATCGACGGCGGTTGCGACCCGATTTATCTGGCCCGCCGCCTTACCCGGATGGCAGTGGAGGACATCGGCCTTGCCGACCCGCGCGCACTGGCAATGGCGACCCAGGCCTGGGATGCCTATGACCGCCTCGGCTCGCCCGAAGGCGAACTGGCCTTGGCACAACTGGTGATCTATCTTGCCAGCACGGCCAAATCCAATGCCGCCTATGTCGCCTGGAAAGCCGCCCAGCGCGATGTGCGCGAATACGGCAGCCTCGAAGTGCCGGTGCATATCCGCAATGCCCCGACCCGGCTGATGAAGGAATTGGGCTACGGCAAGGGCTATCAGTACGATCACGACAGCGAAGGCGGCGTCGCCCTTGCCCAGACCGGCTTTCCCGACGAGATGGGCGAGAAAGTCTATTACCAGCCAGTCGCCCGAGGCCTTGAAATCCGCCTGAAGGAAAAACTCGACGCGCTGCGTTTGGCGCGGCAGACAGCACGCGCCGGCTCATCGGAGTAAGTTGCTGGCACGGATGAGGCCGCCACGAAAAACCCCGTGCACAGGGCACGGGGCGGGATCGTCATGACAGGTCGGTCTGCCGCGTGATGGGCGAGGAGGAGGGCTATTTCTTGTAGCTGTCGCCCTGCGGTTTCGGCACGATGGCGTCGATGCGGGCTTCGCCGGTGAGTGCGGCCTGCATGCCCGGCGGTGGGCGGCGAGCGCCACCGTCGCCTTCACCCGGTGGTGGGCCGGGGGGCGGACCGCCGGCACCGCCCCCGGGCGGGCCCCCGTTGCCGGGACGGTCGATGCTCGGCGTGGCGGCCGGATCGACCACCACATCCAGCGCGATGACGTAGCGATCGGCATTCTGCTTGACGTTGCCGTGCGTCAGCGGGCCGGCCGCCAGGGCGATGCCGTCCTGGCTGTTGAGCATGTCGCGCAGCTCCTTGCGGGCATAGTCGCCCACATGGGTATAGAGGTACTCGCTGAGTGCATCGGGCAGGAAAAACTGGCAGGTGAGGATATGCACATCACCACGGATGACCTTGAAATGGATATGCGTGGTGCGGCCGCGATACCAGCCTGGGTAGATGCTGGAAAAGCGTGCCCGGCCTTGTGCATCGGTGGGCTGGCTGCCGCGCAGGAAAGTTTCGCCGGTGGTGCTGGTGCGGCGGTCGTCACCTTGCCCGGCATAGCCCGAATACACCCCAGCGGCATTGCAGTGCCAGATGTCCACGCGCAGATCCGGCAGGGTCTTGCCGCTTTGGTCGCGCACGGTGAAGACGACTTCGATCGGGATGCCGGGCATGCCCTCGGTAATGTCCTGACGGACAAGGCCGGGATCGAAGTAATACGGCCCTTCCGTCGTTTGCGGCGTCAGTTCAAGCAGATTGCCGCTGCTGCTGGCCGCATTCTGACCATCGGCGGCCGTGCTGGTACGTGGCGTGCAGGCGGCCAGTGCCAGGCTGCCAAGGCCGGCGCCGCCGACCAGAAGGGCGCGGCGCCGGGCGGGAGATTCGGGCGTGTGCTGGGACATGGGCAAAAACCGGCAGTGGAGATGGCGTGATGTTGCGCTGTACAGGCTGAATGTCGGGAAAGCCGGGCGCACCGGGGAAAGGCATGCCTTGCCTGACTGCCTTGCTTGCCGGGGACGGCTTTTCCCGCCCCCTTCGGCAGAGGGCGGAATGCGGGCCTTTCAGCCCGCTGTCCTCACGCGCCGCTGCCTGCTTCCAGTGCATCCACCTTCTGCCAGCCGCGCGGCAGGAGGCCGCCGCGGCTGGCGCGGTTGCCGAGATAGGCGTCCAGCTCTTTCCAGCCAAGGCTCATGCTGCGCGCGCCGGAGCGCACGATCAGCTTGCCGCCTTCGGGAATGATGGCGATGGCGATGACTTTCTCGGTGGCACGCTTGGCCTTGGGGATTTCGATCAGTTTGTTGCCCTTGCCCTTGTCGAGTTCGGGCAGCTCGCCGAGCGGGAAGACCAGTACATGGCCGGCGCTGGTGGCGACCACGATGCGGTCGCTTTCCACCCGGCTGGCGGCTACCGGCGGCAGTACGGTGGCGCCGGGCGAGAGGCTCAGCATGGCCTTGCCGGCTTTCTGTCGCCCGGTCAAGTTCTCGAAGCGGGTGATGAAGCCGTAGCCCTCGCTGGAGGCGAGCACGAAACGGGTGTCGTTTTCGCCGCTGGCGAGGGCGCGGAAGCTGGCACCGGCGGCCGGGGCAAAACGGCCGGTCAGTGGCTCGCCATTGCCGCGCGCGCTGGGCAGGGTATGCGCCGGGGTGGAGTAGCTGCGTCCCTGGCTGTCGAGGAAGGCGACTTGCTGGTTGCTGCGGCCGCGCACGGCGGCCAGAAGGCCATCGCCCTCGCGGTAGGCCAGTGCCGCGGCATCCACGTCATGGCCTTTGGCGGCACGTACCCAGCCTTTTTCGCTGAGCACGATGGTGACCGGCTCGCTGCTGAGCAGTTCGGTTTCGTCCAGTGCCTGCGCCGCTTCGCGTGCCACCAGCGGGGATTGGCGGGCATCGCCGAACTTCCTGGCATCGGCCATCAGCTCGTCCTTGATGAGCTTCTTCAGCCGCGCGCGGCTTTCCAGCACGCCGAGGAGCTCTTCCCGTTCCAGTGCCAGGGCATCCTGTTCGGCACGAATCTTCATTTCTTCGAGCCGGGCGAGCTGGCGCAGGCGGGTATCGAGGATGTAGTCGGCCTGCGCTTCGCTGAGGCCAAAGCGCGCCATCAGCACCGGCTTGGGCTCGTCCTCGTTGCGGATGATGCGGATGACTTCGTCCAGATTGAGGAAGGCGACGAGGAGGCCATCGAGCAAGTGCAGGCGGCGCTCGACCTTCTCCAGCCGGTGTTTCAGCCGGCGGGTGACGGTATCCTGGCGGAAGGCCAGCCATTCGCTCAGCAATTGCTTGAGGTTCTTGACCTTGGGACGGCCATCCAGCCCGATCACGTTGAGATTGACGCGATAGCTCTTTTCAAGATCGGTGGTGGCAAACAGGTGCCCCATCAGTTGCTCGACATCAACCCGGTTGCTGCGCGGGGTCAGGCTGATGCGCACCGGGGTGGCGTGATCGGATTCGTCGCGGATGTCCTCAAGCCAGGGCAGCTTCTTGGCACGCATCTGCGCGGCGATTTGCTCGATCACCTTGCTTGGCGAGACTTGATAGGGCAGGGCGGTGATGATGATCTGGCCGTTCTCGCGCACATAGGTGGCACGGGCACGCAGGCTGCCGTTGCCGGTTGCGTAGATGTGCTGCAAATCGCGGGCGGGGGTGATGATTTCCGCCGCCGTCGGGTAATCGGGGCCGAGGATGTGCTCGCACAGATCGGACACCGAGGCTTCCGGATCATCCAGGAGGCGAATGCAGGCGCTGACGACCTCGACCAGATTGTGCGGTGGCACGTCGGTGGCCATGCCCACGGCAATGCCGGTGGTACCGTTCAAGAGCAGGTGCGGCAGCCGTGCCGGCAGCCAGCCCGGCTCTTCCAGCGTGCCGTCGAAGTTGGCATCCCAGTCCACCGTGCCTTGCCCGAGCTCGCCCAGCAGCACTTCGGCAATCGGGGTGAGCTTGGACTCGGTATAGCGCATGGCCGCGAACGATTTGGGATCGTCGCTGGAGCCGAAGTTGCCCTGCCCGTCGATCAGCGGATAGCGGTAGGAAAAGGGCTGCGCCATCAGCACCAGTGCCTCGTAACAGGCGCTGTCGCCGTGCGGATGGTATTTGCCGATCACATCGCCCACCGTGCGCGCGGATTTCTTCGGTTTGGCGCTGGCCGACAGCCCCAGCTCGCTCATGGCATACACGATGCGTCGCTGCACCGGCTTCAGGCCATCGCCGATGAAGGGCAGGGCGCGGTCGAGCACCACGTACATCGAATAGTCGAGATAGGCGCGCTCGGCATATTCGCGCAGCGGAATCTGCTCGAAACCGTGAAAGGCGGGGCGGGGGGAATCCTGGCTCATCGTCACTCCGGAGCGGAAAAATCAGCGGTCGTACTGGCCTGCGGCCTCGGGCTGGAACTTGATCGACAGCACCCGCAGGCGTGCACTGCGGCCACCGGGCATCGGCCAATCGATGTCGTCGCCGACGGCAAGGCCGAGCAAGGCACTGCCGACCGGCGCGAGAATGGAAACATTCTGCCCGCTGCCATCGGCCTCGTGCGGATAGACCAGGGTGACTTCGCGCTCCTGACCATCGGTTTCGTTGCGCAGCACCACGGTGGAGTTCATCGACACCACATTGCCCGGCATCTCGCGCGGCTCCACCACGCGCGCCCGGGAAAGCTCGTCAAGCAGGCTGTCGGTATCGAACTGGCCGGGCTTGACCTTCTCCAGCAAGGTTTCAAGGCGCTCCACATCCAGACGGGAGAGGATCAGGGGCGGGCGGACAGGGGCATTCATGCTGAGGGATCTCCGACAAAAGAAAGGACGCCGCCACCCGGCGGCATCCGGTACGGGGTGCAGTTTGCCAGAGCGGGCGAGGGAAGGCGAGGCGCGGGCCTGATGGGTGTTTTCGTCGCTGCGTGCAACAACGGAGCGAGCCGAGCTCAGGCGACCCCGGCTTCCTTGGCCGAGCGGTCGGCGTGGTAGCTCGAACGCACCATCGGGCCGGAGGCGACGTGACCAAAGCCGATGCCGTAGCCGTAGTCTTCCAGATGCTTGAACTCCTCCGGCGTCCAGTAGCGCAGCAGCGGGTGATGCGCAGGCGAGGGTTGCAGATACTGGCCGATGGTCACCATGTCCACATCGTGTGCACGCAAATCGCGCAGCGTTGCCTCCACTTGCGCCATGCTCTCTCCAAGGCCGAGCATGATGCCGGATTTGGTCGGCACCTCCGGGTGCTGCGCCTTGAACTTCTTGAGCAGGGTCAGCGACCACTGGTAATCGGCCCCGGGACGCACCTTGCGGTAAAGCTCGGGCACGGTTTCGATGTTGTGGTTGAACACGTCCGGCGGCGCACTGGCCATGATTTCCAGTGCCCGCTCCATGCGCCCCTTGCCGCGGAAATCCGGGGTCAGGATCTCGATCTTGATGCCCGGCACTGCCGCACGGGTTTCACGGATGCAATCGACGAAGTGCTGCGCACCGCCATCGCGCAGGTCATCGCGATCGACGCTGGTGATCACCACGTACTTCAGGCGCATGTCGGCAATCGTTTCGGCCAGGCGGCGTGGCTCGTCGGCATCAAGCGGCTTCGGTCGGCCGTGTGCGACATCGCAGAAGCTGCACCGGCGGGTGCAGACATCGCCCATGATCATGAAGGTGGCGGTGCCGTGGTTGAAGCACTCGTGGATGTTCGGGCAGCTGGCGTCCTCGCATACCGTCACCAACCGATTGCTGCGCAGCTTCGATTTCAACTGCTGCACCGCATTGCCGGCCGGAATGCGTACCCGAATCCAGCTCGGCTTGCGCAATACCGGGGCCTCCTCGAACTTGACCGGGCTGCGCCCGATCTTGTCGCCGGCAAGCTGCTTTTCGCCCGGCACCAGCGAGGCGGCGTCTTCTACAACCGAAAGGGGAATGGAGCGTGGAGTCGTCATGGGGCGAATTATCGCCGATTGATGGCATCGTGCGGCGGGATGGCGAGATTGGAAATTCGTATTTTTCTGATAGAAATCGTGAATGTGATTGGTGTAGGCTTGCACGGGAAATGGCGACGAGTGTCACGTTTTCACCCCTTAACCTTCACCTTGCTACAAGGCACATACGATGAAAAGTTCCGTCCGTTTGCTCAGTACTGCTCTTATTGGCACCGCCCTTGTCGGTGCCGCCCTGCAACCGCAAACTGCCGAGGCACAACGCCGTAGTGCGCAGCAAATGCGCGCCGAGCAGACGCAGCAAATCCCCACGTGTACGCGCAATCTCGGCAGCATCACCGTGATGGAGCCGGAGCACCGCTGGTGGAACGATTACGGGCTGTCCTCGCCGGAAGCTCTCATCAAGCTGTATGTCAACCGTTCACGTTGCTTTACCTTGGTGGATCGCGGTCGCGGCATGAATGCCATGATGGGTGAGCGCAGCCTGGCTGCCAGTGGCGAGCTGCGTGGTCGCTCCAATGTCGGCAAGGGCCAGGTGCGTGCTGCCGACTACGTGATGGTGCCGGACATGATCAGCAACAACGCCAGAGCCGGTGGCACCGGTCTGGGCGGCATCATTGGTGGCCTCCTGGGTGGCAGCACGGTGGGCAGGATTGCTGGCAGCTTGGATCTGCGCCGCAAGACGGCCGACGTGATGTTGACCGTCACCGACGTGCGCTCTTCCGAACAGGTCGCGATGGCCGAAGGTCACGCCAAGAAGACCGACATCGGCTTTGCCGGTGGCGGTAGTGGCGTCAGCTTCAGCAGCCTGCTTGGTGGCGGGGCAGGTGTCTCCAGCTACTCCAATACCGAAATCGGCCAAGTAGTGGCTTTGGCCTACTTGCAGGCGTATACCAATCTGGTGAGCGAGCTGGGCGGCTTGTCCGACAACCCCTCGGCCAGCAATGCCCAGCAAGCGATCGAAGTGCAGCGCCCGACGTCGCTCCTCAAGAACGCCAATGGCCGTGGCGGTGCAGTACGCCGTCTGGAGGTGGGCATGATGCTCTATCCGACCGGCCAGCGTGAAGGCACCATGATGGAAGTGGAAGACGAAATGGGCAACCGCGGCTGGGTGGACTCCACTGCTGCCGGGCTTGCTCGCTGAGGCGGGTGGACTCCGGGGCGTGCTTGGGCACGCACCGGGGCGCGCCTGTGGTGCAGCACAACAATATGGCTGCCAACCAACACCCCGGCCTTGGTCGGGGTGTTTTCATGGGGAAGAGCGCAGCCTGAAAACGGTCTGGAAGATGTGAACCCTCTTGGGACTAAATTTTTGCCATGTATCCGCCTTGTCACACATCGCCCCCTTGGCCTCTTCACCTTGTCAAGCATTGTCTGGAAACGGCAGGGACTCCGGCTGCTGTGCCGGGCGAGGGACTGAGTGACGGTATTGGTGAGTTGCCGGTGGCCGATTTGATGCGCATCCTTTTTCCCGCAGGATTTGCCGAAGCGACACGGATTCTGCTTGAGAAGGTGGGCAGGCAGGCGGCAGTGTCGGATGACAAAACGCGAGCGAAGGATTCATCGGAATGAGCGGCGCGCGTGAGGTGGCGAGCGCGCACAGCATTGCGCGATTGCAGTTGTTGCTTGGGGCAATGATCATCGGCAGCAACGGTCTGATGGTGCGCTACGCGCATGTCTCGCCTACAGCTTCGGCATTTTGGCGGATGTTGTTTGCCGGAATTCTGCTTGCGGCCTTGGTGCATTTTCGACAGGGCTGGCAGCCCATGACAGGGCGTGCCTGGCGCTGGCTTTGTGTGCCGGCCATCGCGTTTGCCGCGGATTTGTGGATGTGGCATCGCAGTATTCTGCTGGTGGGGCCAGGGCTTTCCACTTTGCTTGCCAATGCCCAAGTGTTTTTCATGGCACTGGCCGGCATGCTGTTCTTTGCCGAGCGGATTTCTTTTCGCTTCATCGTCGGCGTGCTGTTGGCATTTGTCGGATTGTGGCTGTTGCTTGGGGCGGACTGGGACACGTTGCCAGCCGAATATCGCTGGGGGGTCTGGCTGGGTCTGGCGACCGGACTGGCTTATGCGGTGTACAACATCGGCATCAAGCGTGCTCAGGTCGAAGCCACCACATCAGCGGGCACGCCGGTGGCGCAGGTATTGTGTCTGGCCGCGTTTGGATCGGCACTGTGTCTTGGGGGGATCGGGTTGGCCGAAGGCAGTAGTTTTGCCATTCCCTCCTGGACCTCGCTGTTGATCTTGCTGGTGCTGGCCGGCTTCGGCCACTGCCTGAGCTGGATCCTGATTTCAAAAGCAATCAATGTGCTGCCGGTGGCGCTGGTGGGTTTGTTGCTGCTTGCTCAGCCCTTGGTGGCCTATCTTCTTGATGTGCTGCTTGGTCATGTCCACCCAGCGCCACGGCAATGGCTCGGGCTGTGTGCAACCTTGATGGGGATTTTCATTGCTGGCCTGCCACGCAAGCGCAGCCAATAGGACGCGGACAGGTGCCTTGGCGGTCCTGTGTCCGGCGGACGTCCGGGCGGGTGTGCGGACAGCACTTCACCGCAAAAAACCCTTTTAAATCAAAGCATTGAAGTTGGCACACCGCTTGCAAAGGGAGGTGTAACTCCCTTGTTTGTTCAGCTTTCATGTCGATTCGCGATACCTCGGCCCAGGACATCCCGCACACCCGGACAAAGCACGCGCGCCTTCTGCGCCCGGCGCTGATGATCGTGGCGACCGTGGCGTTTTTGCTGGTGCTGTTCTGGCTTGGGCGTGGCTGGCTTGCCGGCACACACTCGGTGGATGCCGCACGGCTGCGCATCGCTGAGGTAACACGCGGGGATTTGCTGCGCGACATCAATGCCGATGGCCGGGTGATTGCCGGCAACAGCCCGAGCCTGTATGCGATTGAAGCCGGCACGGTGCGGCTGCATGTGGTCGCCGGGGACGCAGTAAAGCAGGGGGATTTGCTGGCTGAAATCGACAGCCCCACCCTGCACAGTCGCCTGCAACAGGAGGAAGCCACGCTGGCCAGCCTTGAGGCCGATGCCGCGCGTGCGCAATTGGCCGCGGCGCAGGCACGGGCCGAGGCGCAGCGCAATCTCGATCAGGCACGCATCGCGCAGCAGGCGGCGCGCCGCGAATTGCAGCGCTACCGGCGCGGTTATGAAGGCGGCGCGGTGGCACAGGTGGATTTGGCGCGGGCAGAAGATGCGGTACAAAACACCGACATCAGCCATGCCCATGCCGCCCGCGATGCCAGCTTGCACGGCCAGGCCGCGGCGCTGGAAGCCCGCAACCGGGCTGCACTGGCGCAGCGGCAGGCGGCGCTGGTGAACGAGCTGAAGCGGCAGGTGCAGGCCTTGGCGATTCGCGCGCCATTCGACGGCCAGATCGGCCAGCTGTTCGTGGCCCCGATGCAGACCATTGATGCCAACACGGCGGTGCTGAGCGTGGTGGATTTGCAAGTCTTCGATGTGGAAATCAAGGTACCGGAGAGCTTTGCCCGCGAGCTTGCGATCGGCATGCCGGCCGAAGTGCGCGGCAACAACCAAAGCTGGCCGGCGCATGTGGTGGCGGTATCACCGGAAGTGGTAAATGGCGAAGTCAGCGCGCGGTTGCGTTTTGAGGAAGGCAAGCAGCCCCATGCCCTGCGCCAGAACCAGCGGTTGGCCGCCCGCATCCTGCTGGATGCACGCCGGAACGTGCTGAAAGTGCCGCGTGGCCCGGCGCTCGATCAAGGCAGCCCGCGCGTGTGGGTGGTGCAGGACGGCATCGCCCGCCCGCGCTCGATCCAGACCGGCGCCTACAGTCTGGAAGCGGTGGAAATCGTCAGCGGCCTTGCCGAAGGTGAACGCATCATCCTCTCCGGCGCAGAAAACTTTGCCCACACCGAACGCGTGCGGGTGAAGGAGTGAGAAGCAGAGGCCAGAGGCCAGCAAAGCATCTCACCCCTGCCCCCAAATTCCTATCCCCTATCCCCTAGCTCCTAGCCCCTGACCCCTGACCCCTAGCCCCTGACCCCTGACCTGGACCCCGACATGCTTTCAATGAAAAACATCTCCAAAGTCTTTCGTACCGAAATGGTGGAAACCCATGCCCTGCGCGGTTTGGATTTGCAGGTGGAGGAGGGCGAATTCGTTGCCGTGACCGGGCCGTCGGGTTCGGGCAAAACCACCTTTCTCAACATTGCCGGGCTACTGGAGGAGTTCAGCGACGGCGAATATGTGCTTGATGGCGAGAACGTGCTCGGGCTGTCGGACGATGCCCGCTCGCGCCTGCGCAATCGCAAGATCGGCTTCATTTTTCAGGGCTTCAACCTGATTCCCGATCTCAACCTGTTCGACAACGTCGATGTGCCGCTGCGTTATCGCGGCATGAAGGCGGCCGAGCGCAAGGAACGCATCGAACAGGCACTGGCCGATGTCGGACTGGCCTCGCGCATGCGCCATTACCCGGCCGAGTTGTCCGGCGGTCAGCAGCAGCGGGTGGCGATTGCCCGTGCGCTGGCAGGCGAGCCGCGCCTTTTGCTGGCGGACGAGCCAACCGGCAATCTGGATTCGCAAATGGCACGCGGAGTGATGGAGCTGCTGGAGCAGATCAACGCCCGGGGCACCACGCTCATCATGGTCACCCACGATGCGGAGCTTGCCCGCCGCGCCCAGCGCAATGTGCATATCGTCGATGGCATCGCCACCGATTTCAGGGCGCAACGGCCAGAGACAGGCCCCCGGTAAAACTGCTTTCCGCGCTTGCTTCTCCCCTGCCACGAGCTTTGCCCATGTTCACCTACTACTTCAAACTCGCGCTCTCCAGCCTGAAACACCACTGCGCACTGACCGTACTGATGGTGCTGACGCTGGCACTTGGCATTGGTGCGGCCATGACCACGCTGACCGTGTACCACGTGCTGTCCGGCAACCCGATACCGGAAAAAAGCACGCAGCTGTTCCATCCACAGCTCAACCCGTACCCCAACACCGACACTGCCCCCGAGCTGCCGAGGCAAATGAGCCGTTTCGATGCCGAAGCCCTGCTGCGCGAAGCACGCGGCGCGCGGCAGGCGCTGATGAGCGCGGGCACACTGGTGCTGCAACCGACCGCCGCCAACCGGCGGGCGGAATCGCTCAACGCACGCTATACCTCGGCGGATTTCTTCCCGATGTTTGCCACGCCCTTTGTCCACGGCCAGGGCTGGACGGCGGCGGACGACGCCGCCCATGCGCGGGTGGCGGTGATTTCGCAAACGCTCAACGACACGCTGTTTGCCGGACAAAACAGCGTCGGCCAAACCTTGCAGCTGGATGGGCACAGCTTCCGCATCGTCGGCGTGCTGGGCGATTTCAATCCGCGCCCGCGCTTTTACGACATGAGCGGCAACCGCTTCGGCAGGGGCGAAGCGGTGTTTCTGCCCTACAGCACCAGCCGCGAATTGCAGCTTGAGCCGGTGGGAAGCCTGGCTTGCTGGGGCCAGGCCAGCGGTGAGGAAGGCGCGTACGGGCTGAATGCGCCGTGTGCCTGGCTGCAATACTGGGTGGAGCTGAACTCACCCGAAGCCGTCGCCGACTACCGGCAACATCTGTAAAACTACTCGCGCGCGCAGCAGCAAGCCGGGCGTTTTGCCAACCCGCCCGATGTGCGCCTGCACGATGTGATGCAGTGGCTGGATTTTCACCAGGTGGTGCCGCGTGACGTGCATCTGCAAATGTGGATGGCACTGGGCTTTTTGCTGGTCTGCCTGACCAATACCGTCGGCCTCATGCTGGCCAAGTTTCTGCGCCGCAGCGGCGAGTTCGGCGTGCGCCGGGCACTGGGAGCCGCGCGTCGCGCCATCTTCAGCCAATGCCTGATGGAAGCGGGCTTGATTGGCCTTGTCGGCGGCAGCCTCGGCCTTGCGCTGGCCTTTGCCGGGCTTTGGCTGGTTCGCCAGCAACCGGCGAGCTATGCCCGGCTCGCGCATATGGACATGCCGATGTTGCTGACCACCTTTGCCCTTGCCATCGCTGCCAGCTTGCTCGCCGGTGTATTGCCGGCCTGGCACGCCTGCCGCGTGCAGCCTGCCATTCAACTGAAAACCTGAGCCACCCTGCGCCCTTCATTCCGCCTCGATGACTGCTTTTGCCATGAATGTGCATCCGATTCTCGCCTCGCTGAAAAAGCAAAAAACCGCTGCCTTGTTGATCGTGCTGGAAATCGCCATCGCCGCCGCCATCCTCTGCAACGCCCTGTATCTGGTCAGCCAGCGCGTGGTGCGGATGCAGCAGGCAAGCGGCATCGACGAGGCCCATCTTGTCTTCCTGGAGACCAGCGGCGGTGCCCCGGGCAAGCCCGCGCACGTGGCCAATGCCGAAGACCTCGCCGCCCTGCGCGCCCTGCCCGGCGTGCGTGCGGCGATTACCATCAACACCTTTCCCTTCATCGACAACACCTGGAACACCTCCATCGCGCTCACCGCCGAACAAGCCGAGCCCAGCGCTACCCCCGCCATGGTTTTGGCCGACGAGCATTTCCTCGCCGCCAGCGGCGTCACGCTGCTGCAAGGGCGCTGGTTCAATGCCGATGAAATCCTGGATGTCAACCTGTTCAACCTGCCGGAAAACTTCCTCATGCCATCGATGGTGATCACCCAATCGCTGGCACACGCACTCTTTCCCGGCGAAAACGCCCTCGGCAAAACCGTGTACGGCTGGAATCAACCCATCCGCATCATCGGCATTACTGCCGACATGCTCACCCCGGGCGGCCTGCCCGGTGCAGACCCAACGGCGTATCAGGTGATGTTCTTGCCGATCAAGCCCAGCGGCAGCCGCTATGTGCTGCGCACCCAGGCCGCTGCCGACGGCAACCTCCTGCACGCGGCCGAAGCGGCACTGGCACGGGTCGATGCGGCGCGCGTTTCCGGCAGCCAAACCTTTGCCGAACTGCGCCGCCAGTACTATAGCCGCGATCGCGCCGCGGTCTGGATGCTGGTCATCGTCAGCCTGCTGATGCTGGCCATCACCGCCTTCGGCATCAGTGGCCTTGCCAGCTTCTGGGTCGCGCAGCGTACCCGGCAAATCGGCATCCGCCGTGCGCTTGGCGCTACCCGTGGCGACATCCTGCGCCATTTCCAGAGCGAGAACTTTCTCATCGTCAGCGCCGGCATCGTACTCGGCCTGATGCTGGCTTTCGGCCTCAACCAGTTCATGATGACGCATTACGAGCTGCCGCGCCTGCCCTGGCAGACCCTGCCCATCACCGCATTTGCCCTGTGGCTGCTCGGGCAACTGGCCGTGCTCGCCCCGGCTCTGCGCGCCACCCGCATTCCCCCGGCCATCGCCACGCGCAGTGTGTGATGGCAGGATGCGCGACACTCATGGACACGGATGGCGGCTGTGCCGATGGCAAACGAACCTTCCGCCACAAGGCCGAATACCATTCCCCTGCGCCCTGCTGACCACCCACCCCTGAACCCCCATGCCCACCGTCCTTGTCATCGACGACAACCCGGCCATCACCACCGCGCTGGAGATGCTGTTCACGCTCAACGACATCCGGGCCATCCGCGCGGAAAGCCCGGCGGCCGGCCTGCGCCAACTGGCGCGTGGCGGCGTGGATCTGGTGCTGGCCGACATGAACTTCGAGGCCGATACCACCAGCGGCGAAGAAGGCACGCAACTGTTCCACGACATCCGCAGCCTGTACCCGGACATGCCGGTGATCCTGATGACCGCATGGACGGATCTTTCCCGCGCGGTGGCACTGGTCAAGGCCGGCGCTGCCGATTACATCGGCAAACCGTGGGACGATGCCAGGCTGCTGGCCAGCGTGCGCAATCTGCTGGAGCTGGGCGAAATGCAGAAAAGCCTGCGCGATGCCGCGCGCAAAACCCGGCAACGGCGGCAAGCACTGGCCGAGCGGCACGATCTGCGCGGCTTCGTGTATGCCGATGCCGCCAGCGAGGCACTGCTCACACTGGCCTGCCGAGTCGCCGCTGCGCCCTTGCCGGTGCTCATCACCGGCCCCAACGGCAGCGGCAAGGAGAAAATCGCCGAAATCCTGCACTACAACAGCCGCCGGCGCGGCGCACTGGTGGCACTCAATTGCGGCGCGCTGCCGGCCGAACTGATTGAGGCGGAATTGTTCGGTGCCGAAGCCGGAGCCTATACCGGCATCACCCGCGCCCGCCCCGGCAAGTTTGAAGTGGCCGATGGCGGCACCTTGTTTCTGGACGAAATCGGCACCCTGCCGCTGGCCGGGCAAACCCGCCTGCTGCGGGTGCTGGAAACCGGCTGCTTTACCCGCTTGGGCAGCCATCGCGAAATCCGCGTCCAGGTGCGCGTCATCTCCGCCACCAATGCCGATTTGCCGGCGCTGATTGCCCGTGGCGAGTTCCGCGAAGATTTGTATTACCGCCTGAACGCCATCGAGCTGACGCTGCCACCGCTGGCCGAACGGCGCGACGACATCCTGCCGCTGGCGCAGCATTTTCTCGGCACGGACAAACGCCTGAGCGACAGCGCCGAAGCCGCCCTCCTGGCACACTCTTGGCCGGGCAATGTGCGCGAATTGCGCAACGTGATGCAGCGCGCCGCCTTGCTGGCGACAGATGCTGTCATCAGCGCCGAACAACTGGCCCTGCCGCGTCAGGACGCCCCGCCCCCGCCTGCCGAACCCGATGCCGCCGACATCCGCGACTGCCTGCGCCGTCATGGCGGCGTGGTAGCGCAAGCCGCTGCCGAACTGGGCCTGTCACGGCAATCGCTGTACCGGCGCATGGAACGGCTGGGCATCGAACGCTGACACACGCCATGCCCGCATCCCTGCCCCTGCGTCATCGCACCCTGCTCATCGCCGCCTTCTGGCTGCTGGCCGCACTCGGCCTGTGCGCACTGGCGCTCTCGCAGGGACTGGCACTGCCGTGGGCGGTGGCCATCGGTGCGCTCACCCTGCTGCCGCTGTGCGTGCAACTGGCACGGCAAGGCGCACGCATCAGCGCCATGTACCGTGCCATGGCCGGCACCGTGGACAGCTACCGCGACGGCGATTTCAGCTTCTCCCTGGCTTGGCCACGGCAGGATGAGCTGGGCACGCTGGTGGCCGCCCACAACCGCCTCGGCGAGCATCTGCGCGCGGCACGGCATGCCTTGGCACAGCGCGAATTGCTGCTCGATACGGTGGTGCAGAACACCCCCGTCGCCACCGTGCTGCTGGATGGCCAGCAGCATGTGGTGCTGGCCAATCTCGCCGCCCGCAAGCTGCTGGGCAATGGCCGCAAGCTGGAAGGCCTGGCCCTGGCGCAGGTGCTGAAAAACGTGCCCGAGGCACTGGCGCAGGCGATTGATGCCGGTGCCGATGCCCTGCTGGCGCTGCCTTCGGCAGAAGCGGAAGAAGAGGACATCCTGCACCTGTCCTGCCGCCACTTTCATCTCAATGGCCGCCCGCACCGCCTGCTGCTGCTGCGGCAAATGACGCGCGAATTGCGCCGGCAGGAAGTCGCCACCTGGAAAAAAGTCATCCGCATCATCAGCCACGAACTCAACAACTCGCTGGCACCGATGGCCTCGCTGGCACATTCCGGACAGGAGATGCTGCGCCGCGGCCAATACGACAAACTGCCGCTGGCACTGGCCACCATCGAGGAGCGTACCCGTCATCTGGAAGGCTTTTTGCGCGACTACGCCCGCTTTGCCAAACTGCCTACCCCGCGTCTGGAACACGGCCACTGGCCGGACTTTCTCGCCCGGCTGGCACAGCACATTCCCTTCCACTTGCCCGAGCCTGTGCCCGAGGCCGCCTTCCGTGCCGATCCGGCACAGCTTTCCCAAGCGCTCATCAACCTCATCAAGAACGCCCACGAATCCGGCAGCCCGGCCGAAGCCGTGGAGCTGCGTCTGCACCGGCAGGCACACGGCTGGCACATCGAAGTGCTCGACCGCGGCAGCGGCATGAACGCGGCCATCCTGGCCCAGGCCCTGCTGCCGTTCTATTCCACCAAACGCCACGGCACCGGCCTTGGCCTGGCACTGGCCCGCGAAATCATCGAAGCCCACGGCGGCCACATCAGCCTCGCCAACCGCGAAGGCGGCGGCCTTGCCGTCATCCTCGGCCTGCCGGATTGACCCCCACCGGGCTCAACCGCGGCTTTTCTCCGGCCGCTGCCATTCTTCCAGCGTTTGCTGCCGTGTCCGCGCCAGTGTCAGCTTGTCGGCCGGTGCACTGCGGGTAATCACCGAACCCGCCCCAATCGTGGCCCCGGCCCCGATTTCCACCGGCGCCACCAATGCGCTGTTGGAGCCGATGAACGCACCATCGCCAATCACCGTGGTGGATTTGTTCACGCCATCGTAATTGCAGGTAATGCTGCCGGCACCGATATTGACACCGCTGCCGACCTCGGCATCCCCAACATAGCTCAGGTGATTGGCCTTGCTGCCGGCGCCCATGCGCGACTTCTTCACTTCGACGAAATTGCCCACATGCACGCCATCGGCCAGCTCGCTGCCGGGGCGCAGGCGCGCATAAGGGCCAATACGGGCATCGCGGCCAATCGTTGCGCCTTCGATATCCGAGTGCGCACGAATTACCGTGCCGGCGGCGATTTCCACATCCTTCAGCCGGGTGAACGGGCCGATGACGACCCCCTCGCCCAGCACCACGCGCCCCTCGAAAATCACGTCGATATCCACTTCCACGTCCGTCCCGACTTCCACCTGCCCACGTACCTCCACCCGCGCCGGGTCGGCAAAGCGCACCCCTTCGCGGCACAGCGCCCGCACCGCTCGATGCTGCCAGGCACGCTCAAGCTGCGCCAGCTGCCACGGGTCATTGGCACCTTCGGTTTCCATCGCATCGGCCACCTGCACCCATTCGGCAGCACGGTATTCGGCCGCCGCTTGGGCAAAGATGTCGGTCAGGTAATACTCGCCCTGGGCATTGGCATTGCGAAGGCCGGACAACCAGACGCGCAGCGCATCGGCATCGGCCGCGAGAATGCCGGTATTGACCAGACGAATGGCACGGGTTTCCGCATCGGCATCCTTCTCCTCCACGATTGCCCCGACCCGTCCCTCGGCATCACGCACGATACGGCCATAACCGGTCGGATTGTCCAGCTCGGCCACCAACACCGCCAACGGGGCGGAAACGGCCAGCAAGCGTTGCAAGGTGGCCGGCGCAATCAGCGGCACATCGCCATACAGCACCAGCACGCGTGCGCCTTGCGGAATCTGTCCGATCGCCTGCTGCACGGCATGCCCGGTACCCAGCCGCTCGCGCTGCTCGGCCCAGTGCAGATCGACCGCATCGGCAAACGCCGTCCGCACCGCCTCGCCGCCATGCCCATACACCACATGGATGCCTGCCGGCTGCAACGCCCGTGCCGCATCAATCACATGCCCCAGCATCGGCTTGCCCGCCACCTTTTGCAGCACCTTCGGCAAACGCGACTTCATCCGCTTGCCCTCGCCGGCAGCGAGGATCACGACATGCAAAGGAGCTTGGGACATGCGGGTGGTCTCGTGAAATAAAACGCCATTCTAGCGGCTTGTCGACATGCCTAGGGATCCTCTGAACAAGCCCCCCCTGATCGGCGACACTATCCGCATCTGATGAAAGGCATGATTCGATGACGCAACTGAGCTTCTCCGACGCCGAGCACGCTGGCAAGCGCAAGCAGACACGGCGGGAGGTGTTCCTG
>JBHADJ010000176.1:0-5271 GCA_041855065.1 Lysobacter sp.
CGGCAATATTCCGCTCGGCATGATCGAGCGGGTGGAAGTGCTGACCGGCAGCGCCTCGGCCATTTACGGCTCCGATGCCATGGCCGGGGTGATCAACTTCATCCTGAAGAAGTCCGCCGACGGCACCACCCTCGACTATCGCTACGGTGCCACGCAGGAAGGCGGCGGCAATTCGCACCGGCTGACCTTGACCAGCGGCTTCGAGCGCGGCGGTTTCAGTGCCATATTCGGGCTGGAATTGCAGAACAAGAAACCGATCTGGGGCATCGACCGCAAGGTGCAGGCCTCGACCCTCAACGGCCCGTCCGAAAGCGAGCGCCTGCCGCGTCTGGTGGCGGAAATCTACGATGACGACGATGGCGAGAACGTCATCCCCGCCGATGCCTGCGCCGCCATGAGCGGCCTGGCCGAAGGCACCACGGTGCTGGCCGAAGGCGATTACGGCGCGTATTGCGGCAGCACCCGCGCCATCGCCTACAGCACCATCGAGAACGAGCGCCGTTCGGCCAATCTGCATGCCGCACTCGGCTACCGGTTCTCGGACGATCTGGAATGGTTTGCCGACCTGCAATGGGGCCGGCAGAAAGTCGCGCTGATGAGCGACACCACGCGCTGGGCGTTTCAGGATGCCGCCTCCACCCGCAACTACGCCAACGTGTTCTACAACCAGGCCAGCGGCAAATACGAGGCTTGGTGGCGGCAGTTCCAGCCCGAGGAAATGGGCGGCATGCGTCAGGCGATGAACCGCAACACGCAGAAAACCTTTGCCCTTGCCACCGGCTTCAAAGGCGCATGGGGCGAAAACTGGAACTGGGAAGCAGCCTACAGCCATTCGCAATACAAGGCCGATGTGCGCTTTGCCCGCATCCTCGCCGATGCCGCCAACACCCTGTTCCTTGGCCCGCTGCTTGGCTATGACAGCGACGGCTACGCCATCTACGATGCCGACCACAGCCGTGCCTTCACCCCGATCACGCCGGCCGAATACGCCAGCATCGCGGCCACCTCCGTGTTCCGCCCGAAAGCGCAGAGCGATACCGTCAGCTTCACCGTCAACAACCCGGCACTGTTCAGCCTGCCGGCCGGTGATGCCGGCTTTGCCGCCGTGGCCGAATATGGCCGCCAGTCCTACCGCATCAACCCCGATCCGGTGGCCTTGACCACCGACTACTACGGCGCCCGCTACGGCGATGGCAGCGGCAAGCGCAATCACTGGAGCCTTGCCGGCGAATTGCGTGCACCGCTCCTGCCAAGTCTGGATGCCAGCCTCGCCGGCCGCTACGACCGCTACAGCTACGGCGACGAGAATCCGGGCAAGTTCACCTACAGCCTCGGGCTGGAGTGGCGGCCAATCGACAGCCTGCTGCTGCGCACCTCCTACGGCACCGGCTTCCGCGCCCCGGATCTGCACTACCTGTATGCCGGCGAGGATTACTTCCGCACCCGTGCCACCGATTACTACCGCTGCCGTCTGGCCGACCCGAGCGCCGCCATCGCCGATTGCCGCAGCAGCCTGCGCCGGGCGCGCGTCACCAACATCCGCACCGGCAACCCGGCGCTGGACGTGGAAACCAGCACCTCCTTCACCGCCGGCGTCGTCTGGGCCCCGTTTGAAGGCTTCGACATCTCGCTCGATTACTACAAGATCCGCATCGAAAATCAGGTGCAGGATCTGAGCATCGACAGCCTGCTGCGCGATGAAGCCAACTGCCGTCTTGGCGTGACCATGGACGGCACCCCGGTGGACATCACCTCGCCCACCTGCGTGGATGCCCTCGCACGCGTCATCCGCGACAGCGCCAACAGCAATGCCCTGCTCGGCTCGCGCTTCAACCCGATCAACGTCGCACACGAGGAAACCTCCGGCATCGACCTTGCCAGCCATTACCGCCTGCGCACGCAAAATGCCGGCGATTTCCGCTTCAGCGCCAGCTATACCTGGGTCTACAAGCACACCAGCCAGCAATACCCCGGCGACCCGGTGGAAGACCAGCTCGCCGTGGACAGCGGCTATTACATCCCGCGCAGCAAGGGCAACATCGGCATCAACTGGGATCGCGGTGCCTGGGGCGCAAGCCTGTACGGCCACCGCCTCGGCCGCATCGCCAATTACGACAACGATGCCTGGACCCCGGCCACCTGGCGTTTCAACGGCAGCCTACGCCACGACATCAACAGCCACCTGCGCGTGGCGCTCAGCGTCAACAACCTGCTGAACAAGATGCCGCCGCACGACCCGACCTACGCCTCCTATCCGTACTACGACATCTCCTGGTATGACTCGGTAGGCCGCAGCTACTGGTTGCAACTGACCTGGAAGTTCGGCGGCGCGGCACTTTAAAGCCTCCCCATACGGCGCCCGGTACATACCGGGCGCTTCGCTTCATGGCCGGGCGTATCCACCCCGCGCCCCGCTGCTTGTGCGAGCCGAAAGCATCGCCTGCAAATGCGCGGGAGGTTCCGATGTTGCTATCCGCCCCGCCAGAGATCCCAGGCAAAACGGCCAATCAACAGGCACAACAGCAGCATGAAGCCGCGCCGCAGCCAACGACTGCCGCCTCTCATCGCCAAGCGCGCCCCCACCAATCCGCCGGAGAAATTGGCAATTGCCAACGGAATCGCCCATGCCCAGACCACATGCCCTTCAGGCACGAAATACACCAGTGCGGCCAGGTTGGTCGTGAGGTTGATGACCTTGGACGAGGCGGTGGCAGTCAAAAAATCGAAGGCATAAAACCGCACGAACACGAATGCCAGCAAACTGCCGGTACCGGGGCCGAAAATACCGTCGTAAAACCCGATCCCGGCACCCAGTGCCAGCCCGGCCCAGTGCTCGCGACGACTCAGCGCATGGCGACGCTCAAGCTGGCCGAGGTCTTTCTTGAGAAAGGTGTAAAACGCCATCACCACCAGCAACACCAGAATGGCCGGTTTGATCCATTGGGTCGGCAAATAGGCCAACAGGCGCGCACCCAGCCAGGAAAACACGAAGGCAAGCCCGGCTGCCGGCAGCAGCATGCGCCACGGCACCCGGATCCGGCGCAGATACTGCACGCTCGCCATCAGCGTGCCGTTGAAGGAGGCAAACTTGTTGACCGCCATCACCTGAGTGATGCGGGTATCGGCAGGCAGCACATTGACAAGACCGGGAAGCTGCAGCAATCCACCGCCCCCCACGGCCGCATCCATCAATCCGGCGGCAAATCCGATGGCCAAGAGCCAAAGCAGTGCGTCATCCATGTACAAGGCTCACAGCAAGGGCGGTTGCAGTGGCAGAATTTCCCCTTCGCCACGCATGACTTTCTTGAACTCGCGACGGCTGACCGCCACGTAACGCTCGTTGCCGCCGATTTCCACCTGCGGGCCATCTGCCAGTGCGCGTCCGTTTTCATCCAGACGCACGGTCATGATGGCCTTGCTGCCGCTATGGCAGATGGTCTTGATTTCCTGCATCTCGTCCGCCCAGGCCAGCAATGCCGCGCTGCCTTCGAACAACTCGCCGCGAAAATCCGTGCGCAGCCCATAGCAGAGCACCGGGATGCCGAGCGCATCCACCACTTCGCTCAACTGCCAGACCTGCGCTTTGGCAAGAAACTGTGCCTCATCCACCAGAACACAATGCAGCCGGCCATGCCGGGCGATATCCGTTTCGACCCGCCGTTGCAGATCATCCTGGGCAGCAAAGCGCAGGGCCTGTGCGCTCAACCCGATCCGGGAGGCCACCTTGCCTCCGGCGCGAGTGTCCAGCTTTGGCGCAAGAATCAGCGCCCGCATGCCGCGTTCACGGTAATTGTGAGCCGATTGCAGCAAGGTCGTGGTCTTGCCTGCATTCATTGCCGAGTAATAGAAGTAGAGTTTGGCCATGCCCACTGCCAATCGAGAAAGCACGCATTGTGCCGCATCGGCCTACAATGCCCACATGGATATCTTCAAGATTTTCACCCTGGAAGCTGCTCATCGTCTTCCCAACGTCCCCGATGGCCACAAATGCGCACGTCTGCATGGGCATTCTTTTCGTGTCGAACTGCATGTCAGTGGCCCGCTTGATCCCCATCTTGGCTGGGTCATGGATTTTGCCGACCTGAAAGCCGCCTTCCAGCCGCTGTACAACCAGCTCGATCACCACTATCTCAACGACATCGAGGGGCTGGAAAACCCGACCAGCGAGCGATTGGCTCAATGGATATGGGAGCGACTGAAGCCGAGCGTCCCGCTTCTGTCTGCCGTCGTCGTGCACGAAACCTGCACGGCTGGCAGTCGCTACAGCGGCGAATAAGCACCAGCATTGCCACACACAAACAAAAAGCCGCCAACCCTTTCGGGCTGACGGCTTTTGCTTTGACCGGAGTTGCCGATCAGGCGGCGCGTGCCTTGCTGGCAGCCTTCTTGGTTTCGGCCTGCACCTTGGCAACGGCCTGCTCCACTTCACCCTTGGCGATCTGGGCAATGGCCTCATTGGTCTTCAGGGTGCTGTCGTAGATTTCCTGACCCGTGGCGATGGCACGCTCGGTGTTTTCTCGGGCGACTTGCACACCGGCCGGCACGGCATCGCGCAGGCCATTGAAATCACGGGCATCCACCAGCTGACCGAGATAGGCAAAGGTGGCGTTGACGTTCTGTTCCAGTGCGGAAAGCTGCAACTGGAAGGCTTTTTCGGCGTTTTCAAGCGCCAGACGATTGATGCGGGCGGCCGTTTCAGCGAACTGGCGCGTGGCGGCGGTGAACTGCTCATTGAACTGCGGCTGGAACATGGTCGCTTCCTTTTGAAGTTGGAGAAAAACAAACCGTACGCCGGTTTGTGCAGCGCATCATAACAGCACTTTTTGTGCATTGCAACAGTACCATTCATCATTCATTGGTATGGATGCATGCCGCAAACCCCGGCAAGCGGGTCGCTGCCGTTTGCTTGCCGGGGCTTTTCCCGATCAGCTGGCAATCGCCAGTTTCTCCTGCTTGTAGCGCCATACCGCAGCCAACCACAGCAGCACGGCAAGGGCGAAAGCCGAGGCAAAGTACACCGCCCATTGCTCGGGCTGGGGCAGTTCGCCGCGGGAGATTTTGCCGAGCATCTGGCTTTGCGAGAGGAAGGGCACGGCGTATTGCCAGAGCTGGGTGTCCTTCAGCGGGTAGGCCATCAGGGCGTAGGAGGGCAGCATCGGCATGAACAGCAGCCAGGTCATGTGTGCTTGCGCTTCCTTCATGCTCTTGGCATTGGCCGAGATGAAGGTGAGCAAGGCGGTGCCAATCAGCACCAGCGGCAGCAGGATGAGC
>JBHADJ010000177.1:0-4330 GCA_041855065.1 Lysobacter sp.
GAGGTCGAGCGCCTGTTCCGCCGCCTCAAGGGCTACCGCCGAATCTTCTCCAGGTTTGAGAAGCTCGACGTGATGTTCCTTGCCTTCATCTGCTTTGCTCTCATCGCCGACGGGTTACGGTAGTGTTAACAGGCCCTAGGCCATTAAATATGCGCCCCAATGACTGGCGATGGACTCTTGAGCCAAATGGGATGCGTGGCTATTGGTTGAAAAATTTGCGACATTGATCAAGAATATGGCGACCAATTTGGATTGCTCGATAGTTAATTCTTGATATTGGTTCTTTGAAATAAAACTTCTATCGCATAGCTTTTCTATGAATATCTCAAATAAATCTATGTTGCTGGCTGTTAAGTCATAAAAAAATGACAAAAAAGCCGGCAGATAGAAGAGCCAGCCTCTATCCGTTAAATATGTGAACTGCGAGTATTTTTCGTATAACAATTCAAGATTGACATCAGTCCATGATAAATCTTTGAATATGTTGCAGAAATTATGGTAATCAATCTCATCTTCGCCGCTAAAGGTGTTCGAGATTAGAAGATTTCCGTTTGGTGTATTTCTGGGGAAGGTGTTTTTGATATGATCCCGATAGATGAGAATTAAGTTCGGCGATGTTTTTCTTTGTTCTCGCTTTGTTTGAAGAAATTGCTCTTCATTGAATTTATTGAGTTCGGTTGCCATTTGTGCCCTGTGTATTTTCCAATAATTGCCATGAGTTGATTTATCTTCTGATTATGACCGGCGTCCCCGCCTGCGAAACATTTTCTGGCGATGCTTATTCTGGCATCGATACATTTTTGTGTTAATTCTGCTTTGCTGCAATCAATCTCTGGCTTTGTGCAAGTTGGTGATTTTGATTCGTTGCATGCGCTTTCTTGCTTTTGCTTCAAGTCGTCGTGCTCGTCGCGAGTGAAATTGCCTCCGTATCCTGGGTCGGCTCTGTCGTTAGCGCAGCTTTGCGAGCGGCACTTAACTGCTCTGGTGATTTTGCGGAGAGCATTTCAATCGTCTTTTGGCCATGCCAAGCCACTCCTCCAACAATAATAGCACCAACTACTCCTCCGTAAGCCATGGCGCTCCAGCAGTGACGAAAGTGCAGAATGGTGATGGCGTCGGGCAATCGATCCGCATCGACGTTCAGCCCTGCGAAGTCTCGATAAAGCGGCGTGTCGATCAGCGCTTCTTCCATCGCCTGGTCGCCAAAGGTAAACCAGTTTTGCATGAAGTGAATGCGCAGCATCGTCTCGATGGAAAGGGCGGCCGGCCAGTCTTGGCGCGCGGGCTGTGCGGCTCGATCAGCGCACAGTGCCGACCACGGCACTACTCGTTCCATTTCGTCGAGGAATTGGCGCTTTCTCGTGCGTTTGTTCGTCCAGTCCAAGTTCAGCGTTTTTTGCATCCTGCCATCGCGCCGCGACTATGGGAAGAGTAGTTGCACGGAGTTTTGAAGCGCGTCCTTAACGGGGGCTGGTGCGGCTTTCCATCAGTGCATATGTGATGGGGCGGGGTAGCGGGCTTGTTGAGGGAAAGTGACCTTGAAGGGCGGTGTACATAAAGACACTGACGCTGTTCGAGCAGTAGTGATTGACCAGTGGCGTGCAGCTACTCCGGATCGTAATCGAGCTGAGTGGCGAGCAGGCGTTCGGCGTGTGGCAGGGGGATGCCTTTGCGGCGGGCGTAGTCTGCGACTTGTTCTTTGGAGAGGCGGCCAACGACGAAGTATTGGCTTTGCGGGTGGCTGAAATACCAGCCGGAAACCGAGGCGGCGGGCAGCATGGCAAAGCCGTCGGTCAGTTGCATGGCGGCGTTGTCTTCTGCCGAGAGCAGTGCGAACAAGGTGGTTTTTTCGCTGTGTTCGGGGCAGGCCGGGTAGCCGGGGGCGGGGCGGATGCCTTGATATTTTTCTTCGATGATGGCCGCGGCGCTGAGGTCTTCATCGGCGGCATAGCCCCAGAATTCGCGGCGCACGCGCTGGTGCAGGTGCTCGGCCAGGGTTTCGGCCAAGCGGTCGGCGAGGGATTTCAGCAAGATGGCGTTGTAGTCGTCGTGGGCGGCTTCAAAGCGTGCCACATGCGGCTCGATGCCGATGCCGGCGGTGCAGGCGAAGGCGCCAATCCAGTCGGCTTTGCCCGATTCTTTCGGGGCAATGAAGTCGGCAAGGCAGAGGTTGGGGCGCTCGATCGGCTTGTCGGCTTGTTGGCGCAAAAAATGCAGGGTTTTGCCGTGCTCGGGAAGGATGACATCATCGCCTTCGGCATGCGCCGGAAACAGGCCGATGACGGCTTTGGCGGTCAGCCATTTTTCTTCGATGATGCGCTCAAGCATGGCTTGGGCGTCGCGGAACAGGTCGCTGGCCTGCTGGCCGACGATTTCGTCGGTGAGGATGTCCGGGTAGCGTCCGGCCAGCTCCCAGGCGTTGAAAAACGGCACCCAATCGATCAGCGGCAGCAGCTCGTTGAGCGGGTAGTCCTCGAACACATGGATGCCGGGTTGTTTGGGCGCGGGCGGGGTGTAGCTGGCCCAGTCGGGGCGGAACTTGTGCGCGCGGGCGTGTTCCAGCGAAACCAGCCGCTTGGCATCGCCACGGTTTTTGTGGCGCACGCGGATGTCGGCGTAGTCGGCTTCGTGGCTGGCGACAAAGGCCGGGCGCAGTTCCGGGGAAATCAAGGATTGCGCCACATTCACGGCGCGGCTGGCGTCTTTCACCCAGATGGTCGGGGCGCTGTAATGCGGGTCGATTTTCAGCGCGGTGTGCGCGCGCGAGGTGGTGGCACCACCAATCATCAGCGGGATGGCAAAGCCTTGGCGCTGCATTTCGCGGGCGACGTGGCTCATTTCCTCAAGGGAGGGGGTAATCAGGCCGGAAAGGCCGATGATGTCGGCGTTTTCTTCGCGGGCGCGGTCGAGGATGGTTTGTGCCGGCACCATCACACCCAAGTCCACCACTTCAAAGTTGTTGCAGGCCAGCACCACGCCGACGATGTTCTTGCCGATGTCGTGCACGTCGCCCTTGACGGTGGCCATGATGATTTTGCCGTTGGATTTGCCGGCATCGCCGCTGCGCTGTTTTTCTTCTTCGATGAAGGGCAGCAGCCAGGCCACGGCTTTTTTCATCACCCGGGCGGATTTCACCACTTGCGGCAAGAACATTTTGCCGGCGCCGAAGCGGTCGCCCACGATGTTCATGCCGGCCATCAGCGGGCCTTCGATCACGTCCAACGGGCGCTGGGCGGCCTGACGCGCCTCTTCGGTGTCGGCGTCGATGTAGGTGTCGATGCCGTGCACCAGCGCATGTGCTAACCGCTCGGCCACCGGGGCTTGGCGCCAGCTGAGGTCTTCCACTTTTTGCTGGCCTTTCTTGCCCTTGAATTGGTCGGCGATTTCCAGCAGCCGCTCGGTGGCATCGGCGCGCCGGTTCAGCACCACGTCTTCCACGCGCTCGCGCAGTTCGGCGGGCAAATCGTCGTACAGGGGCAGGGCACCGGCGTTGACGATGCCCATGTCCATGCCGGCGCGGATGGCGTGATAGAGAAACACCACATGGATGGCCTGACGCACCGGCTCGTTGCCGCGGAAAGAGAACGAAACGTTGGACACGCCGCCGGAAATGTGTGCCAGCGGAAAACGTTTTTTCAGCTCGCGGCAGGCCTCGATGAAGGCGACGGCGTAGTCGTTGTGTTCCTCGATGCCGGTGGCAACGGCAAACACGTTCGGGTCGAAGATGATGTCCTCGGGCGGGAAGCCGACTTCCTCGGTGAGGATGCGATAGGCGCGCGAGCAGATTTCCACCTTGCGCGCCAAGGTCTCGGCCTGTCCGGTTTCGTCGAACGCCATCACCACCACCGCAGCGCCGTAGCGGCGTATCTGCTGTGCCTGACGGCGGAACTCCTCCTCGCCTTCCTTCATCGAGATGGAGTTGACGATGCCCTTGCCTTGCAGGCATTTCAGGCCGGCTTCAATCACGCTCCACTTGGAGGAATCCACCATCACCGGCACGCGGGCGATGTCCGGCTCGGCGGCAATCAGGTTGAGAAAGGTGACCATCGCCGCTTCGGAATCAAGCAGGCCTTCGTCCATGTTGACGTCGATGATCTGCGCGCCGTTTTCCACCTGCTGGCGCGCCACGGCCAGGGCGTCGTCGTAACGGCCTTCCAGAATCATTTTCTTGAACTGGGCGCTGCCGGTGACATTGGTGCGCTCGCCGATGTTGACGAAGTTCAGCGCCGGGGTGAGGGTCAGCGGCTCAAGGCCGGCAAGGCGGGTGTGGCGTGGCAGGGTGGACATGGGTTCAAACCGCTTGAAGTTGCAGCAAGGGACGCGGCGCGAC
>JBHADJ010000178.1:0-6480 GCA_041855065.1 Lysobacter sp.
AACCGCGTCTGGCCGCGCTGGACACACCGGCATGAAGGCACTGGTTTTCGCCGCCGGGTACGGCGAGCGCATGCGCCCGTTGACCGACCATACGCCCAAGCCGCTGCTCGTGGCCGGGGGCAAGCCGCTGATTGTCTGGCATCTGCAGAAGTTGGCTGCGCTCGGTGTGCGCGAGGTGTGCATCAATACCGCCTGGCTTGCCGAGCAGTTCCCGGCCGTGCTTGGCGATGGCAGCGCCTTCGGCCTCACCCTGCACTATCTGCACGAAGGGCAAACCCCGCTGGAGACCGGCGGCGGCATGTGCAACGCCCTGTCGGTGCTGGGGGATGCGCCATTCATCGCGGTCAATGGCGATATTTGGTGCGATTTCGATTTTGCCCGCCTGCCCGAGACACCGGCGGGGCTGGCGCATCTGGTGCTGGTGGACAATCCCGAGCATCATCCGGGCGGGGATTTTCATCTCGCCGCCGATGGACAGGTGCATTCGGAAGGCGCACCCAAGCTCACCTTCTCCGGCATCGGCGTGTATCGGCCGGCGCTGCTGGCCAATTGGCGCGAGGTGATTGGCGATGTGCCGGGTGTTGATGCCGTGCCGCCGCGCTTCAAGCTGGCACCGCTGCTGCGCGCGGCGATGCAGCGGCAGGCGGTCAGCGGCGAGCATCACACCGGGCGATGGACGGACGTGGGCACACCGGCGCGCTTGCAGGCGCTCAATGCTGCATTGTCCATGACGAGGTAATGGCTACTTTCATGGCGTGATGGATGCCACTGGCCCGGCATCCATCACGGCGACAGATTTGATGCCGGGTGGCTCAACTGCCCGGCAATTGTTCCAGCACTTCGCTGATTCTGGCTTCGGTCTGTTCCAGATTCGGAATGAGCACTTCCTCGCCCTGGAATATCACCGGGACACCAGCCACACCAGACTGTTCCTGCCCCGCTGCCACCAAAGCATCGGCCTCCACCCGTACCAGACGCGGAAAGCCCTGCGTCAGCATGGCGAAGTATGGCAGCCGGGGATTGCCACCCAGTGCTTTCAGAATCAGTACGCGCTGGCTGCGCAAATTTCCGTCCGGTATCCCGCTGCCAAGAAGTGCCGAAAAGGCAATCAGTGGCACCTGCCAACCACGCCAGCGAATGCGCCCCAGCAACCAATCGGGCATATCCGGCAAGGGATCGGGATCGGCCACCGAAAGGATTTCGGCGATGCAGGCATTGGGCAGCAGAAGTCGTGCGCCCACCACTTGTATCAGAACCCCGCGCAGCTCGTCGGGTGAGGATTCAAACGTACTACTCATAGATCAGCCCCTCTACTATCGCCAATCCGGATGGCAAGCCCGGCGGGCGTGTCCGCATAAGCTCCCCGGGTAATCAAAAGTGCCGGAACCGTATGGTCATAGCAACCAGCAGCCGCCTGCGCCAATACCCGGCCACCGGCCTGCTGGAAGGCAAGGATCGGCTTGATGCAGTCCTCCGACGCACCACTCAACGCCACCACCGCGCTGGCACTGGCAACAAGCGGCGACAGCACATCAGCAAACCCGGTGCTGCCCGTTGCTTCAAAACGCAGCCCGACGGCAGCGTCCCTGGCAAGTCCAAGCCCTTGCGGTAGCACATAGGCTTGCCCCGCCTGCAGTGGCATGCCCGGTTCGGCCAATGCCACCGGAATCCGGCTCGCCCGACTCATTTGCAGTACCAGGCGATCATAGTGGCCGTTTTCCAGCCACTGCTGCACCAATACCGGCACGGTCATATCCACCGGAAGATGCTGCAGGATCTGCCGAAGAGGATCCGGCCCACCGACGCCTCCCAGCAGCACAACTGCACTGTTGCTCAGCGGAGTGCGCGCAAGATCCAGCGCGGCCTCGTCGGTTTGAACCTGCCCGGCGAGCGCATCGTCAGATGCCGAGGCCTCTTCCTCATTCGGTACCAGCGAAAGTGAAGCGATCCGTGATTCGAACCTTTCCAGTGTGTTGCCAGCCGTGGTTGCCGGCGTGCCTGGCAACTCGGCTGGCGCATCGCTCTCCTCAACCAGCGACCACGCTCCGGCTGCCGGCATTTCCGTCGGCTGCGGAGCGGACTCAGTCGGCGGCTCGACCTTCTCGAAGTCCTGCCAGTCATCGGGAATGTCCACGGCCTCAAGTTGGCTCAAGGCTTCCTCGGCAGACGCATAAGCCTGCTCCGGTGCTACACCGACCTCCTCCGATGCCAGTGCCGATTGGTAACCGGTACTCAGATTGGCAGGTGCCGTGACAGCCGGTTCGAAAGTATCGAAACTGTCGGCATCAAAGTTCTGGAAGGCTGTCCATGCCGCCTTTGCAGCCTCCTCCACACTGACCTCCTCGCTGGGCGTGGAGAGTGTTTCGGTTGGTGCCAGCGGCATGGAAAAATCATCCATCGCGAAGCTCGACGCTGCTTCGTCTACCGGAATGTCCAGCTCGAAGCCGACGATCCCCTCGTGCTTGGCCTCTGTCTCCCCCGAGTACACGCCTACATTCGGCGCGTCGCCGGCCATGGCCAGCGACAGCTCACCATTGCTGTCTGAATCCGGCAGCGCAAACTCATCCAGAGAAAACGCTTGTCGTGATGTCTCTGTTTCAAGCGAGTCCTCGCCGGCCAATTCGATACCCGTCGCAAGCGAGCTGAGCGGCGGCGGCATCACCTCCGGCATATCCATCCTCTCCACAAGGGTTGCCGCCTCCCTCTCCGCGGCAATCCCCTCTGGCGAGAACATCGCTGTGTTCGATTCGCCTTCTGCCTCTTGCTGCCAAGGTGACAGGCTTTCCGGCTCCACTGCCGACGCCGTTACAGGTGGCGAATCCGAAGGCAGGCTTTCTTCATTCGATGCCGGCATTGACCAAGCCGTATCCAGCGTGACGGATTCTGCGGCCTGATCCGTCCCCAAGGTCGAGGCCGCCTGATATCCCAGCTCGACATGGGTGCTGACCCACCCTGCCCCGGCATGGCTATGCCAGCTGGAGGCCGCCTGCTCCACCGACATTTCCGGCTCGGCAACTTGCGACGGCTCGGGAGCTGGCTCGACGTGCTCTGGTTGAGGCACCTGCGGAATTGCGGCCGACGACACTGGCTCAGCCAGCAATGCCGATGGGTCAACCGCTGGCAATACATTGCCATGCCCCAGCAGCTTGGCCCCCAGATGGCGGGACCAGCGATTGGCATCCCAGCCGGTACGGGTTTCAACCAGTGCTGCTTCTTCGAACAGTACCTGATAGCTGGAATCGCTCAAGAGCGACTCCAGCTTCTGCAATGCCTCTTCAGTCGCGGGCTCCACCGCAACAACGAGATTCCGTGCATGAACGGCACGGATCTCTGCCTCGCTCACCGACAAGGGATCGGCAACCAGGGCTAGTTCCAGCCCGGCCTTGCGCAGTCCCTCGCTCAACCCCTCGCGTGCTGCTCCGGGGCGTGCCAGCAAAATGGTATGGGTCAGCTTCTCGGTCACGCTTCACGCCCCAGCAGTTCGTTGACATTGCGCAGCAGCTCGGGCTCTTGATAGGGCTTGCCCAAATAACGGTTGACGCCAAGATCGAATGCCCGCTGACGATGTTTCTCGCCACTGCGAGAGGTAATCATGATGATCGGCACTTGACGCAAGCGTACTTGACGGCGCATTTCCGCTGCCAGCTCGTAACCATCCATGCGCGGCATTTCGATATCGAGCAGCATGATATCGGGCACCCGCTCCTCCATTTTCTCCAGCGCATCGATACCGTCCTTGGCCGCCAGCACCTCGAAGCCTTGGCGACTGAGCACGCGCGTGGTGACCTTGCGCATGGTGATCGAGTCATCCACCACCATGACCAGCGGCACGCTGCTGCTCTCGGCCACCGAACTGCTCTCGGGCAAGCTTTGATTGGCGAGCCGAGTGACGTAATGGCGTACCAGCGGTGCCACGTCCAGAATGATCATGACCTGACCATCACCCATCACCGTGGCACCGAAGACACCCGGAATCGATGCGATTTGCGGGCCGGTCGGCTTCACCACGATTTCACGGTTGCCGATGATCTGATCGACACCGACTGCCACGCGCATCTCGCCGGCACGAACCAGCAACAGCGGCATTTGCAATTGCCCTTCGGCCTTGGCACTCGCCTGCCCCAGCACCTGCCCCAGATCGTGAACTTCGTACTCCTCGCCCCCGTAGGCATGCGTGCTGCCCGGTTGCTGGTAAGCGTCGCGAGCCATGCGCGAGACCCCGCGCACCGATGCTACCGGCACTGCAAAGGTACTCTCGCCGATCCGCACGAATACGGCCTGAGTAACGGCAAGACGTTGCGGCAGACGCAGGACAAAGCGGCTGCCTCGCTGCGGGATCGAGGCGATTTCGAGGCTTCCACCGATCTGCCGCACCTCGTTGTTGACCACATCCATGCCCACGCCACGCCCGGAAAGCTGGCTGACCGCCTCCACGGTACTGAAGCCCGAGAGCAGAATCATCTGATCAATCTGAACTTCCGGGACGACATCATCCGGCTTGATGAGACCTCGGGCTTCGGCGCGCTTGCGAACCGCCACGCGGTCGATGCCTGCGCCGTCATCGCTGACCTCAAGCACCACTTCCGAGCCTTCCTGGCGCATCTTGAGGCGGATCTCGCCCGTAGGCGTCTTGCCCGCTGCTTCACGCTGTGCAGGCGACTCGATGCCATGTGCCACCGCATTGCGCAAAAGATGCTCAAGCGGTGCCACCATGTGCTCCAGCACATTGCGATCAAGCTCGCCATGCGCACCATCTGCCACCAGCTCGACCTGTTTGCCACTGTCGGCAGCGGCCTGCCGAACGACTCGACGCAAACGCGGCAACACACTTTCCAGCGGCACCATGCGGGTACGCATCAAGCCTTCCTGCAGCTCGGTGCTGACGCGCGATTGCTGTACCAGCAGGGCTTCATATTGACGGGTGAAGTCGCCCAGCGACTCCTGCAGGCTGGACAAGTCGTTGGCCGACTCGCTCAAGGCACGTACCAGCTGTTGCAGTGTGGAGAAGCGGTCAAGCTCCAGCGGGTCGAACGCTTGCTCCTGCTCCTCGTTTTCGCGCTGATAGCGCGCAATGATCTGCGCTTCGGTTTCGATTTCCAGACGCCGCAACTGGTCGCGCAAACGAATGTTGGTTTGCTCCATTTCCCCCATTGCACCCCGGAACGCACCAAGCTGCTGCTCCAGACGTGCACGGTAAATGGCCACCTCGCCAGCGTAGTTGACCAGGCTGTCGAGCAATTCGGCACGTACCCGCACCATTTCCTGCGCGGGACGAACCAGCGGCTCGACATCTTCGCCGACGGCACTCGTGCGCAAGGCGCTTTCCGGCTGTGCGGTTTCGCCATCCGCCACCTGCAAGTGCTCGCCACGGCTCGCCGCCTCCAGCTCCGCCAGCAGTCGGGTGGCCGGGTACAGGGCTCGACGTTGCTTGATGCGCGCCAGCATCGAAGTCAATCGATCCAGCGCCCGCTCGATCAAGCCGGTCTCGCCATCGCCAAGCATGACTTGATCGTTGGCCGCCGCTTCCAGCAGGGTTTCGATGACATGGCCAAGATCGCCCATCTCCTCGATACCCACCATGCGTGCCCCACCCTTCAGGGTGTGCAGGTTGCGCTGCAAGGCCACCAGTGCCTCACGGTCGGCGGGCGCATCGTGAAGTCGACGTATCAGGGCATCGGAATCATCCAGGATGTCTTGTCCTTCTTCGACAAACACGTCCAGGAGATCCTGATCCATGTTGCGGGTATCCAGCGCCTCATCCGGGCCGATTTCTTCGACCACCGGCGTGCGCTTGCTGCCACGCTGTGCCTCGCCACCGCTGCTTGCCAAGGCGCTCAGTGCTGCCGCTTCGCGCTCGCGGCGTTCGGCCAGTGCCCGCAACCGCTCGCTTTCGAGCTGCATGAAGTCGAGAAACTCCGCTTCGCGCAGGCTGGCAACCCGTGCCTGCTCCTGCAGGCGTCGTGCAGTTAGGTGAGCCGCCTCGACCTGCAAGGCGCTCAACCGCTGTGCTTCGGCATGCTCTTCGTCGGTACGCCCTTCGCGCAGACGGGTTTCTTCCAGCCGGATGAAATCTTCGAATTCCTTGGCGCGCAGCTCGGCCAAACGCGCTTGCTGCTGAAACTCCAGCGAGGCGCGACGCATGGCCTCCACCGGGTCACTCTCGCTGCTGTCGATTTTCTGACGGACTTCGGCAATCAGATCCTCCGCACGCTTCTCGGCCATTTCGCGTTCACGCTCGGCCAAGCGCAAGGCTTCATCTTCCAGTGCCTGTTGCGCATCCGCACGATGTTCCGCCTCCTGTTGCGCGGCTTCCCGCTGCTCTGCCGCCAAGCGTTCAATCGCCAGCAGCTCTGCATCCAGACGAGCGGCTTCTCGGGCTTCGGCTTCACGAGCTTCGGCTTCTCGGGCTTCGGCTTCTCGGGCTTCGGCTTCTCGGGCTTCGGCTTCTCGGGCTTCGGCTTCTCGGGCTTCGGCTTCTCG
>JBHADJ010000179.1:0-8993 GCA_041855065.1 Lysobacter sp.
ATGTTGTAGTGGACGGTGGGGATGACCGGAATCGGCTGCTTTTCCACGTCCACGCCGGCAAAGATGCGGGCGCTTTCGGCAATGCCGGGCAGCTTGGAGTGGATGTCCTTCGGGTCGAGGTGGGTGAGATCGAGGAAGATGTGATCCTTGTGCTCGCCCACACCGCGGCCTTCGCGGATTTCGATGGTCATCGAGCGCGAAACCACGTCGCGGCTGGCAAGGTCCTTGGCGTTCGGGGCGTAGCGTTCCATGAAGCGCTCGCCGTTGGCATTGCGCAGGATGCCGCCTTCGCCGCGCACGCCTTCGGTAATCAGGCAGCCGGCACCGTAGATGCCGGTCGGGTGGAATTGCACGAACTCCATGTCTTGCAGGGCAAGGCCGGCACGCAGTGCCATGCCGCCGCCGTCGCCGGTGCAGGTATGCGCCGAGGTGGCGGAGAAGTAGGCACGGCCATAACCGCCGGTGGCAAGCACGGTGCCGTGGGCACGGAACAGGTGCAGGGTGCCTTCGGCCATGTCCAGTGCCAGAACGCCACGGCAAACGCCTTGCGCGTCCATGATGAGATCGAGCGCGAAGTATTCGATGAAGAACTCGGCATCATGCGCCAGCGATTGCTGGTACAGGGTGTGCAGGATGGCGTGGCCGGTACGGTCGGCCGCGGCGCAGGTGCGCTGGGCGATGCCCTTGCCGTAGTGGGTGGTCATGCCGCCGAACGGGCGCTGGTAAATCTTGCCCTCGTCGGTGCGCGAGAACGGCACGCCTTGATGTTCAAGCTCGATCACTGCCGGGATGGCCTCGCGGCACATGTATTCGATCGCGTCCTGATCGCCCAGCCAGTCGCTGCCCTTGATGGTGTCGTAGAAGTGGAAGCGCCAGTCATCCTCGCCCATGTTGGCCAGTGCGGCGGAAATGCCGCCCTGCGCGGCCACGGTGTGCGAGCGAGTCGGAAACACCTTGGTGATGCAGGCAGTCTTCAGCCCTTTTTGCGCAAGGCCAAAGGTGGCGCGCAGCCCGGCGCCGCCGGCGCCGACCACGACCATGTCGTATTTGTGTTCGGTAATCTTGTATGCGCTCATGGATTCAGGCCGTCATTGCGATGCGGGCGATGGCATAGATGGCGCTCAAAACGCCGACCAGGCTGCCCAGGATGAGAAGGATGCGAAGGGTCAGGTGCATGGTGCGGTCGTGGACATAATCCTCGATCACCACCTGCAAGCCGAGCTTGGCGTGCCAGAACAGCGCGATCGAGAACACGCTGAGGATGATGGCATTCCACGGCTTGGCGATCAGAGCCCGCAATGCCACCGCATCGTGGCCGCCGGCGCAGGCCAGCATGAACACGATGTACGGCACCAGCAGCGCCAGAATCACCGCGGTGACGCGCTGCCACCAGAAATGCGAAGTACCGGATTTGGCCGAACCCCAGCCTTTGGCCTGTTGCAGCGGGGTACGGAACTTCGGAGCTGCCTTGCCGCTCATGCTGCACCTCCGAACAGAGCTACGGCCCAGATGGCGGCGGTGGCAAGCACGGTCAGCACTTGCACCGTGTAGCCGGATTTGTATACCTGCGGCAGTTTGAAGCCCAGCCCGGCATCCCAGGCCAAGTGACGGATACCGTTGAACAAGTGATACATCAGCCCGAGCGAAATCAGGAACAGCACAACCTTGCCCGGAATCGAGCCGGTGACGGCAGCAGCGCATTCAGCATAGTGGCCACCCAGTGCGATGGACATGATCCACCAGGAGAAGCCGAAGGCCGAGACGGCCAGCGCCACGCCGGTCGCGCGGTGCAGCAAGGACATGAAAGACGTGATCTGGAACTTGTACGTCTGCCCCAACATGAAGGGCGATAGCGGACGGTTTTGCTTTGCCATGAGGACGGCATTCTCCGGGCTGGGCGGCTTGCGCCGCGTGGCGGGGCGTGCGGCGACCATTGCCGGAGACGGCAACGGTCAGCCTTCAGAAATCGATGCAGCGGCCATTCTTTTCCCAATCCCCGTAGCGGGTCGGCTCCGGCCCCTCGCGCCCGCCGATTTCCACCGGCAAGGACACTTCGGCAGGCACCGGCGCGCCTTCGTCTGCCGCCGTTTCCGGGGGCAGTACGGGATCGGGAGCGTCTTGGCCTATCATCGTCTCTTTCACAATCCCTTCATTTTACGGCGTTGCAGCAATGACAGACAAGCCAATGGGCGCAGAAAATCCCGCCCCCCGCCTGCCGAATTACCGCATTCTGGCCCTGCAGGGTGCCGATGCCCTGCGCTTTGCCCAATCCCAGTTCATGAACGACGTGCTGCAACTGGCGGACGGGCAATGGCAATGGAATGGCTGGTTGAATGCCAAAGGCCGGCTTATCGCCCTGTTTGCCCTGCTGCGACTGGATGGCCAAACCCTGTGGCTGTTGCTGCCCGATGCCGAGCCGGCGCAGCTGGCCGAAGCCCTGCGACGCTATGTGCTGCGCAGCAAGGTAAAACTCGAGCCGCGCCCGGACTTGCAGGTGGCATTGTTGAGCGATGCCGAACTGCCGCCGGGCGAAGTGCGCGCGCTTGGCGAGGCGTGCTGGCAGGTTGGCGGCGTTCTCGGCCACAGCCTTGTCATCGCCGCACAGGCCGGCAGTGACGATGCCGCGGCGCTTGCCCGCTGGCAGATGCACGAATTGCGCACCGGCCTGCCGCGCCTTGATGCAACGCAGAGCGAGAAGTGGACCCCGCAACAACTCTCGCTTGCCCGCCTTGCCGCCTACAGCGTCAAGAAAGGCTGCTATCCGGGACAGGAAGTCGTCGCCCGCACCCACTTTCTGGGCCAGGCCAAGCGCGGTTTGGTGCTGTTGCAAGGTGCCGCCCGTAGCGGCGATGCCATTTGGCAAAACGGCCATGAAATCGGCCAAGTCATCGCCCATGCCGGCGAGCTTGCCTTGGCAGTATTGCCCTTGCAGCGCGATGCGGCAGCGTTGATGGCCGGCGACCACGTGCTGGTACCGATCCCGTTTGCGGACACGCAGAGCTGAACAACCGTTACGACTTGGGCAAGCCAAGCACTACCAGGGCGATGGCGGTAACGATGGCCATCGCCACCATGTGGGTCAGCACAAACACCACGTAGGCGGCCAACGAGCGCAGCAGTACACTCCAGCGGCTTTGCTCGTGGAATATCTGCATCAGGCTGAAAGTGTTGTAACAGCCAGTCAGCAGCGCAATCAGCAGCACCGCCTGTGGCGCCGATTTTTGCAGCGGCAGCAACAGCGCCCACAGCACGTTGGATTGGGCAATGAGAAAGGCCGTCATTACCAGCCATTCCGGATAGTTGTATCCCCCCTTGCGCCAGAACGCCACGCGCAATATCAGCGCCTGCACCGGCAGCAGCAACAGGCTGAACGCAGCAAAGTTGCTGTTGATCCAGCGTGCGATTTCCAGCTCGATATTGGCGATGGCATCGGCCGTGTCTGCACTGCCCAGCTCCGGGAAAGGCGCGCTTCCGAGCAGGAACCGGCTCCACACCAGCAGCATGGCTGCGGTCATCGTCACCATGATCTGGGGCTTGGTGAACCCCATGCGCTGCCCCGCGACATAGCCGCGGATGAAATGCCCCGGCCGCCACAAAAGGCGCAGCACGGAATTGACGAAACCGCGGTCGGCCGGCAGGACTTTTTGCAGTATTTCGTCCCTCAAAAAGCCCCAATCGATGCGACGCGCAGGTGTGCGCTGCCCGCAGGCCGGGCAAAAGGCCTGTGCCTCATCAGCGTAAGTGCGGCCACAATTGGCGCACGCCAGTGCGGCCTCTTTTTGAGCCGGCAGAGGCGGCGCGATGGGGCTTGCCGAAGGCAGCGGCGGGGGTTGTGGTGAAGATTGGTCTTCCATCCCATCCATTCCGAATACAAGTCGCCGGGAAAGCGCCTGTGCACGCCACAAAAGACGGCACCGCGCACTTGTCCGCGATCATAGCGAACGCTATCTGCCAACACCAAGGTTTGCCTTACGGTAGGAAGAGGCATATTCAGCCGCAAGTCCCCTTTGGGGCGTCAGGTCGCCGCACATGCCGCAAGGACGGGCGCGGATCACTCTTGGGCAAACATCGCCTGCATCTTGGCAGCATCCGGGGCAAGTACCACGCCGCGCTCGGTGACGATGGCATCAATCAAGTTGTACGGGGTGACATCGAATACCGGGTTCCAGGCGGGCACGCCTTCGGCTACGGTACGTTCGCCGCGGAAGGAGAGCAGTTCGGCACTGTCGCGCTCTTCGATTTCGATGAGATCTCCGTGGCGCGTGGCCATGTCCACGGTGGAGGAGGGGGCTACCACCATGAACTTCACGCCATGAGCACGGGCGGCCAATGCCAGTGCATAGGTGCCGATTTTGTTGGCGGTATCGCCATTGGCGCAAATGCGATCGGCGCCGACCACCACCCATTGCACTTGGCCGGTTTTCATCAGGTGAGCGGCAGCGGCGTCGGCAATCAAGGTGGCTGGAATGCCATCCTGCAACAGTTCCCATACCGTCAGGCGGGCACCTTGATTCCAGGGACGGGTCTCGCCGGCAAACACTCGGCTGATTCGGCCTTCGGCAACTCCGGCGCGGATGACACCAAGTGCCGTGCCAAATCCGGCGGTCGCCAGTGAGCCGGTATTGCAATGGGTCAGCACGCCACTGCCCGGTGCAATCAGTGCGGCGCCCTGGCTGCCCATGTGACGGTTGGCGGCCAGATCTTCCCGTTCGATGGCGGCGGCTTCCTGCAGCAGCACCTCACGCCAATCCTGGCCTGCGGTTGCCAGAGCGCGCTGCATCCTTGCCAAGGCCCAGGCCAGATTGACTGCGGTGGGACGGGCGGCATTCAGCACCTGAGCTGCCTGTGCCAGTTTCATCTGTGCGGCGGCACCGTCACTTGCTTCCACTTCGCGCGCGGCAAGACACAGGCCGTAGGCGGCGGCAATGCCGATGGCCGGGGCGCCGCGCACGGTAAGGGCATGGATGGCGGCGGCGACTTCGGAGTGACTTTTTGCCTCTACGTATTCGGTGGCGAAGGGGAGTTTGCGCTGGTCGAGAATTTCCAGCGCCTTGCCGTTCCAGCGCAGCGGGCGGATACGGTCGTAACGGGCGTAGTCGATCATGTTTTTGCTTTGGATGCAGAACGTGTTGACGGGCAGGCTGGCGATCCTGCCCGGGCTTGGGGCAGCCCGCCCCGGGTGGCCGTGTCGCGGTTTATTCGATGCCGAGTTTCTTCAGTCGGTAGCGCAGGGCGCGGAAGGTGATGCCGAGCTGGGCAGCGGTCTTGGTCTTGTTGTAGCGATTGGCAAGAAGTGCTTGCTCGATGGTGGCGCGCTCCATCTGTTCGACCGCATCGGTCAGGGACAGGTCTCCTTCGGCCTCCTCCATCAGCGTGGAAAGGTGGTTCGAGGCGGGCAGGGGAGGGGCATTGACGACAGGCGACGGATTGGCAGGCATGGCATGCGCCGATGGCGTTGGGGGCAACGCGCCGTAGTGGCTGGCCGGACTGGGGGCCTCGATCGGGAAAGGCTGGGTGATGGCGGGCAGGTGCAGATCCTCGGCTTGAATGTGTTCGCCGTCAGCCATGGTCATGGCACGCTCCAGAAGGTTTTCCAGTTCGCGGATATTTCCGGGGAACGGATAGGCATTCAGCGCGGCCAATGCGGAGGGTGATAGCGAAGGTTTGCCCATTCCGTGGGTTTTTCCGAGCCGGGTCAGGATGTTGTCTGCCAGCATCGGCAGGTCTTCGCGGCGGTTGCGCAGGGGCGGTACGCGCAGTTCGATGACGTTGATGCGGTAGTAGAGGTCATGTCGGAACTTGCCTTCATCCACCAGCCGCGCCAAGTCCTTGTGGGTGGCCGACAGAATGCGGACATCGACCTTGACTTCCGCGGCAGCCCCTACCGGGCGCACGGTTTTTTCCTGGATGGCACGCAGCAATTTGACTTGCATGGAAAGTGGCAATTCGGCCACTTCGTCGAGAAACAGGGTGCCGCCACTGGCGGCCTTGAACAGTCCGTCCTTGTCGGCATGCGCCCCGGTGAAGCTGCCTTTTTTGTGGCCGAAGAATTCGCTCTCCATCAGCTCGGCCGGAATCGCACCGCAGTTGACCGGAATGAAAGGGCCGGCCGCGCGCGGGCTTTGTTCGTGGATGCTGCGGGCGGTCAGTTCCTTGCCGGTACCCGATTCGCCCCAAATGTAGACCGGGGCCTGACTGCGCGCCACTTTGGCGATGGTCTGGCGCAGCTGCTCCATGGCCGGCGAGCGTCCCTGCATGCGACGGGTGGCTTCCCCGCCGGTCTGAGGGCTTTCTTCATTGGCAGCAGCAGGCTCGTTGGTGTTGACGACTCGACCGGTCGAGCTGCGTTCGGAGCGCAGTTTCAGCGCATGGCGCACCAGATCGCGCAGGACGCCAAGATCGATCGGTTTGCTGACAAAATCGAATGCGCCGGCCTTGAGGGCTTCCACCGCCGAGTCCACGCTGCCGAAGGCGGTAATCATGGCGGCCGGGGTGCTGGGGTAGTTTGCGGTGATATGGGCGAGGATTTCCATGCCGTTGCCATCGGGCAGACGCATGTCGGTCAGGCACAGATCGAAAGGTTGATGGGCAAGCTGCTGTTTGGCGGCGGAAACCGTGGCGGCAGTTTCCACACGCAATCCCATGCGCGTCAGTGCAACGACCAGAAGTTCACGGATATCGCGCTCATCATCCACCACCAGGGCCGATTGCGTCTGCATCTTGGTTGAACTCCTCAGGGTCTTTGTGGGGGAGGGGTTTTCGATTCTAAACCGTGTCAGGAAGCTGCGTCAGTTGTCGGGCCGTCCTGGCGTACCAACGGCAGTGTGATGCGGAAGCAGGACCCTTGATGACGGCGCAGATATTCGAGGTTGCCGCGGTTGGCGCGCGCCAGTTCGTGGGCGATGTACAGCCCAAGACCGGTACCGTGTCCGGAGGTGGTATAGAAAGGCTGGAACAGGCGGCGGGCGGCATTTTCGTGAATGCCCGGGCCGCGGTCGATGACATCCAGAACCGCCTGGTTGCCTTGCGCATGTACGGCCAGTGTCATGCGGGCGGGCTGTTCGGGCATGCGCCCGTAATAGCGGGCATTGCTGACCAGCACCATCACGATCTGGTGGATGTGGCTCGGATCCGTTGATGCCATGACCGGGGTTTCCGGTACGCGGATATCCAGCGTGTCGTCATTGAGAGGAAAGCCGGCGGTGTACTCCACCACGAAATCGCGCACCATCTGCACCAGATCCAGCGGCATGGGCTGGGCGGCTTGTCGGCGTGCCAGGCCGAGCACGCTCTCGATGACATTGTTGGTGCGTGTCACTTGCTGCTGGATGATATTGACCATGCTGCGATCCATCGCATCGAGTTTGTCGGACTCTGCCAGGAGTTGCGCCGAGTAGCTGATCGCGGAGAGCGGATTGCGGACTTCATGGGCCAGGCTGGCCGAGAAGCGGCCGAGTGTTGCCAAGGTCATGCCTTCGGCGCGTCGGGAGGCACTTTGCGTGCTTTCCAGAAAAACCAGAATGTCCTCGCCCGGAGGCAGGCGCAGGAATTTGGGCTCGATTTCCTCGCCGTCCGGACCAAGCCGGATCGGGGGATGGCTTTTGGGGGCGTGTGTTTCGTCCCAGGTTTCGAGTTGTCGGGCAACTTCCGGTGCCGCCACGGACAGTGAGTGGCGCTCGCCTTGCGAGAGCATCAGAAGGCGCTCGGCTGCCTGATTGGCACTGGTGATGTCACCGGCACTGTCGATCACCAGCACACCCACCGGCAGGCGTTGCAGCACTTTTTCGTTCAAGGCCGAAAGCTCGTCGATTTCCAGCTTCTGTGCCTGGTTCAGCTGGGCACTTTGTCTGAGCTTCGCGAACACCCGGTAGGAAAGAATGGCCAGAAACAGGTAAATGGCGATATAGAGGGTGAGTTCGAAGTGGCTGCGCTCGATATTGAGCAAATCATTGGCATACAGGCGGAACTGGTTTTGGCTGATCAAGGTGGCCGAGGCCAGCAGGGCGACGGCGACCGAGGCATGTATCGAAAGCACGCCGGCGGCGCAGATCGGGAACATCAGTATCAGGGCGATGAGGTTGACGCTCTGCGGGATGATGTAGATGGCCACGTTGGCGAACAGCAGGTCGAGCCCGATGCCGATGTACAGTTGCTTGTTGCCCGACAGCCGGGTAAAGGAAAGCCAGAGCAACACCAGTGCGGCCGTGGCGTAGCTGAAGCTCATCAACATCGTGTTCATGGTGTTGTGGATGGCCCAGTCGCGCGTCATGCCAGGCAGGGTGACCAGCCCGAGAACCAGAATGGCTTGCAGGAGGCGAGATAGACAGAACAGCCGGATTTCCACTTTCAGTCCCTGATCGTGGAGAGGTGTCGGGGTATGAGGGCTCATGTCATGCTCCTTGCCAGATGGGGAATCGACCGTGATGAAGATCACAAATTATGCCGTCTGCAAGCAGATTTTGCCCATCGCGCCCGCATCGGCGACAATAGCCGGCGATCTCGGGCCGTACTCGGGCCGGGGGCGTGTCTTTCCACTTTCTTGGTGACTCAATGAACTTCCACGAATATCAGGCCAAAGCGCTGTTTGCCGATTACGGCATCGCGGTTCCCGTCGGGCAGGTTGCCCATTCCCCGGACGAGGCGGTGGCTGCCGCCAAAGCCATTGGTGGCGACTTCTGGGTGGTGAAAGCCCAGATTCATGCCGGTGGCCGCGGCAAGGCTGGCGGCGTCAAGCTCGCCAAGACGCTGGACGAGGTGCGCGACTATGCCAAGGCCATGCTCGGCACCAAAATGGCCACCTACCAAACCGCCGGCGTCGAATTGCCGGTGGACAGCGTGCTGGTGACGCAGGCCACCAATATCGACAAGGAACTGTATCTGTCGGTGCTGGTTGATCGCGCCACCCAGAGCGTGACCTTCATCGCTTCGGCCGAAGGCGGCATGGACATCGAGCAGGTGGCCGCGGAGAAGCCCGAAGCCATCAAGACCCTGCA